>CP128857.1:2766387-3073764 GCA_030388725.1 Prodigiosinella aquatilis
TTTCTTAATTTCAGAACTGGAGCTGGAACAACAGTTACCTTTCTCCGCATCAATTGTGTTTGAACAATCTTATGGTGAGGTTGACGGTGACAGTGCGTCTCTAGCGGAGTTCAGCACATTAATCAGTGCACTGGCTTTGCAACCTATCAATCAACAGCTTGCCGCCACAGGATCAGTTGATCAATTTGGTCACGTTCAGCCTATTGGTGGTGTGAACGAAAAGATCGAAGGTTTTTTTGAAGTGTGTCAGCGGCGTGGCCTGACGGGTCATCAAGGCGTAATTCTGCCAGCGGCCAATCAGCGTCATCTCTGCTTGCACCCTGACGTTGTTGAAGCGGTACGGACAGGACAATTCCATCTCTACCCGGTTGAAACCGTCGCAGAGGCTCTACCGTTGTTGACTAATGTTGCCTATGATGATGAGCAGCAACCTAACTTGCTTTCTATTATCCGTGAGCGCATTGCTCTGGTACAACCACAGGAACGACGGAGGTTCCCCTGGTTTTTTGCCAAATAACTGGTTTAACCAGCACTAACAATACTTGCTCAGCGTACATCTGTACGCTAACCTGCGTGCTTCACAAAAACAGGGCTTAAAGAAACATGGTAGATAAACGCGCATCCTATTCAAACGAAGATCTCATTCTCAGTGGTCTCGGTGAATTGTTCGGTCCACAGGGACCTCAGCTGCCTGCCGGTAATATGCTCATGATGGATCGTGTCATTACAATGACTGAAGATGGCGGTCGACATGGAAAAGGCTATGTAGAAGCAGAGCTGGATATCAAACCGGATTTGTGGTTTTTCGGCTGCCATTTTATTGGTGACCCCGTCATGCCAGGCTGTCTCGGTCTAGATGCCATGTGGCAGTTGGTCGGATTCTACCTCGGCTGGCTAGGCGGTGAAGGCAAAGGTCGGGCACTAGGCGTAGGTGAAGTAAAATTCGCCGGCCAGATACTGCCAAGCGCCAAAAAAGTGACTTACGGTATACATTTCAAACGCGTTATCAATCGTAAACTAATCATGGGGATTGCTGACGGCGAAGTGCTGGTAGATGGCCGTGTCATCTATACCGCCAGCGATCTGAAAGTTGGTCTGTTTAAAGACACCAGCAACTTCTAAGCGAATTCTCGGGCAAGCATATCGCTTTCGCCCGGGATCAATCGCCACAATAACAAAGCTGGAGCACAGTATCGGTATATCACGGAGAATAGAGCTCGAAAATAATACGTCGTCAGGGATATCAATCCCCCCGCCACATGCTGTTATCGATATGAAATCAGCATAGATTACCTGTCTCTCCAGATAACGTCATGCTTGAAAAGCAGATTTGATCCACACACCTATTCAGCTTCCAGCCAACTGCTGATCAATATAATCATCGGTAATGAGTAATGCCTCTTCATGGTTAAACTCATCGCCAGCCAATGCACTGCACAATCATCAACCATCAATCAAACCCGCCATTCCTGTCGCTACCATCCGGGGACGTTTACGGGATAATCCCCCGTCGGAACGCAACACACAAGTGGGAATAGCGTCAGCGACTGTTGACTCGCTGTAGCCGTTTTAGCGCCGGAGAGTGCATACTATTGGCCCAGAATGCCAGCCAGGTTTTCATGGCGGCACTGTTGATTTGCGTTTCGCCACAATAGCCTATAACCACTGCCGTGGTGTTTGCAACGGCACTTGTTGTGATCGGGACGAGACTTAATGGCTTGCGCCAGTTGACGGATCAAATGACGCATAGTCGCTTCCCTCGGGTTAAACGATCCAACGAATTGCGATAGTGATCATAGAGTCGTGTGATCTTGAAGCGGATGGTTTGCGCTTTCTTTTTCTCACGGTATACTGCCAGTGGTTAATTGAAATAGTGTTTTAAAAAATGTAGTTGTCCGTCACAAAAAAGGAACAAACATGAAAATTGCTCTAATTAACGAAAACAGCCAGGCTGCCAAAAACGAACTGATTGCCGCGACCTTGACTAAAGTGGTTGAACCCATGGGCCATACTGTTTTCAATTACGGTCAATATTCTGCTGAAGATACCGCTGCGCTGACATATGTTCAAAACGGTATTCTAGCAGCCATCCTGCTTAATTCAGGCGCGGCTGATTATGTGGTAACCGGGTGTGGCACTGGTTCCGGTGCCATGCTGGCATGTAACACTTTTCCAGGGGTCATTTGCGGTCTGGTGATCGATCCCTCTGATGCGTACATGTTTGCCCAGATCAACGATGGTAACGCTATCGCGCTACCATTCGCCAAAGGTTTTGGTTGGGGCGCTGAACTGAACCTGCAATATATCTTTGAAAAATTATTTGAATGCGAAGGTGGCCAGGGTTATCCACGTGATCGCGTGATTCCAGAACAGCGTAACAAAAAGATTTTAGATGCCGTCAAGGCAGTTGCTTATAACGATCTGATCAGCATCCTGAAAGGTATTGATCAAGACCTGCTGAAAGGCGCTATTGCTGGTCCTAAATTCAAGGAATATTTCTTCGCCAACAGTAAAGACGAAGTACTCACCAGCTATATCAAATCACTGCTAGCCTAATTGCAAATGTAACATCCAGCCACCGCATTGCCGGTGGCTTTTATCTCTTTCCTGTTTCAGGTTTACCCTTGTTTTTCATACCACGTTCAATGCTTAACCAAATGTTTCAAAACCACTAAATACTACTTGACCGCATGAAGGCGACTCCATATAGTAGCGCCCCGTTGCCCAGGTGGCAGCGAATCCGGTGAGGTGTCCGAGTGGCTGAAGGAGCACGCCTGGAAAGTGTGTATACGTGTAAACGTATCGAGGGTTCGAATCCCTCCCTCACCGCCAGCCCCGCTGATTGCCCTCTGTGGCACGATATTCCTGCCGATCACCGCATGGCACCAAGCGGAATAGCGATCGCCGATTCTACGCTTCAGCCCTGCACTTGGCATTTTGTAGCATCTCAATGAGAGTAAATCCTGTCTGCTGCGACCGGCAAGGTGGACGCTTCCTCGTCATACGGGTGCCTTGACCGCAATATTCTCATGAAGCGCCACATATTCCGCCAGCACGCCAAGAAGCGGCTCGCTCGCTCCATCGATTATCGATCAATTATGGTGGCGTTGGCAGTGTCAATGAAGTTGTCAGCTCACTGTCTTTCACCTATCTCATTATCAGAACCTTTCTCACGAATACGACGCGCCCGACGCTTCTCCTTCTCAACAAAATGCATTGCCTCAAGCTTCAAACCATCAGGGTCGAGGAAATAGACAGCGTAATAGCCTTCACCATAACTGGGATAATCTGCCGGGGCATCGACGATCGTCACTTTCTCCTTCATCAGAAAATCATAGAGTGCATCGACTTCTTCTCGTGCCGCCAGCTCGAAGGCATAATGGTGATAACCAACATCGCCCGTACGGTGTTTATGACGCACGCCCATCGCGTCAGCTTGGGTGATCCAGAACATGGTTTCTCCGTTATTCCAGCCAACAACCTCATCGAACTCCCATTCAAGCTCAAACCCCATGAAGTTCAGCACGCTATCGTAAAAATGCTTCGATTCCTTCAGGTTGCCGACACGAATGGCAAGATGATCTATCCCAACGACGCGAACCATATGCCCTCCTCTTCTGACCACGTTTCAATCGAATAGTGTAGTTCGTACTGTAGTCCCTCCGGTTTTTAGTACCACCGCCAATGAGGATCTCCGGCCAGTTTTTGCCTCGCATAGATAACGGGTGGCATATCACCCAGTGAGCTATGCGGACGTTCTTCGTTATATTCTGCGCGCCAGTCTTCTGTTAGCACACGGACTTCTGACAGTGTTCTGAACAGATACATATCGAGTATTTCTGTTCGTAGCGTTTTGTTAAATCGCTCAATAAATCCGTTCTGCATTGGCCTGCCTGGCTGAATAAAATCGAGTATCACGCCGTGCAACTCTGCCCATTCAGCTAAAGCAGCGGCTGTAAGTTCTGGCCCGTTATCGCTGCGTATAAATGCCGGATAGCCTCTTTCAGCACTTAACCGCTCCAGGATGCGTACAACGCGATGAGCTGGTATATTCAAATCAACCTCGATTGCCAGCGCTTCCCGATTAAAATCATCGACGACGTTAAATAACCTGAATCGCCGCCCGTCGATCAAGGCATCACTCATAAAATCAACTGACCAACAGTGGTTCATTTTATGCGGAATAACCAACGGCTGTGGATGCCTGTTAGGTAAGCGTTTTTTTCCTTTACACCGAAGGTTCAGTTTTAATAATCGGTAGATCCGGTAAACCCGTTTTGCATTCCACGATAATCCTGCTTGACGTAACTTATTGAACATAAGGCCAAAACCATAGGCCGGATGCTGATGTGCAAGTTTTTGTAATGCCTCGACCACGGGCAGATCCCGCGCCGTGTTCGGGCAATAATGCAACAGGCTTCGACTAATACCGATAATCCGGCACCCGCGTCGTTCGCTGGCCTGATGTTCCGTCATGACGTAACGCACCAGCTCACGCTTCTCAGGCACCGTTAAAGTTTTTTTGATACAACATCCTTAAGAATTTCATGATCTAAACTAAGGGATGCGTACATTTGCTTTAACCGGCGATTTTCCTCTTCCAGCTCTTTCATTCGTTTGATATCAGAGGATTCCATGCCACCATATTTGGCTTTCCAATTGTAATAGCTGGCTTCCGACACACCGTTTTCTCGGCACACATCCTTCACATGCCGACCACCTTCAACCTCTTTCAGAACACGTAGGATCTGAGTTTCAGTGAAACGCGCTTTCTTCATGATGAGCCTCCGTTGGTTGTATTTTAACCAGAGAACTCCATTGTGCGGTAAGACTAAATTCAGGGGGGACTACAGTACAATGCAAGCTTGCTTTTCTATCCAGCGACATAATGACGCCAGTTTTTCCAACGGGTAGCTCATGATCGTAAAAAAAGCCCCCCTGACTTGCGGCAGAGGGGCTTTTCTATAGTGAAGCAATACGATTAATTTCAGGATCTACAACAGTGAAACTCGCTTTTCAGCCACAAACACACCGAGGACCAGACGGCAATACAGCCCTCGATGACCTGGATTTAGCTGTAAGCAACCAAGGCATGTTGACATAATTCAGAACGTACACAGTCGTCCTTATCAAACGTCACAATACCCACCATTTCATCTTCTATAAACCGCTCCAGAGCATCACAGAGCCCCGACTTCACACTTGACGGCAAATCACATTGCGTAATATCACCGTTTACTATCACTGTTACATTTTCACCCAAACGCGTTAGAAACATCTTCATTTGATTCACAGTGACATTCTGCGCTTCATCCAGAATAACCACTGCATTTTCAAATGTCCGACCGCGCATATAAGCAAAAGGCGCAATTTCCACCTTCGCTATTTCAGGCCGCAGGCAATACTGCAGAAAAGAAGAACCCAGACGACGCTGTAAGACGTCGTATACCGGTCGGAAATAAGGTGCAAACTTCTCATTGATATCGCCAGGCAAAAAGCCTAAATCTTCATCGGCCTGTAATACCGGACGGGTCACGATTATTCGCTCAACCTCTTTATGAATTAGTGCTTCGGCCGCTTTGGCCGTACTGAGAAACGTTTTGCCACAACCAGCCTCTCCAGTGGCAAAAACCAACTGTTTATTTTCTATTGCAGACAAGTAATGTTCCTGGGCGAATGTACGGGCTTCTATCATCGACGTATCACGGCTTTCCCGCGCCATTCCGATAGACTCAATACCCCCCATCTGAACCAGAGAAGTGACCGATTCTTCCTCACGCTGCCGATGGTTACGTGATTCACGTCTGATAACACGCTTGGCTTCACGACGTGCTTTGATCACTGCTTTTTGTCTTCCCATAGTGGCACCTTACAGTTTGTTTCACTTACCGTAGACTCAAATCCTACGGCGTTTCACTCACAAATGAGGTTTGGCTTCCTTATTAAGCCGGTGAAGAACATGAAATGAAAAAAGCCGATGACCCCTCGTGCGAAGTAGCATCGCGGGGTTGCAATCGGCGTTCGACGTATATGCGGATAGTCATATAGACAAAAGATAAAGCGATAACACAGTGAAGAAATGAAGTGGGAGGGAAGTCCTCCGCATTGATAAGTCGGTAGAAGGAAATACTGGATTTGTTGACTATTTCGTCCAAAGAAGGACTCTGCCATTCGAGCTCCTCACTGTGACAATCACTATTCCCACGAATAATGATTGTCCGCATTAAAGATCCTGATAACTATCTGAAGTAAAATTACCGCCAGACGGTTTCAGTATTATGACAGTGCAATAATCTACCCCGCTTTGGCAAGCACTTTCACACTGCCATAACATAAACATATACTCGATAAGTATCGCCCTCGCAACTCGATGAAAACGATCCAATCAATAATGCCTCTGCCAACTGAGATATTGATCATATTTTCGCAAAGCGCTGCGGTAGGTATTTTGCTCAATATCCGGTAAATAATCACAGATTCTCTGCTGAATATTATCGCTGGTTACAAAACGTTCCTGTGGGTAATTTTTCGCTACTAACAGCTCATCCAGTCGTCTCAATCGAATAACATATTCACGCATTGTGCTATGCCGGACTTCCGTCTGTTCAATCAGATATTGTGTAAATGCTTTAATATCAAAATAGTTAGCATGTGTATTGCAGAATACTTCACTGCAGAAACGACATAGTGGAATTAACTCCTCCTGCACTGATAACCAGACAGCGTTATCAATTAACTGATCCATACCACCGATTGATTTTTTATTGATAAGTTGATTACGAAATACTAACGAAACACGATCTAATTCTTTACCACAATTGGCACAATGCGTTTGTCTATGTTTGAAGTCTTTTAAATAACGGCTGAGAAGTTGTTTCTTCCTAGTTGATTGCGACATGAGTCCATTCCATAACAGTATAGTAAGATAACTACATGTCTACGCTTCCAATTAAACATCGTTCATTAATTTTACACGCAGACGCTTTATCGCCTGGCTATGCAACTGGCTAACTCGTGACTCCCCAACATCCAGAACAGCACCGATTTCCTTCAGATTCAGTTCTTCCTGGTAATAAAGAGTCAGCACCAGCTTTTCACGCTCTGGCAAATTTTCAATCGCCTCCATCACTCTCTCACGAACACTAACATCCATGAGCTGACGCAGCGGATTGGCCTCTTCATTTCCCTCCAACAACGCACCAGCGCTATCACCATGTTCTTCGCGCCATTCATCGTAAGAAAACAGCTGGCTATTGTTAGTATCCAACAAGATCTGACGATACTCTTGCAGAGTGATATCCAGAGCCTGAGCAACTTCTTGCTCAGTGGGTGCCCTGCCTAACAGCTGTTCAGCCTGACGCATAGCATTAGCCACTTCACGAGCATTACGTCGCACACTACGAGGTGCCCAATCCCGACTCCGGAGTTCATCCAACATCGCACCACGGATACGCTGTACGGCATAAGTCGTAAATGCCGTGCCTTGCAACGAATCATAACGCTCCACTGCGTTGAGCAGACCAATACCTCCCGCCTGCAACAGATCGTCAAGCTCTACGCTCGCAGGGAGACGAACCTGTAATCGCAGAGCCTCGTGCCGCACCAAGGGGATATAGCGCTGCCAGAGAGAATTTTTATCCATTGTGCCTTCGGCGGTATACAGATCGCTCACAGTGACAAATACCTACGATGATAATGTTATCGATACTATTATGCGTTTGGTCTACATAGATAATCGAATGAATAACTCTATAAAAGAGCCGCTATTTCTTCCCATACTGAAAAATCTTTACATTTCTCAGGCCAAAACAGCCCACGTAGCACCTAATGTAAGCAGTACGCCACTATTCAGCATCTCAGTCTGACATTACTAGTTAAGCATAACTAGCACAATATGCTACCTTATTTGAGAAATATTACCCTAGCGTTATTAAATGGCCTGTTAAAACGTTATTAATGATAACTATTATCAACGACACACAAAATGATTTTCTATTATTCGTGTTATCAATCCATCGCTTTAACCAGTGAGAACAAAAGCCATGAAGTGTTTTATAAAAAGTTGTTCATCGCCATTTGCTAAATTTAAATCACCAATCCCTTTATTAATCTTTGTGAAGACAATCCCATATTGTTAAAAACTTCAAGTATCTTGGGACTGCTTTGCACAGCAGAAATTAATATTGGATCA
Organism: Prodigiosinella aquatilis; assembly: GCA_030388725.1. Lineage (NCBI taxonomy): Bacteria > Pseudomonadati > Pseudomonadota > Gammaproteobacteria > Enterobacterales > Pectobacteriaceae > Prodigiosinella > Prodigiosinella aquatilis. Next base: position 2,774,579 of record CP128857.1, read on the forward strand.
TCAGATTCATACAATTTATCCGGATGATAAACATCAACACCTAAAAATTGAGTATTTATCTTTGAAGGCGTATTATCAACTATATATTTAACCGATACCATCTTAAAGAAGTTAGAATTTTCCAGTAATAATTTTGTCTGCGCACCCGCACCCCAAATAATCACACTCGAAAAATCTTCTTTATTTGCCAAAATATTTTCCTGCCCTATTGAAGATAATATGCTTACTATCTCGGTATATCTATCCAAGGGAATAGACGATATCCTCTGACGGAGTAAATCGTCGAAAAACACATATCGGCATCCACTTTTAACCAAAAGCCCATACAGTAAAATAGCTGACACAGCTGGCATAGCATCAACTGTTTCTTTTTTAAAGTCATAGCTTATCTGAAAATTACAAGATAAAAGTTCATTTTCAAGCATGGTTTTAACGAAAGCTAATACTTCGCTTTTATCATTATTATTTTCCGTAAAAATGTATTTTATTGTTATGTTTTGTGGTCTTAATGAAGCATATTTCTTTAAATTATTAATAACTCTATCAAATCCTTTATTCTGCCTTATTTGAAAAAACTTGCTCTTTGTCCCTGCATCGATACTGGTAATGACATTTGCTCTATCATTATTAATGGCATCAGATAACGCATCGATAAATTTGGTTGAATTAGTAATAACTCGCTGTTTCAAATTGGGAAATTTATTAGATAAATATCTTAGATGCGCAGGAAATTCTTTATCCAGAGTTGGTTCACCTCCACCCCAAACAATAGAATTACATAATGAAAGGTCTATATTTTTCAATAAATCATAAATATCATAGCTGGCTTCTTTTCCGCCATAATACTTATCACTACAGTATTCGCATTTCATGTTGCATACAGAGTGATATTCTAATGAAAGATGTTCAGGTTTCAGTTCATCAAGATCCCCCCACTCATCAAATTCCAGGAATGGGCATCCATCACATTCAGGGGCTTCACCTTTATTAATGCGTGAAAATAAATCCTTTTTCTCTTTTAATATATTCTCGTTTGTAAACTGATTGAAAGTATAGTTATTTTTATTTAAAAGTACCACATCGCCTTTCATTATACCATTTACGAAGAATCGTTTGCAGCAAGTACGGATTTCATCCGGAGCGAAAAATACCGAATGATGTAAATCATAGCAACTCAACATTTTATTTTTTATATTTTTCATAAATGAAGATATCTTTGATACAACAGCATCATCATTTGTTTCCATTAGAGATACAAATTTCTCATGTATTAGGAAATACTTTGTTTTCAAAACAATTTTCTTTACACCAGACAGTCTGTTTTCTGCCTCTTTCCATAAAGTATAAATGACCTGATACAATTCCATTTTATCTTTAGGATCTAACATCCATATTTCTCTGATGCGAGTCGCTACTATACCAATAAAACCCACATACAAATTTCTGAGCAACAATGGGGATAACGAATCTTGCTTAATCAAAAAATCATGAATTTCATTAAAGGCCCGGAAAAAACCTTCAATATGAGAGGATGTTATGCGATTAATTATAGAACCACTTCTATTATTTTTTAAATAAATTTTATTATTTACAACACCTATTTTTTTTGCATGGAAATATACTTTGAAAATGAAATCTATATCCTCATGAAACCCGTGATGAAAAACAATCTCATTATTAATAATTAACCTGCGTTCTATAACAGTATAGATGACGGATCCATCCATTTTCAATGAAATATAGTCGCAGATTAGTTTTTGTTTCCTCTCCGTCAAATTAACTAAATCCGTTCTCCCACCGCGCTGATTTTCTCTACATTCTTGGGTATATTGCCAATCGAATCCAACAATCTGAACATCGTTATCTTTAATGTAGTTATAAAGTATCTCAAGTGCATCAACAGAGAGAAGGTCATCGGCATCTAAAAATATAATCCACTTACCTCTTGCTGCGGATATTCCTATATTTCTCGCAATGCCTGGACCACTATTAATCGGCGTGGTTAATATATTAATATTGAAACTATGCGGTAATAATTGCAATTGACTGAGTGTTTGATCGGTAGAACAGTCATCAATAACAATGACTTCAAACATCAAGGAATTGACTTTTTTCTGATTTTCAATGCTTAATAAGCAATTATGAATATAGGATTCGCCATTATATACAGGAATAATAATAGAAAAGAAAGGGGAGTTATTCTCATCAAAATCCACAGTAAGAGACTTGCTATCCACATCAAGAGAAGTGACAATTCTGGCTGGAGGTATAGCGTCATTATTCACGTTGCTAATGACATCATTTAATAAGTTATTTTCAGCACGCATACTCAGGTCTCTATAATTTTAAGGATATAATGGCACGATTAATATAATGCTAAGCAATAGTAATAATTATATTTTTACCTTACATCCTTTAATTGCACTGGTATTGACTTTATTTAAAAAATCAAGACCCTGGTACGCGACATCAATACCAAAGACATCACTATTGCATTCTCCTCTGAGTGAAGCAGCAATATCCTCATAAGAGTTAGCGAAAGCTTCAATAAACCCAGCAGGATGCCCGGCTTTGAATCGACTATATCGTGCCTGGTTAGCCACAATATTATCCGGGTGTGTACGGTCAACAGTCCAGGAACTACCACTTATGTTACTGATATGCAAATGTTCAGGGTCCATCTGTATCCATTCAGCCGAGCCTTTACTACCAAACACACGTATTTTTAGACCGTTACGATAACCAAGAGCAGCTTTGCTATACCAATAATTGCACACTATTTCATTAGTATAATTAGATATGCAATGAACAGTGTCGATAACATGTGGAACTTCACCAAATGTATGATGTGTAGCATAAACATCCAGGGCTTTTTCTCCAATCAAAAAGTCAACCATTTGATGGACATGTACCCCAAGATCCAATGAAACCGTAGGTATTACACCGTCGTGTTGGCGCCAATTCTGAGGCCGGGGAGACTCACCTTCTGCTGTATGACGTAAAAAACCCTCCTGGGGCATTTCAATCATTATTTGCCTTATTACCCCAAATTCTTGCTGAGCAATTCGCTGGCGCAATTCTCTAATCATGGGATAACCACAATAATTAAACGTAACTAATAACGTCCCCTGATGAGAGTTCAATGCAGTACGAATTTCCTCGACTTCACAGATACTCCCGGCTAATGCCTTTTCACAAATCACGGGTAATTGCTGTTCAATACAGGAGATAACGACATCTTTATGCATAGGGGTAGGCGTGAGTACGACTACTGCGTCTAGCATTTTTCTTTCTGCTTCAAGAAACTCAGCAAGACTGCTGTAAGCCCTGTCAAGTGAGACACCCCAATCATCTGCGGTAATTTTATTCGTTTGTGCTTCACGACTGAAAAAACCGGAAACCAGCTCAAAGCTACCATCCATTTGAGAAGCAATTTTATGGGTTTCGCCCACAGCTGAATTTATTCCTCCGCCGATGAAACCAATCTTCAGCCTCGGATAGTGCTTTGAGATATCTCTCATTATTCCTGCCTCGCAAAAGTACTTTTAACAAAAAAATAGTCTTTAAGAAACTGAGTATGGAATGACATTTCTTCTACATTCTTAAACTCAGAAAATATAATACCTGCACGATCCTGTGGTGCTGCTTGTAAAACCTCTCCACATGTTTTAAGCAAAACAGCTTCAATAACTCTGCAAGGCGCCCTTTCACATTGGAGCGCCATAAAAGGAACAGATTCACTGGTTGATACGGTATGTCTGGAAATAAATCGTTTTAGCGCTGGTCTGTATTCAGAAATAGGCACTGAATGTCGAAAAAATGGTGCAACAAATAATGTTGAGTAAGCGATATTTGTCGAATATTGAACCAATTGACTATATAAATCACCAGGACAGCGCCGTGTTACCTCAATCAGCCAAAAATCTTTTCCATTATAAATAAACTGCGTATGTAATAGTCCATCACAAAGCTGAAGATCTGAAACTAGAGCCTGCAAGCAATCACTGATTCTATTTTTCAGCGTCTCATCCATTTGAATATTCAAACAACTACTGTTAACCTGATAAGGATAAATAGTGCAGAATTCATTGACAAAAAACTCACACGCGATACGCCCATCACGAATAAACGCCGAATGACTGTGTAAAGACCCCTCTTTAAACTCTTCCAGTACCGCCTCGCCAGAAACTGACTCACGAATAGCCGTCTGGTAGGCCTCCTTTACATTTTCTTTCTGATTTACCTGAACAACACCACGACCACTATATGCATCAGTCGGTTTAACTAAAATAGGATAGTGCAGCTGGTTAGCAGCCTCAACCGACGTTACTGCATTGGGAACCGGAAAGCCTTTTCTTTGCGCATATACTCTAAACTTATCTTTTTTAAGTAAAAGGTTAGTTGTATCCGTAGAGTCAAAACCAGGCAATCCCAATTGTTCTGCTATCCATGCGCCACTGAGATAAGACATATCGGTTACGCCTGGCAATATCGCCTGAATATTTTCTTTTCGAGCCAGTTTAAGAACCTCTTCTCGATTGGCATAGTTTATCGGAAATGATTTTTTAGCCAATAAGTGACCTGGATCAGAAAGTTTACCACTGCAAACTCCCACCGAATGCCCAAAAGACATACTGGCCTGGAGAAGTGGCAAGGAAGAAAAACCAGCATCAAGGATCAGCGTATCTATTTTTGACATTATTGCTCCCAGATAATGCTACTTATAATAATAGAAGACAGATTAATGATTATTTCCTATAATGTCTGTAATAAATAGTATTAACGAAAAAGGGTGATATCCATTCTCCTGATAAAAACAAATATTTTCATGTCTATAATTTTATATATAGCGTATCGCTAATTAAGAAATGTGATGTAACTCGCGGATGATGAATTAATTCATCACCTACACGTTTGGGACCATCGCCAAAGGCCCAATCATAGTCATCAAGCAATATCCATCCTCCCTGCTGTACATATGGCATCCAGGTTTCAATATCATTTTTTACATCTTCATACTTATGATTGCCGTCAACATGAAGAATGGATATTTTACCATTGATAGATGTTTCACCAAATTCTGGTGTAATTAATTTACCAACAGATGTACATCCGGCGTATGTTTCACCGGCAATAACGGAAGGTTCACGAATATAATTAATATTATCAAGCTCTGCTGCTGAGACGAGGAAACCTTCAAAAATCTTGTCATAATTAATAGTATCTGCCATATCATTAACAAGTTTTGCCTGTTCACCTTGATCACCGACATAAATATAGGCCCATGGATCCACACATATCACATTTCCGATATTATGCTTCGTTGCCAACCAAGCCATTGCATATGCCGATCTTCCCCACAAAGTACCAACTTCTACAATATCCCCGCAGGGGATATTTCTAAATAAATAGCACAACACTTTAAGTTTACTTTCATCACTTTGTCCTGGTACGTTATTGTAATTAATAATTAAATTTGCGTACTGGTTTTTTCTAAGTGCCGGGGCCGTTAGCTCTATATTTCGGAATACATCATCAATACAATTCTCAGCCCAATTATAAGCTGCATCAAATTTTTTATATAACTGCTTATGTATATAATCATTACATAATTGGAAATGAAATTCTGTCTTATTTTTCTCTTTTAATTTTTCCAGATAATTTAGTACTACGTCATGAGGTGCATAAATATGACTAATATTTTCTTTAAGCAAAAGTGACTTAAATTCACTATCAAAGCTGTCCTGACTGATATAGGGTAGATAAGCCGATTTGTAGCTTAATCCTTCAGGATTAGAAGACGCACGAACCACTTCCATTCCCATAAGTATCGCTGATTGTGCGTATTCCTCTGCTTCTGGTAAATTACAGGGGAAGACAAGTAATTTACTTTTATTGTTCATAAAATAACCTTTAAAATGTACGTCTGAGATGCCGTTTTAAGGTGCTCAACCAGTAAATTATCATCATATGTAGATATCAGTTAATGCGATGCTGTAGCTATTGAAGATGTTATTATAGAAATAACTCTATCTTGATCAGATGCTGATAACCCTGGATAGATAGGGAGGCAAAGAACAGAACATGCAACACTATTAGCCATGGGCAGCAATGAAGCACATGCGCTGGGTAATCCCCGATACATGGGAAAATCACTAATCAAAGGATAAAAATATCGTCTGGTGAAAATTCCATTTTCTTTTAGTGCAGCAAACAACTCATCTCTACTAACAGGAGAGTTATTCTTGATAAATATTGGGAAATAAGAATAATTCCACTCTATAGATTCGGGAACACTCGGTATTGAAATATAAGGAACATAGGCTAATAATTCACAATATCGATTACATATTGACTGTCGTTCTATCAATGCATCATCAATGTAATTTAGCTGAAGCAACCCGAATGCGGCTTGTATCTCACTCATTTTACCATTGATCCCTGGAGCAACTACTTTGGTTTCTTCCGCAAAACCAAAATTCTTCAGGTAATCTATTCGTTGTTTCATCTTGGCATCAGGACAAATAATTGCCCCACCTTCAAATGTATTGAAAACTTTTGTCGCATGCAGGCTAAGAACAGAAAGATCGCCATAACGCAGCACACTACTATTGCCTTTTTTGACACCAAAGGCATGTGCTGCATCGTAGATGATCTTCAAACCATAGGTATCAGCAATATTCTGAATTTTATCAACGTCACAAGGAATGCCATAGCAATGTACGGGTAAAATAGCTGACGTCTCGGGTGTAATAGCGGCTTCGATTCGGTCAGGATCAATATTACAGGTAACAGGATCGATATCGACAAAAACCGGTTTTAATCCATTCCATAATAAGGTATGAGATGTAGCAACAAATGAATAAGGAGTCGTAATCACTTCCCCTGTAATTTTCAGCGCTTGTAATGCGGTCAATAAGGCCAAGGTGCCATTAGTAAATAAGCACAAATGCTCCACCCCAAGATAATCAGCTAGTTCTTTCTCTAATTGTTGATGGAATGGTCCCCCATTTGTCAGGCATTTATTTTCCCAGATCTTTTCCAGGTAAGGAATAAACTCATTCAGTGGCGGCAATAATGGGCTTGTAACATATATATTATTTTTCATAATGCGACCTTTTATTCGCAAGATTTTATATATCCTGCCAAACCAGAGGATATATAAATAACAAGTTCACAAAAATAACCGTATAGCGATTATCATGATTTTTTTGGTAACCAAGAGCGGAGATATAATTTAATATTATCGTTTTCAAGCATCCAGTTGCTAAAGACATGATGTCTTAATTCTTTACCTTTAGCATTCATTGCATTTCTATCATGCAAATGCATCTGGATGGCAGATAGCCAATCTTTATAACGATTTTTAACTCTTGTAACAGGGAGATTATCTTTATAACTTTCTATATCGCTACAAATAACAGGAATGCCACACGCACCAAACTCCAGCAAGCGTAAATTATTTCTGCATCGGTTAAATAAAGTGTCTTCCAGAGGTGCAATAGCAAGATCCAGGTTAAGGCTGGCAAGCACCTTGGGATAATCTACATTACCAGAGTATCGATGGAACTCAGTAATATAAGGCTTAAGCCTTTCCGGATATTTTCCAAGAAAGATCCATTCTACTTTTTCCGATAATTCCCGGATAATAGTCGCTAATAAAATAATATCACCAGGACTTAAATCATGAGTAACACACCCTATTCTCACTTTTTCAGATGGTTGACACTCCTGTTGCAGAGCTTTCCATTCACTGTTCAGAAAAGAAGGCAGAATGCAGATATCACGGTGATCTTTACTATAAAGTTCAGCTAATGTCTCTGACGTTGTTACCACACGATCAATAAAGTCAAATTGTGCTATTAAATGTTTACTTTTCCCATGTCCGTTCTTCTTGATTAAACCAGCAGATAAGAAATGTTCATCGATATCACACACGGTAAAAATAGGGTTTAAAGTTTTGATTTGATCCAACCAACGATGATATTCAGCGAGATGGCATCCCTGGACAACCAACACATCAGGATTAAAACGATAAAATTCAGGAATGGTTAAACCTTTCTGAATCACGATTCCATCCAAAAACCCTTCAGATTTCATCTTTTCCAGTGGATGTATGATACGCGAACTAGCACTTCTTTTATCTTCACCGCTCCAAGCCATGATCATCGGTACTGGACGCCAACTCAGCGGCTGCCAGGTTAGTGCTGAATTCCATTCAGGCTCATACCCTTTCCCTTTTAATGACAAGTTTTTATTATAAGAAGGGTCATTTGCTATCAAAGGCAACCAACGCCGATAGACATCAACTTCATATTCACTCAATGCTTCATACGAAGATGACGCTCTTCCTGTATTGTCCTGAGCAATAACAGCATATGGAGTCCATACCGACATGTATCCTGATTCTCTGACTTTAAGTCCAAAATCAATATCACGAAGTGAACTAATCTGAATATTCTCGTCCATTCCTCCGACATGAGTATATACCGATTTCTTAACCAGCAAACAATCCCCACTCAACACACAATAATTTTGGTCAGCGTTCAGGCGCTGCATATAACCGGCGTTGTCAAATATTTCTCCCATAAATGGGCTGTCAGAAATACCATTCAATCCCAAGATGACACCAGCAGAACCTATTGTTCTATCAAGGTTAATCAGCTTAGCACCTACGCACCCCACTTCAGGACGCAAACCCTGATTTAAAAGATTATCAAGCCAATCTACCTGAACCAATAGCGCATTTATATCCAATAGTAGTACGAATTCACCACTGACTTCCTCTATTGCATGATTCATTAATGCCGGAATAGCTGACAAATGGGGATATGACAAAACGCGGATACGTGATGAATCCATTTCTGCCACCGCACTTAGCCAGGTATGGATTTCACTATTGCATGTCTGTCCTTTAACAAGAATTAATTCGTATTTAGCATATTGCGTTTTTTCCAGCAGGCTGGTCACACAACGTTGCAGCGAGGAAAGTGAGCCTTGCGCGATGACAATAATTGAAACCAGTGGCGACGCTTGCTGATGTCCATATACTAGCCGATATCCACCTACGGAATGTGGAATGACCTGGCTCCCCGAATAGCCTCTATTCTGCAAATGGCGCATGATAATAGAAATGTTTTCTTCATGGGAGTTATTGATTCGATGAGCCTCAATCAATATAGGTTCAGATAAATGCCCAATACCCGAGATATCTTTACTTTCAATTAATCGAATAATAGCATCGAACTCAAACGATACAATGAAGTCCAAATCAAAACCGTCGATATCAATTAATGCCTGACGATGAAATAACCAGTCTTTAGCCATTCTCTGTGGCAAACTGAGTAATAAATCAAGATTAAAATCCGGGAAAAACTCAGCAGTAATATTATCTTCAGAGTCACACACCAGGATATCGCTGTAAACCGCATAGCAACTCTCGTTTTTTACCAGGTTTAAACCGGCGATAAGTAAGCCATTTAGAGTAAAATATGTACCTGAATATACGCACTGTAACCAGTCAAAATCATACTGTTCTATAACCTGATTAAGTAGTGTATGTGGTTGTTCTGCAATGAGAAGGCTTACCCAATCTGTTACAGATTCATATAATTCAATATGATCAGCGGTCAGGACAACACACTCAATGTATGGATATTCTTGTCTGGCCACAGCCAATGTATCAATGGTTGAATATATATCATCTTTATCGCCACCAATATTAAGAATAGCAATACAAAATTTAGGCATCATATGATGCTCGTCAAATGCTTTCTGGATTAATAATTTTTGCCCAGATGACACCATTCGTGTAGATAGCCAACCATTCAAATCACATACTGCTTTTGTACGCGTATATTGTTCGGCTTTTTTCTGTGTCAGTTCAAAAAACACATTTAATTGCTGAAAAAATATATTTTCTAATCTTTCATAATGCTCTTTTACTTTATAGAGATTAGATTTTACTGACTCTAGTTCTGCCGGGTCATTACTCCAGGCCACACCAACATTACCAATATCAGACATTGTTTCTTGTGTAATGGCATACTTTTCATAACCAGGTGCAACCCTTGAGATGACAGGACAGCCGCACAATGTTGCTAGTACACAAGTACTCGATGCTTCATAAGTATATAATGCCCGGCCTCTTTTAAGTACTTGCGCTAATTCTTTCAATGGTAGTGGATCGGAAATAGATAATATCCGTATACCTTCAGGTAAAGTTAAAAAATCGACAGAATCCGGACTCACTCTATTTAAATATAAAAGATCAAGATCTTTTTCTTTATTGTCATCACAAAATAGGTTGAAATCATAAAAATCCAATCGTAGTAGATTTACGTTAGCTTCATTATCAGCAAGCTCTTTACGGAAATAGAAGAATAAATCATCCTCGCCTTCTTCAAGCATATTTCCATTAAGCAATGCTTCTTTGTTAAGCATAAATCTAACACATACAGGCGCATCAATCGGGTTGCCTGAAATAATTTCCGGATATATCGCAATAAAAACCCCGCCATTTGATTGATGTCTCTGCGAATCGTCTACGCTCAATAAAGGAGCATTCCAGTCAGGGTTTACTACATTACATCCCACCATATATGCTTCTCCGCCCTGTTCATTAATTAAATGACACAAACGATGAAGCACCCGGATGCCAGAAGAAGACTCTCTGTAATCTGGTGATGTAATATAATATGGATATTTATTTTTTTTGCTCATTAGTAATCCGACGATAAAAGAGAAACATTCAACGTGATTTATACCTTAAATAACTCGAGTTGCAGGAAAGCAGTAATCAAATGGACCGCCAAGAGCTTACATAAATAAGTGACTGAGGTGAGCAATGGCAGCCAACGTACCTACAACGTGAAATATGATGGGTATATTTATTTATTGTTCTTATATATTCATTTAAATAAAAAGGCCATAGGCTAATAACACCTACAGTTGTGTGGCATTTACAAACGATATACTGATGTCTTTTCGACATATGAGAAAAACGCAAGGGTCACGCTACCGCCTTGGCTCACAGCAACCAACACGCTTATAACATCATCAAGATGCAGGAATATTGCCTGCATCAAGTAATTCATCCGAATACCAGACCAACTGCCCGTTTTTGTAAAAAACCATTACAGTACGCAAAGGATACCCACCCCATGATACCAATAAAAACATCATTAACTGGCATGCAAGACACGTAATCTAGCCTATGAATACCTATTGTTTTCCTGCTCTATTCCCTGCATTGAAAATACTATTCACCATAAACTCTCGAGATAAATACTATGAGGGGACTTAATGTCCTATTACAGATTCTTTTTAAAAAGCAAGGAGAGATAACGCCTCCTTGCACGTAGATAATTTATTTTTAAGGCATCCAGGCCGTAAGCCAGCTTTCTAGTCCCTTTCCTTCCAACATCCAGTTTTGACGGATTGCATTACGTAAAGCATCCCCCATACGCGATGTCGCCTCCATGTCATTAATGTGCATCCGAATCGCATCCGCCCAATCCTTGAATCGATTATTCACCAACGTCACAGGAAGATCGCAGCGATATGGTTCAATATCGGTACAAATTACCGGTACACCGCAGGCCCCCATTTCAAGCAACCTGAGGTTACTTTTACATCGGTTAAATTGATTTATTTCCAAGGGGACTATAGCCAAATCAAGATTCAGGCTGGCAAGTTTTTCTGGATAAAACTCAATAGGGACGCCCATATGGAATTCACAAGCCACATCACTGGGTTTCATCCCCATGAATACCCATTCAACTTCATTTTCGAGCGCTTTCACGACACCTTTAATCAGCGCTAAATCTCCGGCGTGTGAGCTTCCTCCGGCCCAGCCTACACGCGCTTTTTTGCTAACACGGCGATAACTGGCAAGATTTTCCCATAACTCAGGAGACAAGCGATTAAGTGCAACCCGGATATCAGAATGAAACGGTTCATATTCCTTTGCTAATTCAGGTGTAGAAACAACCAACCAGTCGGCCTGCTCTATTGCTCTCCTGATGCGTCTTATCACATCCTGAGAAATACTATGACGAGCATGGCTTGCTACAGGAATATTGGGTAAGTAATCATCGTACTCCAACACAACCTTAGCCCGATTATACTTGCGATAATGCTGCATCAATTGAGGAATTTTCTCACCGGTCACACCTTGTAAGATGATCACATCAGGATCGATGCGCGCGACATCAGTGAGATTAATCATCGGCCCCAGATGAAGCCCACCTTCAATGCAGGCATTTTGTTCAAGATGTTTAAATGGCTGTATTAACCGGTAATGCCCGCAACCAAACCAGTCAGCATGGCATCCCAGAACAACCGGCAACGGACGTCCTGGCAATGGTGTCTGACAACGGGATGATGTTATTGAGAACTGAAATCCAGGCACTTCACGGCTGAATGCCGGATGATAAGCCGGATCATTAGCCAACTGGGGTAACCAATGTTGAAAAAGCCTATCAATCTGAACGTCATCAGCCTGAGGTTCTATACCAAACAAGTCGGATCGCAAGCGGGTTGCCCCCCTTGATGATGCAACTGAATTTCAGGAGTCCAGACAATAAGATAGCCAAGCTGGCGGGCTTTAAGTGACAGATCGACATCGCCAAAATAAACAGGAAAATCCTGTGTATCAAACCCGCCCAGCTCAGTAAAAACGTCCCGACGCATCATCATACATGCCGCACTCACCGCGCTGACATTATGTGTAACTTTCAAACCGTTCAGATATCCATCACTATTACCATCCATCCCTTGACAAGCAATAGCCGCAGCGCCATCCAGCCCTAAAATGAACCCGGCATGTTGAATACTGCCATTGGAAAATACCAGCTTACAACCCACAATGCCCACTTCAGGACGCAATGCATGTTGCAACAACACAGATAACCAGTTGCTATCTGTGATTTCAATATCGTTATTTAAAAACAGTAGAACGTCACCGCGAGCATGTTCTACAGCATAGTTATTAATGGCTGAAAAGTTAAAAGCATCCGGCCAGCGTAGTATCCGAATATTGTCCAACTTCATACAATCCAGTTGGTTAAGGAACTGACAGGCCGCTGCATCCTGTGAATTATTATCTACAATTAACAGTTCATAATGTGGGTATAGTGTCCGTTCCATCAGACTCTCAACACATTTACGGAGTACCGACAGATTGTCGCGAGTTGGGATCACAATTGATATGAGTGGCTGAACAGGGAGATTATAACTTATTTTTAGCGTTCCCTGACATGCACCTTCACTAACCTGTGCGCCGATACTCAATCGCGATAAGTGAGCCTTTACCGCCGTTGCGGAGAGGTCTAGTACCTTACCTTTTTGCAACCAATCAACCACTGACTCTTCAGCATGTAATAGCACCTCAGGAACATGTCCCAGTGCCTGAGCCCCCACTTGCTCAACAAATCGCCAAGCTAAATCAACCAGCACTGCATCCTGTAATTCAGCATTCAACCCACCAACCTGAACAGCATGTTGAGGAGAAAAAGCTAACGATTTGCCGATATAGGGAAAACTACGCAGCATGTCGATATTACTATCCGGTTTCAGCACTAATTTTTCTGGCTCACAGCCATTAAGGACATCTTCGTCGACATAGCAAACTAATGAATGGCTATTACATACTCGATGCTCCGCCAATAGTAACAACGCTTGTGGTTCAAGGAGATCGCCAGAATGGATAACAAATAGGTAGCCCTCATTAAAGGCTGTCAAACGAGTGTTGATCTCCTCCGCCCAGTGGACCGAACTCGTAATCCATTCACCCTGAGTAAAACCATCAGGCTGTGCCAATGGTGAAATGATCAATAACTGATTAGGTGATAATAATTGTTCGCTAAGACTCGCTAAAGACCGTTTGATTTCTATAGCGTTTCCCTTATTATCAACCAGCACTACCGCTATTTTCCCCAAACTGTCCTGCGACTCAAGAATAGTACGTAACAATATGGCTCGGGTAGCAGATGGTCGCCGATCTTGTTGCCAGCGAGCCAGTGAATATGGTGGCAGAGCGACACTTTTACGTATTTTATTGTGAAGCGCTAATTCCTGGACTACTGGTTCGGAAATTTTCTTGAGATAAGGAGGAGCCAGTTTTTCCAGTAATGAACTAAAACGCCGAGAGAATCTCCAGCGGTTAATGAATTCAGCTTGATGTGCAACCGAGAAATTTAGAGCAATCTCAAACCCGCTGCGCAATTCATTAATCAGTGAAGCAATATCAATCTTGCGTGATGATTCACTAGCTGAAAAACCTTCTTTGATGGCCAACTGAATATTTTTGTCACTAAGGTAGCCAATGCCACCATGCTCACCATAAACATAAGCGGGAATCCCCATACATAGCGCATAGGCAACCCCTTCCAGAGTAGAAATAACAACATCCGCACTATTAAATTGCGCGGCTGATACAGCTCCACTCGTAACACAATCACTGGTTATTCCATTAACCATCAATTGTTTCTGTAATTCATAGACTTCCTGCGCAGACTGCTCTGTAATAATGAGCGCGTGAGATAGTTTTTCACAACGACGATAATGCTCCGACTTGCAGAAATGTTCAGCTACCCAATAACCAGACTCAATTTTATCGTGCGAAATACCCGCCTGAATAAACATTTGTGCATGAGCAGAGGATACACAAAGTATGCTATCGGCTAATTGGCCTTCCAAATAATGGTTAAGATACGTAGTCGGTGAAGTACTTAAGTGGGAAAAGACAATATTACTTTCAATGCCAGTAGATTCTAATCGACTCAGCATATCAACACTGAAAATCGAATCCTGCACCCATAGAAACTCATAATGGTTATCAAATTCATAACTCTCATGACTCCATTGGTCGACGATGAGGATCTGATCTTTTAAATCCCACTGTCCTATTTCTTTCTGACATGCACCACCATAATAATGTGTATAAACATCAACCAACCATCCATTAGTCACTAAATAGCGAATGGCCTCCAGTATGACGACTTGCTCATAGTGGAATTCAGAAAGTTGATTAATACTCAATAATGCACGAGGCATATAAATATCCTTGAAAGTAAGCATCGTCGAGGGGCAGATAGAAAAACAGAATACGCACATTAGCATACTGAAATAATACCAATGGCTGGTTAAGAGCAAAAAAAACCCGGCTTTCGCCGGGTTTGAACGTAAAATTCACAGCTATTACTGCAGCAGAGACAGAACGGTCTGTGGAACCTGGTTAGCCTGTTTCAGAACAGAAGTACCCGCCTGTTGCAGGATCTGGGCACGGCTCATATTAGAAACTTCAGTTGCATAATCAGCATCCTGAATACGACTTCTAGCTTCCGTCAGGTTGTTAACAGTATTGTTCAGGTTACTGATAGCAGAGGTGAACCGATTCTGAATCGCACCCAACGAACTACGCTGTACGTCAACCGATGATATTGCTTTATCAATTGCAGCCAACGGGCTACTCGTTGCACCAGAAGTCAGCTTCTTCAGACTCATGTTCGCTGTATCCAGCTTAAATGCTGCGGTACCAGTAGTCGTGCTGGTATCGGCACTCTGCGGATCTACTGCAATGTAGAAGGAACCAGTAGTACCAGAAGCGATATCAAAACCGTTTGCTTTCAGGTTGTTTTCTTCAGTAGCGCTGGTAGCAGTGATGTCAACTTTAACAAACCAGTTGCCTTTACTATCCTGAGTGGCACCCGTAGCAACAGTAACACTACCAGAAGCGACACCCAGTTTTGTTGCCAAATCACCAGGGGTTGATTCAGCGGCAGTAGTACCCGTTACATTGGTAGTTGAACCATAAGCTTTCTGGTAATCTGCCGTAGCCAAGGCACCCGTTGCAGTGCCGCCGTTTGGACCAGTTACATTGAAACCATCCAGGCCCAGAGTTTTGGACGTTACTTCTTTCAGTCCGATATCAATAGTTTGGTTATCATTAGCACCCACCTGAATAGACATGGTGGTATCTTTGCTCAGTACGTTTACACCGTTAAATTGAGTTTGAGCCGATACACGGTCAATTTCATCCATACGGGCTTGGATTTCATCCTGCATAGAAGAAAGGTCACTAGCAGAGTTGGATCCGTTCTGTGCCTGAACTGTCAGTTCACGCACACGTTGTAAGTTGTTGTTGATTTCGTCCAGGGCACCTTCAGTGGTTTGTGCGATGGAAATACCGTCGTTGGCATTACGTGCAGCGACAGTCAACCCTTTGATGTTAGCAGTGAAACGGTTAGCAATAGCTTCACCGGTTGCATCATCTTTAGCGCTAGTAATACGCAGGCCCGAAGACAAACGAGCAATAGCAGTGCTCAAAGATGACTGAGATTTGTTCAGATTGTTTTGGGTCAACAGCGACAGGCTGTTTGTATTAATGACTTGTGCCATAATGGTGTTTCCTTTTCAATTCAAGTCGGTTTTAGGTTTCGGGCTGTTGCCCACGGCGTTAAATCACCGTCCTAAGCTGTATCGGCACAGCCTAAAGAAGCTTTAGTTTTTTTTAAAAAAGTCGGTTGAACCTTTTAAGAACCAGGTACTTTCTCATGGCACCGCATTACCCATCATGACATTACGTTTTCATATAGTTATGAGAGGTAATAAAATTCATTTTTACTATAAACTTTTCAGCGCAACATCCGATATAGCATCATTAGCACAAAAATAAGGATCAATACTCATGGCAAGTACAGGTGCGAGTGCGGGCATAAATAACTTAAATATTTCAGGACTAGATTTAAATAGTCTGCTTAGCAACATAACAACTCAGGAGCAAGGTCGCCTTACTCCTTTAACCAATAAGCAAACAGCTTATAACAGCCAAATCACGTCCTTTGGCATTTTAAAAACGTCGCTGGACAAACTGAATACTGCCACTGAATCGCTGGCGAAAATAAACGATATCGCTACAACTTCCGTCAGTAGCTCCAATACCGCGTTCACTGCGACGACCACCGCCAACGCGGCAGCGGGCAACTATGCCGTGGCTGTAACCCAGATCGCACAGGCGCAATCACTGATATCCACCTCAGTAGCCAGCGAGACTGACAAGCTAGGTACGCCGACCACTGACAGAACACTAACGATTGCCCAACCGGGGCTAAATAAAACAACAACGATTTCGTTATCCGACTCACAGACGTCTCTGACCGAGATTCGTGACGCCATCAATAAATCGGATTCTGGCGTAACTGCAAGTATAGTGAAAGCCAACGATAATAGTTTTCAACTGATGTTAACAGCTAAGGACACTGGACTAAAATCTGAAATCACCGTCCAATCTAATGACACTTCTTTAGATAGTCTGCTTCATTATGAAACCACTACGCCAGCTAATAATAAATCCACTCAGCTCACTGCAGCTCAAAACGCTACATTTACATTAAATGGCATATCAATAGAACGCCAGAGCAATACGATCAACGATGCCATTGATGGCGTCACCTTTAATCTGAAAAAACAATCAGATCTTGATACCACCACCACACCTTCTACATATAAAACTGAAAATCTGACGATTTCTAAAGACACATCCCAGTTACAGACGGCTATTCAAGCATGGGTCGATGCTTACAACTCGCTGCAAACCACTATTCAGTCACAAACCAAATACGTTGCTGTTAATCCAGGTGATACTACTCAGAGTACAGGTAATGGGGCATTATTAGGCAACAGTACCGTTCAGGGTATCCAACGTCAATTACAAAGCCAGTTGACTTCGATACAAAGCCAAAGTGGCACACTCAAAATCCTTAATGATTTAGGGATTAAACAGATCGCTACTGGTACCGATCAAGGGAAATTGGAAGTTGATACAACGAAATTACAAAAAGCACTTAATGAACAACCTGATAATGTAAAAGCATTCTTTCTGGGTGATGGAAAAACAACAGGCTTTGCTACACAGAGTAGCAAGTATCTAACAGAAGTGTTAAATACTAACAACGGGCTTATTCAAACTTCTACAGATGGCATCAACACCTCGTTAAAAACGCTGAGTAAGCAGATCGAAAATACGACAAACAGTATTAATGATAATATTGCGCGCTATAAGGCTCAATTCGTTCAGCTCAATACGTTGGTATCACAGTTAAACGGAACCAGTAGTTCTCTGACTTCCTTGCTGAGTTCTTCGAGTTCCAGTAGCAAGTAGTTTGAGCAGTTGATAAGAGAGAAATTTATGTATAACAGAAATGGTAGTCAAGTCTATGAGAGAGTAGGCTTAGAAAGTAGTGTAATGAGCGCAAGCCCCCATCAACTGATCGTACTGTTGTTTGACGGCGCGCACAGCGCACTTGTCCGTGCTCGAATCCTGATGCAGAAAGGTGATATTCAGGGCAAAGGTAATGCTTTATCAAAAGCTATTAACATTATTATTAATGGTTTAAAAGCAGGGCTGGATACAGAAGGTAATGATGAACTGGTAGATAACCTTTCTGAGCTCTATGACTACATGTCCCGTAGATTATTACACGCTAACCAACACAACGATGAACAGGCAATAATTGAAGTCGAAATCTTACTGGAAAATATTGCTGATGCATGGCGCAGAATTGGTCCAAATTATCAACCTGAGCAGGAAGTGCGTTAAATGGACAATCTCCATCAGTTTCTCAACAATTACCGGCAGCTTTTATCTCTCAGCAAAGAGATTTTAGCTTTAGCTATTAATGGCCACTGGGATGAACTAGTTAAACAGGAAATTATTTATATCCAATCAGTGGAAACACTAACAAAGGCGCCGCTGCCTGCAAATATTGATAGCGTTACGCAGTTGCATTTCCGGGAAATTTTGCAGGAAATTGTAGATAACGAAGCCACCGTTAAGCATTTGCTCCAGAAACGGATGGATGAGTTGGGTGAACTGATGGGTAAATCACTAAATCAAAAAAATATTAATGATGCATATGGTAAATTTTCTCAACATCGAACACTACCTGGCGATCCACAATCATGAGCATGACAATTATAAATTCATATCACATCATTATTGATAAACCATGGGCCAGCAATCAAAAGCTGGCTTTCTACTGAATTTCATGCTCAAACAAACATAAACTGGAATAAAAAATAATATAGAACAGTAAGTTATGTCGTAATGATGTTTACATCACACTCACACGGTCATATTCATCACATCCTGGTAAGCAGAAACCAGTTTATTTCTAACTTGAATACCCATTTGAAGTGAAACAGATGCCTTCTGTAAATCCACCATGACATCGTTCAGTGCAACCCCAGGGACACCCATAGTGAAATTTTTGGCCTCAACCTGGGCACTCTGTTGAGTGTCACTGATTTTATCAATGGCTGATTTTAATTCGCTGGCAAACCCTGGTCCCATAGCAGGTCTGGTGACCGGATTATCTGCTGCCTGTGTTATGGCAACCTGCATTTGTTGTAATACACCATCAATGCCTTGAACTGACATACTGCCCTCACTTGCTATCGGGTAAATCGGTTTAACCGCGGATTCACACTAACCTACTCATAAATAATGAAATAAAAAGAACTGGATGCCTTGTATATCCACGGTGATTCACTATTTTTTATTTCACGGCTGCCACCCTACCATATGCATGATGTATTAAATCGGTTAATTAGCGTTAAAAATGCTGGCTTATCGGCCCATCGAATTTTGCATTACGTAAAATAATGACATGCCGACAAGTGTAGGCAATGAATCGTTTATGATTGCGCAATCACGGAGTTCTGTTTTGTCACGTAACAACGTTAGCTATATTGTCCAACAATTAGGCAGAAATAGAGTATGAATGCCTCAACATCAGGAACAGCTGCCGGTGGAAATGGCTTTGGCGAAATACTCAACCGCTTGCGTGCCAATCCCAGAATACCTCTATTAATAGCAGCGGCAGCAACCATTGCCATCGTTATAGCTTTATCTTTATGGGCCAAGGGGCCAAATTACCAGGTACTCTACAGTAATTTAGATGACCGTGACGGTGGTGCTATCGTCACGGAATTAGGTAAAATGAATATCCCCTACCACTTTTCTGAAGGTGGTGGGGCCATTCTGATTCCTACAGACAAAGTTTATGAAACTCGCTTACGTCTCGCGCAACTAGGGTTGCCGAAAGGTGGAGCAGTCGGCTTTGAATTGCTTGATCAAGAGAAATTTGGCATCAGCCAGTTCAGTGAACAGATTAATTACCAACGAGCACTGGAAGGCGAACTGGCGCGTACCATGGAAACGTTGGGACCGGTTCAAAGTGCACGAGTCCATCTCGCTATTCCAAAGCCTTCTCTTTTTGTTCGTGAGCAAAAGTCGCCTTCCGCTTCAGTTACATTGACATTACAGCCGGGGCGCGCACTCGATGATGGTCAGATCAATGCCATTGTTTACCTGATTTCCAGTAGCGTAGCAGGATTACCAGCAGATAAAGTGACGGTTGTTGACCAGTCGGGTCATTTACTAACTCAATCCGACGGTGCTGGCCGCGGTTTGGATTCCACGCAACTAAAATATGCAAGCGAAGTAGAAAGCCGTTATCAACGCCGGATTGAATCGATCCTTGCACCTGTTGTTGGTTCCGGAAATGTTCACGCCCAGGTCACGGCCCAGATTGATTTTTCAAGTCGCGAACAAACCGACGAGCAGTATCAGCCAAACCAGGCACCGAACCAATCAGCCGTACGTTCTGAACAAACAAGTCAGAGCGAACAGCGTGGCGGCCCAAATGTAGGGGGCGTTCCTGGTGCATTATCTAATACACCGGCACCCGCACCTACAGCACCGATTTCAACACCACCGGCCAACAATGCCAACAATGCCAACAATGCCAACAATAATACGAATAGAGCTAACACTGGTACTAGTACGGCGCAAACAGCAGGAACCTCGTCTGCAAACCAGACGTTCAACAGTCGTCATGATCAAACCATTAACTATGAAGTTGACCGCACTATCCTTCACACTAAACATAGCACCGGCGATGTTCAGCGCTTATCTGTAGCCGTTGTCGTAAACTATCTCCCTACTGGGACTGATGGTAAGCCAACCGCATTAACTGCAGAACAAATTAAGCAAATTGAATCATTAACTCGTGAAGCAATGGGGTTCTCTAGCAAACGTGGCGATACTCTCAATGTAGTCAATACACCGTTCTCAGAAGTTGATCAAAGTGGCGGTGAACTCCCCTTCTGGAAGACACCTGCATTCTTCAACCTGTTAATAGAAGGTGGACGCTGGCTGCTGGTACTGATTGTTGCTTTGCTTATGTACCGAAAACTGGTACGCCCGCATCTACAACGAAAAGCACAACAGCAAGAAGCCGCTCAGGCAGCCGCTGGATTACGTAATAGTAGCGGTGGGAATGATGATGTCACTGTCAGTATCAGCACAGATGAAGAGGAACAACAGAGGAAATCCCAGCAACGCGTTCATGCCGAACTACAAAGTCAACGAATACGTGAACTGGCCGAAAACGATCCTCGTGTCGTCGCACTGGTAATCCGTCAATGGATGGGGAACGAACTATGAGTATGACCGGTACAGAAAAAAGCGCCATTTTATTGATGACCATCGGAGAAGATCGCGCAGCGGATGTATTCACTCATCTCTCCACACGTGAAGTCCAACATCTCAGTACGGCGATGGCCAGTATGCGACAAGTTTCACAACAACAATTGCTGGAAGTGCTGAAAGAATTTGAAAGTGACGCCGAGCAATATGCGGCACTGAGTATAAATGCTGGTGATTACTTGCGCTCTGTCTTGGTCAAAGCGTTAGGTGAAGAGCGGGCATCCAGCCTGCTGGAAGATATTCTGGAAAGCAAAGAAACATCTTCCGGCATGGAAACGCTTAACTTTATGGAACCACAAAGTGCTGCCGACCTTATCAAGGACGAGCATCCACAAATTATTGCCACCATATTGGTTCACCTAAAACGCGCCCAGGCAGCGGATATTCTTGCTTTATTTGATGAGCGGCTGCGCAACGATGTCATGCTGCGTATCGCCACTTTCGGCGGAGTGCAACCATCAGCATTGGCTGAATTAACCGAAGTTCTTAATGGCCTGTTGGATGGACAGAACCTGAAACGCAGTAAGATGGGTGGCATTCGTACTGCTGCTGAAATCATCAACCTGATGAAAACGCAGCACGAAGAAACTGTTATGGATGCCGTGCGCGAATTTGATGGTGAACTGGCGCAAAAAATTATCGACGAAATGTTCTTGTTCGAAAATCTGGTGGAAGTGGACGACCGCAGTATCCAGCGTTTGCTACAGGAAGTGGAGTCCGAATCTCTGCTGATTGCTTTGAAAGGTGCCGAGCAGGGCCTGCGCGAAAAATTCCTGCGCAACATGTCCCAACGTGCCGCAGAGATTTTGCGCGACGATTTGGCCACCCGTGGTCCAGTACGCATGTCTCAGGTAGAAAACGAACAGAAAGCAATCCTGCTTATTGTTCGTCGTCTGGCAGATAGCGGGGAAATGATCATTGGTGGTGGCGATGACGCTTATGTCTGATTCATCTAATAACCTGCCCTGGCAACTCTGGAAACCAGACGACCTTGCGTCCTCTGGAGCCCAAGCACCGGTGCAAGAGTCTGATTTCATTGAGCCGCCACAAATTTCTACTGACATTATCAATCAGCAGAATGATGACAGCTTGCAAGCGCTACGTGTGCAGGTGCAACAGCAAGCGCACGATACCGGATATTCGGAAGGTCACCAACAAGGATATGACGCAGGCTATCAAGAAGGATTGAAGACGGGTCTGCAACAAGCTCAACAAGATGCGGTACAACAGCAGCAACCGATGATTACCCAAATGCAGCAGATGGTAACTGAATTCCAGCAATCTCTTGATGCGCTTGACAGCGTCATTGCATCTCGATTGATGCAATTGGCGCTCACCGCTGCGAAGCAGGTTATCGGTCAGACAGCGATTTGTGATGGAAACGCATTACTAAGCCAGATTCAACACCTCATTCAACAAGAACCGCTGTTCACTGGTAAACCACAATTACGGGTGCACCCTTCAGATATAGAACGGGTTGAGCAACATCTCGGCCCAACGCTCAGCCTTCATGGATGGGGATTATTAGCCGATAATCAGCTCCATCCTGGTGGTTGTAAAGTCAGTGCGGAAGAAGGTGACCTTGATGCCAGTATAGCTACTCGCTGGCACGAACTCTGCCGCCTGGCAGCACCGGGAGATCTATAATGACTGCCCGTCTCTCTCGCTGGCTTTCCACGTTGGATTCGTTTGAGAAGCGGATTGCCAATACGCCTTCGGTGCGTCGTTATGGCCGACTGACTCGGGCAACAGGTTTGGTACTCGAAGTTACCGGTTTACATATGCCTTTGGGGGCAACCTGTCTGATTGAGCGCCAGAACGGGAATCAGGTCGAGGAAGTGGAGAGTGAAGTTGTCGGTTTTAACGGACAAAAACTATTTCTCATGCCATTGGAAGAAGTAGAAGGCATTATACCGGGTGCCCGTGTTTACGAACGAATAGGCCCAGAGGGGAAAACCCAGGGAAAACAATTACCATTAGGCCCTGAGTTACTAGGACGTGTTCTTGATGGTAGCGCAAAACCACTGGATGGATTACCGGCACCAGATACAGGTTATCGCGCAGCATTAATTACGCCACCCGTTAATCCTTTGCAACGGACCCCCATTGAAGATGTACTTGATGTCGGCGTTCGGGCAATCAATGCTCTGCTTACCGTAGGTCGTGGGCAGCGTATGGGATTATTCGCCGGTTCCGGTGTCGGTAAAAGTGTATTGCTGGGAATGATGGCACGTTACACTCAGGCGGATATCATTGTTGTGGGATTGATCGGTGAGCGTGGGCGCGAAGTAAAGGATTTCATTGAGAACATTCTAGGCCCAGAGGGTCGCGCACGTTCTGTCGTTATCGCTGCACCGGCAGACGTTTCACCGTTGCTGCGCATGCAAGGTGCTGCTTATGCGACACGCATAGCTGAAGATTTTCGCGACCGTGGTCAGCATGTATTATTGATCATGGATTCATTGACCCGGTACGCTATGGCACAACGCGAAATTGCGTTAGCGATTGGGGAGCCTCCGGCAACCAAAGGATATCCCCCTTCTGTTTTCGCTAAATTGCCTGCATTAGTTGAGCGCGCAGGCAACGGTATTCATGGCGGTGGTTCTATAACTGCTTTTTATACCGTTTTAACTGAAGGTGACGACCAACAGGATCCTATTGCAGACTCAGCTCGCGCAATTCTGGATGGGCATATAGTACTTTCACGGCAGTTGGCTGAAGCGGGGCACTATCCAGCAATTGATATAGAGGCATCCATTAGTCGTGCCATGACGTCTCTGATCGACGAGGAGCATTATGGCTCGGTTCGTCAATTCAAACAGCTATTATCAAGCTATCAACGTAACCGCGACCTGGTAAGCGTTGGGGCGTACGCTGCAGGCAGTGATCTGACACTTGACCGCGCTATCCGTTTATATCCGCAAATGGAAGCTTTTCTACAGCAAGGGATGTTTGAACGAAGTAATTATGCAGACTCTTATCAGGCATTAAATACCATTTTTCCTCGTAATGAACAGGAGGAAAGATGAAAAATCCGTCATCTCTTGCCATGTTACGCGAATTAGCGGAAAAAGAAGTTGAAAAGGCAACCAGTCAACTGGGGCAAGTACAACAAGCGTATCAGCAGGCTGAACAACAGCTAAATATGCTGTTAAACTACCAAGACGACTATCGACAGAAGCTTAATGATTCGATGACAGACGGTATGGCGAATACCAGTTGGCGAAACTATCAACAATTTATCCTGACCCTGGATAAAGCGATTGAACAACATCGACAACAACTATTACAGTGGACTTCTCGTCTGGATCTGGTGATGAAGACCTGGCAAGAAAAACAGCAGCGTCTGAACGCTTTTGAAACCTTGCGAGATCGTGAACAAAGTAAACAGCTTGCCCGGGAAAATCGGTTAGAACAAAAGCAAATGGATGAATTTGCTCAACGAGCCTCAATGAGGAAAATAGAACCATGAATCTGCCCGCATTATCTACTACGACCAATATCAGCAATACAGGCAGTGTTTCGCCGGGTGATACCCTCTCCGCTCTTTTAGGGAAGGATAATTTACCTAAAGATTTTATTCAGCTTTTGAGTAAGAATTTAGCGACTGGCAACAGTAGTAAAGAAGCCGTTGTTACTGATAGTGAAAAAAACGATCTTCTGAATACACTTCAGCAAAACGGCATCATGGTCAATGACAACGATCTCAATGATCTTCTTAGTGCATTTTCAAATGGCTCCATTTCTCTGGAAGATTTAAATTCTGTAACCGACCTTTTATCCAAAGTGAAAAAGACTGAAGAGAAGAAGGACAATAAATCTGACGATAATGCGCTGGCCATGCAGGCGCTTTTTGCAATGTTGCCTACTCAAAATACCCAAACATCTATCACGAAAACTGCTGTCAACAAAACTGGCAGTGTGAACGTTTTACCCAAGTCAGTTAATGATAAACGAAATGGCAATCCAGCGTTGTTTACCGATACCGTGAAATCCGATGATAAAAAGAGCAAGGATGATGCATCAGACAGCGCATTATCTTTCATGAGTTTAGACACTAAGGTTTCACTGAAAGATAGTCGCTTACAGAACCAGCATCCATCTCAGACACCAGAGGACCAAATAAAAGTTGACGCCACACTAGTGAGAACAGCAAAAGATAGCGTGGAACAAACCTTGGCACTCTCAGCTAACACCAATAACACGTCTAATGCTGCATCCCTCCAAAACATGACATCCACACTCACAAATGTGTCAGTACCTTCACTTCCTGCTGCACAGCATGTCACCGGACAGATCAATGTACCGGTAGGAACCCAGCAGTGGAATGACACATTGAGTCAACAAGTGATCATGTTCATGCGTGGCGGTCAGCAAACCGCTGAATTACGCTTGCACCCTGAAGAGCTAGGGTCACTCCAGATCAGTCTTAAGCTGGATGATAGCCAAGCACAGATCCATCTGATATCGGGTAACAGCCAGGTTCGTTCAGCACTGGAAGCCGCATTGCCACATCTGCGTAATGCTATGGCAGAAAGTGGAATCAACCTTGGACAAAGCAGTGTAGGCAGCGACGCAGCAGGTTGGCAACAAGCCCAGCAACAGACAGCGAACAACAATAATAGCAATTCTGGTAATTCATCATCCTATAAACAGCAGTTTAGTGAAACGACCAGTAAAACAGTAGACCCACTGCCCATTCCGACACGGTTGCAATCTATGGTTTCTTCAGTAAACGGGGTTGATATTTTTGCCTGATATTGAGGATGAACGCATAAGTTAACGCGGTTTTCTTGGCCTATTCACGCTATTGATCGCCTGAATAGACGGGATAATCATTAATATTACGCATTAATTTAACTGTGATGTATTCACGGCTAAGTATCGATAAGTAACAGGACCTATCATTGGCTACGAATGGTAAAAAAGCCCAGTCGGGACGTAAACGTTCCATCTGGCTGATATTGTTGATTATAATTGCACTTGCTGCGACGGCTGCCGCAGGGGCAAGTTGGTGGTTTTTACATCAGAAAAATGCTGAGGCTACAGTACAAGCACCCCCACCACCGCCAAAGCCGGTCTTTATGCCTTTGGATACATTTACTGTTAATCTGACGAGTCCCGATAACAACTTGGATCGCGTGTTATACATCGGCTTCACATTACGTCTCCCGGATGAAGCTACCCGCGCCAAGCTAATTAGTTATCTACCGGAAGTGCGCAGTAGATTGTTATTGTTACTCTCACGTCAGGATGCGACTGTTTTGTCTAAAGAACAAGGTAAGCAAAAACTGATTGAAGATATTAAACAGGTGCTGAGTCCACCGCTGGTCCCCGGCCAGCCAAACCAGGTGGTAACTGATGTCTTGTTCACTGCCTTTATCTTGCGGTAATCATTATGGGCGACAGCATTCTTTCACAAGCAGAAATTGATGCACTGTTAAACGGCGATAGTGGTGACAGCAATGACGATACCACTACGCCAGCAAAAAACGACGCCGGTGTCGGCGACGTTAAACCTTATGATCCTAACACGCAACGTCGCGTTATTCGCGAGCGTTTACAGGCACTGGAAATTATTAACGAGCGTTTTGCTCGCCAGTTTCGTATGGGGTTGTTCAATTTATTACGCCGTAGTCCTGACATCACCGTAGGTGCAATTAAAATCCAGCCTTATCATGATTTTGCGCGTAATCTCCCGGTACCTACGAACCTAAACTTGATACATCTGAAGCCCTTGCGCGGTACGGCATTATTCGTTTTCTCACCAAGCCTGGTGTTCATTGCTGTCGACAACCTTTTTGGTGGCGACGGACGTTTCCCCACCAAAGTTGAAGGCCGTGAATTTACACATACGGAACAACGAGTAGTAAGACGGATGTTGAAGTTGGCACTGGAGGCTTATGGTGAAGCCTGGAACGCCATTTACAAACTTGATGTTGAGTACGTCCGCTCTGAAATGCAGGTTAAGTTTACCAATATCACAACATCACCTAATGATATTGTGGTCACAACACCATTCCATGTGGAAATCGGTACGCTGACAGGCGAGTTCAGCATCTGTATTCCGTTCTCGATGATTGAGCCCCTACGTGAGTTGCTGGCGAACCCTCCTCTTGAGAACTCCAGGCAGGAAGACCAAAACTGGCGTGAAACCCTGGCTAAACAAGTCCAGCATTCTGAATTGGAATTGGTAGCAAATTTTACAGATATTCCCTTACGCTTATCTAAAGTTTTAAAACTTAAGCCTGGCGATGTCCTATCCATAGATAAACCCGACCGCCTGATTGCTCATGTTGACGGTGTCCCTGTTCTAACCTGCCAATACGGTACCTTAAACGGGCAGTATGCTTTGCGTGTTGAACATTTGATTAACCCTATTTTGAATTCTCTGAATAACGAGGAACAGCCCGATGAATGACACCAAGAAACCGTCTGAAGAAAAGGATTCTGTAGACGATCTGTGGGCTGATGCATTTAACGAGCAACAGTCAGTAGAAAAAGAAAAAAGTGCCAGCACTGACGGAATTTTTAAAACGCTTGATGCGCAGGATAATCTGGGTGGAATGCAGGATATTGATCTTATCTTGGATATTCCCGTCAAGCTAACGGTCGAATTAGGTCGTACTAAAATGACAATCAAAGAACTACTACGGTTATCTCAAGGTTCTGTGGTCGCTCTTGATGGTTTGGCCGGCGAACCGTTGGATATTATGATCAACGGCTATCTCATTGCCCAAGGTGAAGTCGTTGTGGTTTCGGACAAGTATGGTGTACGTATCACTGATATCATAACGCCTTCTGAGCGTATGCGCAGACTGAGCCGCTAATGCCAACTCAGCAACAGTCTACGCTGACGACTCAGCAATCAACAATCGCTGTGGCTGAGTCTCCATTGACCGGCAGCACTCTGCTGACACAAGTCAGTAGTGTGCTGGGTGGTGTATTACTTTTAATCCTGTTTATTGCCTGGTTGGTTCGCAAACTGGGTTTAGCTCCCCAGTCCAGGCATAACCATATGATGAAAGTGGTTTCGAGTTGTCCGGTTGGTCAGCGTGAACGTATAGTCATTGTTGAAATTGAGAATACATGGCTTGTGTTAGGTGTGACGGCACAACAAATCACCAAGCTGCATACAATGCCCGCACAACCTGTTGCCAATAGTTCATCGACAGTCCAAATCAAGTCAGTTGACTTTCGCCAACTCTTACAAAAAATCACTAAACGTCCGGAAAAATCGGAATGAACATCGCCTCACGGTTGTTAACCTCCTTTTCCCATATACAGTTCCGTTTTTTATGCTATCCATTAGCCTTCGTTTTTCTTTTTATTACGCCGACTGTTTGGGCACAGTTACCGAGTATTGTCAGTCAACCGCTGGCTAACGGCGGGCAAAGCTGGTCTTTACCGATACAAACGCTGGTATTCCTCACTTCGCTGACTTTTATACCATCAGTATTGCTACTGATGACCAGTTTCACCCGTATCATTATCGTATTAAGCTTACTGAGAAATGCACTCGGCACACCAACAGCGCCACCTAATCAGGTACTTCTCGGACTGAGTCTTTTTCTGACGTTTTTCATCATGTCACCGGTATTAAACCGCATCTATCAAGATGCCTATCTCCCCTTTAGTGAGAATAAAATCAGTATGGAGGTAGCTATCGATAAAGGAGCTAAACCTTTACGCGAGTTTATGCTGAGACAAACAAGAGAAACTGATTTGGCACTGTTCACCCGATTAGCAGAAATTCCTTCACTGGAAGGCCCTGAAGCGGTACCTATGCGGGTTTTGGTTCCAGCTTATGTCACCAGTGAGTTAAAAACAGCATTCCAAATCGGATTTACGATATTCATTCCTTTTCTGATAATTGACTTGGTTGTCGCCAGCGTGTTAATGGCACTCGGGATGATGATGGTTCCTCCAGCCACTATATCTCTTCCTTTTAAGCTGATGCTTTTTGTTTTAGTAGATGGCTGGCAATTATTGCTGGGTTCGCTAGCACAAAGTTTTTACAGTTAGCACATAATGCTTATATCAAACATCCAAAGCTTCATAGAGGAATAATACATGACACCCGAATCCATCATGGCGATGGGATATGAAGCGATGAAGATAGCCCTGGCGCTGGCTGCACCACCTCTCCTTGCCGCATTATTCAGTGGCTTGATTATCAGTTTACTTCAGGCCGCAACTCAGATTAATGAGATGACACTTTCTTTTATCCCTAAAGTGCTCACGGTATTTCTTACTCTCGTCATTGCTGGCCCTTGGATGTTGAATCTCATGCTCGACTATATGCGCACTTTATTTAGCCAACTACCTCATATTATCGGATAGGTATGCTCACGTTTAACAGTGCTGACATAATGAGCTGGCTTAACCAGTTCTTTTGGCCACTGGTGAGGATCCTCGCTCTCCTCAGCACAGCACCTATATTTAACGAACGATCCGTAAGCCGACGTGTAAAAGTCGGTTTAGCACTGTTTATTACTATTCTTGTTGCCCCTTATCTACCGCCAAACAATACGCCCATTCTTTCTGCAGCTGGAGTATGGCTACTCATGCAGCAAATATTGATTGGTGCTGCTTTAGGCTTATCCATGCAGTTAGCATTTGCTGCCATCAGACTTTCTGGTGAAATAATTGGTCTACAGATGGGGTTATCGTTTGCCACATTTTTCGATCCTTCCGGCGGACCGAATATGCCGGTTATCTCCCGTCTCATGAATTTATTGGCTATTTTGTTGTTTCTCACTTTTAATGGGCACTTGTGGTTAATTTCCTTATTGGCTGACAGCTTCCATACTCTTCCGATCAGCGCCACTCCAGTTAATAGCAATGCATTTCTAGCATTAGCAAAAGCCGGAGGGTTAATATTCTCACATGGTTTAATGTTAGCATTACCACTTATTACTCTGCTATTAACCATTAATATGACTTTAGGCTTTTTAAGCCGAATGGCACCACAGCTAACCATCTTCGTAATAGGTTTTCCCATTACGTTACTCTCTGGCATTATCACCGTTGGTTTTTTAATATTGCTAATTTCCCCTTATGCGGAAAAGCTTTTCGGGGAAGTGTTCGACTTACTTGCTGAGATATTAAGTAAAATGCCAACGTGAATGATAGTAGGGTTTCTGATGATCTGATGATTAATTAAAGACTGAATGTAGATAAAATATAAAAGAATGGCGAGGAAATGAAGCTGAGGGCAGATCTCATTATGTTGAACACAAAAAATGGCATGTCATCTTCTTTATATTAAAGATGACATGCCTAAAGAATACGCCCGGTTTAAGCGTATCCGAAGCATGTGCCACCAGCAAATTCTAGTGGCTTAGTTGGGTTAGCCTATTATTTATTAATCTGGAACAGTGACAATCCCTGCATATTTGTGAACGCTTTATAGGCTGCTTGCAGTGATTGCTGCTGCATCAGATATGTTGATGTGACTGATATAATATCAGCATCAACCAAAGCACTGAGTTCATTTTTATTATTCATATCACGATCTGCGCCAAGGCTATCAAGCGAATCAATTTCTTTTAACTGTACACCCAATTCAGAATTAACCGCAGAGACGTTATTCAGCGAGTTACGTAATCCTCGGTTTGCTTTGGCAAGATCCGCATCAATTAGCGCTTTATCTGCATCACTGGCATTATTATATGGTTTTTTTAATGCAGCAATAGCGATATCCAGGGTCTGGAATAAATCGGATTGAACAGTGACGCCATCCGGCTCTTTTACAGCATCTCCAGTTACACCACTGAATACCTGGTTACCTGTATGGCTCACATTCATCGAACGGCTGGCATCAACCTGCTGAGAAATAGGCTGCGTTCCCCCAGCATAACTCACCGTACCTGATGCATCGGTGACAAAAGGCTTGGAATCCGTCTTATAGCCGCCAAAAATATAGTTACCATTGCCATCTGTCGTATTGGCCAGATTAAGAAGTTGATCTTTCAACGCTTGAAGCGTCAGAGCCACAGAGTTACGGTCATCATCGCTTTTTACACCACCACCGCTGATAACCTCGCTACTTGCACTGGTAATCGCCGTATTTACGCTGTCCAGGATAGAAGACTCAAGCTGCATATTCTGTTTAGCAAACGTACGCGCCAATGTGTATTGCTGATTTTGAGACTGAGCCTGACGAACCATAACAGCCTGAGAGGCAGCAACGGGATCATCTGAAGGATTGATAACACGCTTGTTTGTTGCAAGTTGATTACCGGTTTTTTGCCAGGCAGACAATCCATCAGTAATGCCTTGCATATTTTGCTGGTAAATCATGCTGGTGCTCAGACGCATGGTATATATTCCCCTTTCCAGGCGGTGATTAATTAACTACGAATACCAATCAAGGTGCTAAAAATCGTGGCTGCGGTCTGGATAATCTGTGCATTAGCCTGGTAGTACTGCTGAAATCGCATCAATTCACCATACTCTTCATCCAGATTAACACCTGAAACAGATTGCTGTTCAGCGGTCAATTGTTTCACTACATTCTGCTGAGACGTATTATTAATCTTGGTTGTGTTGGTTTTATTACCGATATCACCGACCAAACTGGCATATGCACCGCTGACCGTAGACTTGTCCTCGATAATCTTTTTCGTTTGTAAATCCAAAAGTGCCTTGGCATTATTGTTATCACCTACACCACCGTCAGACGATGTAATAGGCACCCCTGCGGCTGCAATAGCATTAGAATCGGTAATCTTAACCGACATATTCGCCACAACATCAGTAACACTTTTTACAGTAAATGAATCTTTGACAGCAGGGGTACCCGTAATATCAAGCTTCATGCCATCAAACACCAAACTGGCTGGTGTTGAACCACTCGCCGCCGTGTAGTTAGCGGAAGATGAAAGATCGGCGTTATCTGACAATCGTGTAATCTTCCAGTCCTGCGGGTTTGGCCCCATAAATTTCACTGAATAATCACTGGCCTTGATGTAGTTATCATCATTTCTGGCAAGTGAAGCACCAGCAGTACCAGTGGATGTTTGTGTAATGTCAGAAACCCCCGGAGATACTGAAAATTTGTATGCATCACCAGTAGCAGGTGTCCCTGCCACATCAAGCTCGAAACCATCGAACTTCAGTGCAGTCGTACCCGACGGAAAGGTTGCAGCAACTGAGCTATCGGAGCGTGTGATATTCCAATTGGAACCGTCAAATTGAAGTGAATATTTATCACTGGCATAAGAAGACGTTATTTCTGTTGTGGATGTATTCTTATCATTTTTCAACACATTCGAACCACCAACAGCAAAAAAATCGCCCCCCGGCGCACCATTCATATCATACCCAGCTTTATGCTGAGCATTAAAAGCATCGGCAAATGCCAGTGCCATCTGTCCTAGTTGATTGCGTGCGCTATCGAGAGTTTCAGTACGAAAAGTCAACAATCCTGACAACGATCCGCCGGTTAGCGTTTTTTCATTAATTTCAGAAACACCAGCAATTCTATCGTTATATCCTACCGTTGTACGACCAGGATCACTGCTGGAACTCATCGCTACTAAATTATTGCTGCGCGTTCCTTGTACTAAATTAAACCCATTTTTTAATGATACGTTATAAACGGAACCATCCTGTACAGTAACATCAACACCAACAAGCTTATTTAGGTCGCTAACTAATTTATCTCGCTGATCGAGCAGGGCATTCGGTTCATCTCCGCCATTTGCACCTTTGAGACGCATAATTTGATTATTAAGATCAGCAATCTGACTGGAATAAGTATTGACCTGCTGAACGGTACTGCTAATTTGACTATTTATTCCGTTGTCCATATCACGCAGATAGTTGTCCGTTACTTTAAACTGGTTTACCAACCCTTGAGCTTTACCCAATACCGTTTGACGAACGGAGGAGTCACCAGAATTACTGGTCAGGTTCTGGAGATTTTGGAAAAAATCTTGCAATGTCGAGGACAGGCTGGTTGTGCTATCAGCCAGCAGGTTATCGATTTTGGAAATCTGATCGTAATACGTTGAAGTAGTACTACTCTGCATTTCTGCGGAACGGAGCTGTGCTGCAATAAAATCGTTATACTCACGATTAATGCTTATTACATTCGCACCATTACCGATATAACCTGCCGAAGTATCGGTACCAACGGCTTGTGCAAAAAGTGCATTCTGACGATTATAACCCGTTACCGCCTGATTACTGATGTTATTACTGACTGTACTAAGTGCCGCCTGTGCAGCACTTAACCCACTCATCGCGGTATTAATTAAATTAGACATGCGGAGTTCCTTTTACACATTCGCGGAGCAGTGCATCATTAAATAGGTGTTAGTAGTGCACAAACCACCCTAGTACTTGCTGTGTTATCGGCTGGCAAAACTAAAACTTGAAGATAATTTAAAATATCCCGCTCAGATCATGCGTATAAGCTTTGACAGCTTTTTCACCGGTACTTTTCATCTGTTGAATCATATTCACCAGTTTTTTCGCATAACCAGGATCGGTAGCATAACCTGCTTGCTGTAACGCCATTGCCCCCTGTTCAGCGGTCGTAGCATTAACGACATCGGCATAACGCGGATTCTGCGTTAGTAATTTCACATAATCGCTGATTGCTTCCAGATACGAGCTATAAACGCGGAATTTTGCCTTAACTTTTTTAGCCACACCTTGTTCATATTCAGTCGTGGTGATTTCTGTTACAGGACCGTCCCAATTGCTACCTGCCTTGATACCGAAGATATTATGGCTGGACTGTCCGTCAGCCGTCGGTATTTCGTGTTTTCCCCAACCTGACTCCAAAGCAGCCTGGGCCACAATTAAGTGATGCGGGATACCGCTTTGCTCGCTGACAAGCTGTGCAGGTGCGGAGAGACGGGAGATAAAATTGGTGCTGCTTAGCGGTAATTGTGCACTGTTATCTGCAAATTTTGGCACGGCTTTACGTATCATCTGCTCCACAGTAGATAACGGCATATTGCTCACCAGATCACTACCAAACTCGAATGGAACTGGATTAGCGCCCATGCCAGTACTCGTGCCAGCAATCCCTTGTCCAGACATCTGCTTAACCATGAGATCGGCCAGCCCCAGACCTTTACCACTTGATACCTGCTGAGAAATTTGTTGGTCATATATTGATGTCAACATACGCGTCTGATCATTATCGAACAGCCCATCCTGCGGTAATGCCGCACGCATACTCTTCATCATCATCTGTACAAAAACGCCTTCCATTTGCCTGGCAACCGCCCGGATCCCTTCTTTACTGTGCGGGTTATCTGAAACCTCCCGCTTCAGTGAATTCAGTGATTGCGCGTCATAGGCGGCATTGCCTAATGTCTGAATATCGTTCATTAGATGATTTCCAGTTTAGCCCGTAAACACCCTGCACTTTCCATCGCCTGGAGGATAGACATCAAATCCATGGATGTGGCCCCAAGAGAATTTAGTGCTCTGATGACACTGTTCAGATTGGCACTGGAATTCACTCGCTGTAGCGCTCCACCTTCTTGACGCAGAGAGATATTCGTCTGTGGTGTCACCACCGTTTGTCCACCTGCCAGCGGCGTATTTGGCTGACTGACGTTCGATTGCTGGTTAATCGTCACAGACAGATTGCCTTGTGCAACAGCACAGTTTTCCAATTGAACATTACGATTCATCACCACAGATCCAGTACGCGAGTTGATAATAACCTTAGCATCCAGCGTACCTACATTAACCTCGATATTTTCCATATCAGCCAGGAATCTAACCTGGGAGCTGTTCCCTTGAGGCACGACCACACGGATCGTTCTGGCATCCAGCGGGGTGGCAATGCCGCCAAGACCACGACGATTAATGGCATCACTAATACTCTGTGCCATCGTGAAATCATCCTGATTCAATTGCAACGTGATGACATTGCTGGCGCCAAACGTACTGGGCAACTCACGCTCTATGGTCGCACCGTTACTGATACGTCCACCTGCCAATTGGTTGACCTGGACACTGCTACCACCCGCTGCTGCACCCGCACCGCCAATCAGCACATTTCCTTGAGCAATTGCATATGTTTGATTATCCACCCCTTTCAGTGGGGTCATCAAAAGCGTACCACCACGCAGGCTTTTAGCATTCCCTAACGAGGAAACCACAACATCAATGGCCTGCCCAGAACGGGCAAATGGAGGCAGTTTTGCGGTAACCATCACGGCCGCAACGTTTTTTAACTGCATATTCGTGCCTGTAGGCAAAGTGATTCCCAGTTGGGAAAGCATGTTGCTCAGACTCTGGGTCGTAAAAGGAGTTTGTGTGGTCTGGTCACCGGAGCCGTCCAGACCCACCACCAAACCATACCCAATAAGGGCATTGTCGCGCACACCCTGGATACTGACCAGGTCACGAATTCGCTCAGCTGAGGCAGGAGTAGCGACTATCGCCGACAGAGCAAACAGCACGGTAAAAAATGAAATAATCCGCATCGTGCGCCTCATAATCTTAGAACGGAGATACATTAAGGAAGAACCGCTGCAGCCATCCCATATTTTGCGCCTCATTGATATAGCCGTTTCCGACATATTCGATACGCGCATCTGCAACCTGGGTAGAAGCAACGGTGTTGCTACCGCTGATGGTTCTTGGGTTAACCACACCGGCAAAACGAATAAATTCCGTTCCCTGGTTAATAGCAATCTGTTTTTCGCCGACAACATGGATATTGCCGTTAGCCAATACTCGATCGACAGTAACAGTAATGGTGCCGCTAAAGGTGTTATTGGCACTGGCACCACCTTTACCCGCAAAATCATTTTTTCCACTGCCATCAAATGCAGCACGACTATTCCCCAGCGGCCCTTCAAGCAATCGTGGTGTCACTGTCATACCAAAGGATGATGACCCACCACGGCTGGCATTTGCCGAGGAGTTTTTACTGGCACTGACATTTTCCTGCAGCACAATAGTTAACGTATCGCCGACATTTCGTGGACGCCGGTCTTCAAACATAGGTTGGTAGCCATAGTTCATCGCCTGGCCGGACTGAAAGATGGCACCGTTAGGTACCGCCATTGTCGGCAACGAAGGTTCTGCGGTTGTCGGCCCCTTTACAACCCTATCGTGTGGAATATAGGCGCAACCGCTGAGTGTTAACGTTACGATTAATATCGGCAGACGAGACCGGCGTAACTGTTGAAACACAACCGACTTTGCATTCATCATCACTACGGATATCGCCTTACATGTAAAATATATCAACATCTTGATAATCAAAGTGGTGAACCCGATAAGCTTGTTGCCAGCCAGAATGGCGGGTTCACTACCTCCAGCTACATCGCTAATGACCAGTTACAGCTGAGTTAACTTCTGTAGCATCTGGTCGGTTGTTGAAATTGCCTTGCTATTGATTTCGTAAGCACGCTGGGTCTGAATCATAGAAACCAGCTCTTCAGCTACGTTAACGTTCGATGTCTCAACATATTTCTGATAGATCAGACCGGCACCATTCAATCCTGGAGTACTCTGTGTCGGTGCGCCTGAACTGCCCGTTTCCGCATACAGATTTTCACCAAGACTTTCTAAACCACTGTCATTAATAAACGTGGCCAAGGTCAACTGCCCCACCTGCGTGGTTGCTGTTTGTCCCTGTTGTGTCACCGAAACCACACCATCACGCCCAATCGTTAAGTTGGTTGCATTCGCCGGTATAGTAATAGCGGGCTGAACCGTAAAACCGCTGGACGTTACCAGTTGCCCGTTAGAATCCAGTTGAAAAGAGCCATCACGGGTATAAGAAGTTGTGCCATCTGGCATCAACACCTGGAAAAAACCCTGCCCCTTGATAGCCAAATCTTTAACGTTACCCGTTTCAGAAAAACTGCCTTGCGTATGAATACGCTCGGTAGCAACCGGCCGAACCCCTGTACCCAGCTGCAATCCTGACGGTAAAACGGTTTGCTCAGAAGACTGTGCCCCTGGCTGCCGGATAGTTTGATACATCAAATCTTCAAACACCGCACGCTGACGCTTAAAACCGTTAGTACTAACGTTTGCCAGGTTGTTGGATATAACATCCATATTGGTTTGCTGAGCATTCAGGCCGGTTTTAGCAATCCACAAAGAACGAATCATCGAATCACTCCTAATGCGCGATGGCGCTTAACTCATTGCCAATATTTGATTAGCACGTTGTGAATTTTCATCAACACTACTAATCACTTTCATCTGCATCTCAAAGCGTCGTGAGTTAGAAATCATGTCAACCATCGTCTCAACTGCATTGACGTTACTTCCTTCCAACACGCCTGCCATCACACGCATAGTGTCATCATTCTGCAGTACAATGCCTCGCTGCTGCTGCACAGCAGGTGATACACGAAATAATCCATCATCACCACGAACAACTTCGCTACCCGTCGCCTTTACCAACTTTAGATGTCCAATCTGTGCGATAGTATTCGGTGCATCGCTTGGATTCAGCGCGGTAATCGTACCATCAGGACCGATGGTGATCTGCGACTGGGGGGGGACCTCAATGGGCCCACCACCATCCCCAATAACCAAATGTCCTTGAATGGTCAACTGCCCATTCGCGTCGATTTCCATATTACCGTTACGGGTATATGCCTCACTGCCATCCGCAGCCTGAACAGCCAACCAGCCATCCTGAGATAGTGCAACATCCATTGCACGGCCGGTATAATCCATCGCTCCCGGAGTAGTATCTGCACCAGGTGTGGATGCAACAACCAACGTACGCGTTGGATTGGTCACCCCTTGTACTGGCACTGCTCGCAGGGCTGACAACTGAGCACGAAAGCCCGGTGTCGATACGTTTGCCATGTTGTTGGCCGTGATCGCTTGCTGCTCCAACGTCTGGCTCGCTGCACCCATGGCTGTGTAAATAGCGTGATCCATGCAATATCCCCGTTACGATGATTAACGCAAGCTAACCAGTGTTTGCAGAATCGAATCTTGCGTTTTAATAGTTTGCGCGTTGGATTGGTAGTTACGCTGAGCGACGATCATATTGACCAGCTCTTTACTGAGATCGACGTTAGAGCTCTCGGTAGCTTTACCTACCAACTTACCAACGTTGCCCGTCCCGGCCAGATTAATCACCGCCTGTCCGGAATTATCAGTGGCAGACCATACGTTATCACCCTGAGGAGACAAGCCTTCTGGGTTAGCAAAACTTGCCAATGCAATTTGCCCCAGCGTCTGGGTTTTCTGGTTGGAGTAAGATCCAAGGATAGTGCCATCATCACTGATGCTGTATCCCGTCAGGTCACCTGGTGCATACCCATCCTGTGTCGGCGTTTTTGTACTGTTGGAACCACTGTTCTGCTGCACACTACCGGCGAAAGACATTGTAAAGGTGCTTGCTGCAGAACCATTCAATGTATCCAGATTAATATTCCAGGTAGCGGGGGTGGTACTGGTCAACGCACCACTGGAGCTAAAAGTCAGCGTAGCCGGTGCCTGGAAAGCGGCCCCAGCAATACTGGTGTCCTGTGCGTAGACATCCCATATGTTTGCAGTACTGCTTTTCACAAAATATAAAGCGAAATCATGCGCATTTCCCAGACTATCATAGGTTGTAATGGAACCTTTGTAGTTGGATGTATTAGTTGGGTCAGCAGGATTCCAGGTATTGGCACTATCAGATGAGTTCAGATTGGCAAGCATTGAAGCCGTGGTGGTCGCTTTCGCCGCCATGGTATTTTCTGGAATACTCAATGCTACCGGATTAGCGCCTTGCTGAACTGTCGGAGGCGTACCCGTTGCCGGATATCCGGTTAACTTCATACCCTGCATGTTAATAATATTGCGATTGCCATCAAGGGTAAATTGACCATTACGGCTATAATAGACGCTACCATTGGTATCCTGCATACGAAAGAAACCATTACCATTAATGGCAATATCTAAATCACGTGAACTGCTGGTAATGGTGCCGTTGCTAAAATCCTGCATTACCGAAGCAACTTTGGTACCCATACCGACTTTCGAACCCGCGAACATGTCAGCAAAAGAAACCGTACCCGATTTAAAACCTACGGTTGCGGAGTTTGCAATGTTATTACCAATTACATCCAGATTATTAGATGCAGCGTTTAACCCACTGACCGCCTGAGAAAAGCCCATATTGCTCTCCAGATAAATTAAATGACTGTCCCACTAGAAGGCGTGGCACACTTTCAGTTACTGCTATAGGATCTGGCGTACATCATTCAGCGTAGACTGACCACGCAGCCCCAAATCCAGCACCGCACCATCCGTTGTATTAACCACGCCATTAACCAGGCCATATTGCAGCGGTTGTACCACTTGTTGCACGCCACCACTGGTAGCAGATACCGCCATTGTATAGGAACCGTCTGCGGCAGTAGTCCCATCATCGTTCTTACCATCCCAGGAATAGGAATGAACGCCGGCAGTCAGTTGCCCCAATTCCATACTGCGTACTACCTTTCCACTACCATCAGTAATGGTAACGGTCACATTTTCTGCCGCACTTCCCAATTCCACCCCAAATGGCGTAGAAGTACCTTGACCAACCAGAATACTTTTCCCAGGGATCATCACACCATGACCAATCAACGTTGTAGCCTGTACTGACTGATTACTGTTAATTTGTCCTGAAATAGACCCCAGCGTGGTATTCAGCTTTTCAATCCCGCTGACGGTATTAAGCTGTGCCAACTGACTGACCAACTGGTTATTATCCATTGGATTAGTTGGGTCCTGATTTTTCAACTGAGCAACTAATAACGTCAGGAAACTGTTCTGTAGATCAGCACTGCTGCTTCCGCCAATAGAAGACGCTGAAGTCGCACTTTGAACATTACCTGTGGAAGTGGTATCCGTTACGCTAGTAACCATGAGTCCTCCAGATTACTGACCAATCGTTAATGTCTTCAGCATCATGGACTTCGTGGTATTCAATACTTCCACGTTAGCCTGATAGCTACGAGACGCAGAAATGGTGTTAACCATTTCACTGACGGGATCCACGTTTGGCATACGAACGTATCCCTTATCATCTGCCAAAGGGTTACCCGGTTGGAAGATGAGTTTCTCAGGCGAGGGATCGTCAACAATATTGGCGACGCGCACACCTCCCGTTGACTGCCCCGGTGCCGCATCAACTTCAAACACAACCTGCTTGGCACGATAGGGTTGACCATCAGGTCCAGTAACACTGTCAGCGTTTGCCAGGTTACTGGCACTAACGTTCATACGCTGGGACTGAGCTGACAGCGCAGAACCTGATATATTAAATATGTTCAGTAGAGACATGAAACCTACCTTGTAACAATGCTGTTATCATTAACTTGGCTGCAATACCGACATCATGCCTTTTATCTGCCCACTGATCAGAGTCAGGCTAGCTTGATATTTAAGACTGTTATCAGCAAAATTAGTACGCTCACGGTCCATATCCACGGTATTGCCGTCTAACGCAGGTTGATCCGGGACACGATAGAGCAAGTCGAGTTCTGGTGGCTGCACGCTTTGCGCCGGGATATGCCGTACAGACGTCAAGCTCAGCGCGATACTTGTGCCACTTGCCCGCCCTTGCTCAAGCACTTTATTGAGCTGACTGGCAAAATCAATATCACGAGCCTGATAACCTGGCGTATCTGCGTTCGCAATATTGGCAGCCAGAATTTCCTGCCGTTGGGCTCGGAGATTCAACGCCTCTTGCTGAAACTGTAGATACGTGCCCAATTTATCGAGCATGCTCCCTCCGCAAGTTAGAATTTGGAGGAGATAGGATAGTTCTTATCGTGACAAGGTCATCGGAAGAATAGACATAAAATGCAGCGCTATTTATTGCTTTAACCTTGTACCTCCACCGTTATACTGATGAGCTAGCATGATGTAGTCTGGGGAGCGTTGATGGGTATTCGTAGTTGTCTTGGTTTATTATTGGCAAGCATAGTGGTCATGCCTACGGCAGCCATTGCAGCCGATCTTCAAACTCAGTTGAACAATTTCTTTGCTTCTAATTTTCAAAACTCACCTGACCATATAAATGTGGTGATAAAATCGCCACAGTCTCAATGGTTGCAGTGCGATAATCCGCAATTATCTTTGTCCAGTAACGCCAAGGTCTGGGGGAATGTCTCCGTCTCCATTCGATGCAATCAGCAACGAAGATTCATTCAGGTCAACGTTCAAGTGACTGGAAATTACGTTGTAACATCCCGGATGATCCCCCGAGGCACAACACTCAGCAACAATGATCTTCGTATTACGCAAGGAAGGCTCGACCAGTTACCGACACACGCTATACTGTTACTGAATGATGCTCAAGGCGCCATAGCATTGCGAAACATCGCGCCAGGGCAAGCTGTTACTTCTGTGATGATACGTAAGCCATGGGTTATCCATGCCGGACAGAATGTACAAATTCTCGTCCAAGGCACAGGTTTCACTATCCGTAACGAAGGCAAAGCGATGAACAATGCAGCAATCGGTCAATCAGCCAGGGTCAGAACCCCTTCAGGGCAAATTGTTTCAGGGGTAGTCAATGAAGATGGGATTATTCTGATCTCACAATAAATTATTAAAGTTTTCCCTACTGTGGTCGATGCTATATGCATCACAGTTGATGACTTTGCATTTCAGCCGGATATTCCCATATGAAACAATATCCTTTTGATTGTTAATCATTTATTTTTCAGATTAAGAGTGGACTATTATGAGCATCGAACGTACCCAGCCATTGAAACCGGTCAACCAGGTTCAGTCTCGAGATCCTGGTGATGCTGTCAAATCTAAACACAAGACAGCCGGAACTCAGACTGAAGTCGCAGGTACTCAGGTCAAACTTAGCGATGCACAGTCAAAACTGATGCAACCTTCTTCGCAAGATATTGATATGAAACGTGTTGAAACACTAAAACAAGCCATTCAAGATGGTTCGTTAAAAATGGATGTTGGCAAAATTGCCGATGCATTAATTAAAGATGCTCAAGACATGATTTCAGGTAACTGACTGTTATGGAAAAACTACAGACATTGCTAGAGCAACTGTATAATCACCTGCTCGATCTGGGAACCATTTTGGATGAAGAGCAAAAGCTGCTCTGCGCAGGTCGAATCAACGGTTCAGCACTTCAGCAGATAACAGAAAAAAAAAAAGCTCACTATTAGCTACCATGCAATATCTTGAAGAAGGCCGCCACAAGGAAGAGAATCGTATACGCCTACAGGCTCCTTATGACTTAGATGGAGAATTAAATCAACTTTGGGACAATATTCAGAATATGACTCAGAATTTACACAATAAAAATCAACATAATGGCTTGCTATTGAAACAACACATTGCTTACACCAATGAAGCCCTGGATGTTCTAAAACCTCGCCATACTCAGTCCCTTTACGGACCAGACGGTTACTCTAAAAACAAATCTATCTCCGGACGAAAAATAAGTATATGAAGCAGACGTGGCACCTTGCCCAATAACAGTCTCTGTCATCTCTTATAATCTATTTATAATTTATTGAAATTTCATTACTTCTTACTTCTACTGCTGTACGCAGTCTCCCACCTCCCGGAATATAATAAATAAATCGGAATTCACTGTTAGCTGGCACCCCCCCCCAATGCTCTCGTTTGCCCACTCGCACCGTCTAAATTCGCGCACCGGTTCACAGAACACAACTTCACAGCTAAATCAGGTGGCGGCGGTGATGTTAAAAAATAACGCCAGTAAACAACAGTTACCGTATCAGCACTGCTAACGTTTAGTCCTTTGGGTGGTAAAAATGCTGGAGAAGCCGCCATAACACCCCGATACTCCAGTGTCACACCGAGATGACTTGCATTCCATCCTCCCGCCGAAGCTCTAACGAGAAAAGGAAATATCAATCCCCCACAGAGAAGAGAAGTCGTCAGCGTTCGGATCATCATACCTCACCAATAATAGAGGTCATACGAATCTGCCGGTTATCACTAATCTCAAGATTCGATAAAACAGCCAGTTGCGGCAAACTTCTATGCAAAAATCGCGCTAACAATGCACGCAGAGCGTGATTTACGAGTAAGACGGGTGGAGCTGCTAGCATCTCCTGACGCTGGAGCGCTTGTTTAGCCTGCTCCAGTAAGCGATCAGCCAGGCCTGGTTCCAGACCGCCTCCGCCTTGTAACGCCTGCAACAATAAACGTTCCAGAGAACCATCAAGACCAATCACCTGAAGTTCAGCGTTACCGGGGAACCATTGTTGGGTAATTGAGCTACCCAATGCAATACGAACGACGGTCGTTAATTCGTAAGGATCAGTCTGCACAGGGGCATGTTCAGACAGTGTTTCAATGATGGTACGCATATCACGAATTGAAACTCCTTCACTCAACAGATTTTGCAGGACTTTATGTAACGTAGTTAGAGTAGCAACACCTGGGATAAAGTCTTCTGTTAGCTTAGGCATTTCCTGAGAAACTCTCTCCATCAACTGCTGTGCCTCTTGGCGGCCAAACAGTTCACTGGCGTGCATACCAAGTAAATGGTTAAGGTGTGTCGCAACTACCGTGCTCGCTTCAACCACTGTATAACCCTGGGTTTGTGCCTGTTCTTTAAGTGCACTTTCTATCCATACCGCGGGTAAATTGAAAGCAGGATCTTTTGTTACTTCCCCAGGTAGATCACCTACCGCATTTCCAGGATTAATCGCCATCCAACGCCCTGGATGCGCTTCACCGCTCCCGATTTCGACGCCTTTCATCAGAATACGATAACTGGCCGGCTGTAGATCTAAATTGTCCCTGATATGTACTACAGGTGGCAGGTAACCCATTTCCTGGGCAAATTTTTTCCTGATACTGCGAATTCGACCCAATAACTCACCGTTCTGCTGAAAATCCACCATTGGAATAAGCCGGTATCCTACTTCCATACCTAATGGATCCTCCAGTTGCACATCAGACCAGCTAGCCTCAACGATCTGCGGAGAGTCATGAGCCACAGAAGGTTCTGCCGCCAGGGAAGGCATTTTTACCGCATCTTTCCTCATCCACCAGGCAAGACCAAGCAGCCCAGCAGTAAACAGAAGGAAAACCAGGTTTGGCATGCCAGGTACTAACCCAACCAGGCCAAGCACACCGGCACTTAATACCATTACTCGCGGATTATTAAAAAGCTGTGTGACCATTTGCTGGCCAACATCCTGATCGGTGCTGACACGTGTCACAATGACACCTGCCGCAGTGGATATCACAAGTGC
Organism: Prodigiosinella aquatilis; assembly: GCA_030388725.1. NCBI lineage: Bacteria > Pseudomonadati > Pseudomonadota > Gammaproteobacteria > Enterobacterales > Pectobacteriaceae > Prodigiosinella > Prodigiosinella aquatilis. Next base: position 2,819,343 of record CP128857.1, read on the forward strand.
AGGTATCTGAGCAACCAGCCCATCACCAATGGTAAGTAAGGTATAACTTTCGGCTGATTGCCCTAACGACATACCATGCTGAAGAACCCCGACTAATAAGCCACCAACAATATTGATGGCCATAATCATTAATCCAGCAACTGCGTCACCACGAACAAATTTACTGGCACCATCCATCGAACCATAAAAATCAGCTTCCTGAGTGACTTCAGAACGTCGTTTTTTAGCTTCGTCTTCACCAATCAGCCCCGCATTCAAATCAGCATCGATGGCCATCTGCTTACCAGGCATTCCATCCAGCACAAAACGTGCACCGACTTCTGCAATACGACCTGCACCTTTAGTGATAACCATAAAGTTGATTAACACCAGAATAATGAATACGACGATCCCTATGGCAAAATTACCGCCAACCAGAAAATGCCCAAAGGCTTCGACTACACGGCCAGCTGCTGCTGCCCCAGTATGCCCTTCCATTAGAATGATACGGGTTGAAGCAACATTCAGTGATAACCGTAATAAGGTTGAAAAAAGCAAAATAGTAGGGAATGCAGCAAAATCAAGAGTACGATGGGTGAACATCGCTACCAGCAGAACCATGATGGACAGTGCGATATTGAACGTAAATAACAGGTCCAATACAAATGGTGGTAATGGCAATATCATCATCGACAAAATAAGCAGGATCAATATCGGCCCTGCCAGTATTTGCCAATGAGTATCTTTCAAATTACTGGGTAAACGAAGTAAAGCGGCCAGATTAGCCATCAGTCATATTCTCTTTAGCAAAATCCAGCGCTTCTGGCACCGGCAAATGTTTAGGTTTCTGCGGTATTAAACCGCCTTCACGTTTCCACCGCTTCAGTTGGTAAACCCAGGCAAGAACCTCAGCCACTGCCGCATAAAGCACGGCGGGAATATGTTGTCCGACCTCAGAATGTCGATAAAGCGCACGTGCTAATGGGGGTGCTTCCAAAACAGGAATCCGATGTTCGCTCCCCAACTCACGAATCCGTAGCGCTACTTGCCCTGCACCTTTGGCAAGGACTTTAGGCGCGTTCATTTTTTTCTCATCATATTGCAAAGCTACAGCATAGTGTGTTGGGTTGGTAACGATCACATCAGCATAAGGGACATCTGACATCATACGCCGTTGAGACATGGCACGTTGCTGCTGACGAATCTTGCCCTTGATATGAGGGTCACCCTCACTTTCCTTATATTCGTCACGGATTTCCTGTTTTGTCATACGTAACTTTTTAATATGACTCCAGATTTGCCAGAAAACATCAAACGCCGCCATAGGAATCAGTCCCATGATGACCAAAAAACCGCATTTAACTGCCAGATTTAATGCATCACTCAATGCAGTAACCGGCGACTCTGAAACCAAGTGCAACATCTTTGGCCAGTTATACAATAAAAACCAGTAGGTTATGGCTCCTACCATCACGGCTTTAAGAATAGCTTTGAAAAGCTCGGCCAATGCCTGCGTCGAAATCACACGCTTTATTCCCGCAATAGGATCGAGCTTTTTTAAATCGAATTTAATCGCTTTTGCACTAAATAATATCCCGCCCAAAAGCATGGGGGCAGCCAAAGCCACTATCACACTTCCAAGCAAGATAGGAATCAATGCAGATGCAGCTAATTTAATCATGACCCCGGCATGTCGTATCATCTGCTTGTCATCGCTGATGATGTTATGATCAAAAAACAACCCTTGAGTCAACATGACCGCGAGCTTATGCGCCATCGCGGTCCCCCCCATCCATAAGATAGACAGTCCAGCGATAAGCATAAAAATAGAGGTTAGTTCCCGGGAACGAGGTACTTGGCCGTCTTCTCGAGCTTTTTCCTCTCGTTGGGGGGTAGGATCTTCTGTTTTTTCTAGATCACTATCATCAGCCACTACAGCGTACCTATATCACTTGGCAGTCATGAAATATCTTCTGCTTAGCATGACAAATATGTTCAAACTTTATGGGTGGAAAAAAGGAGAAAAGACATGGCTATTTAAAGCATAAGAAAATAAGCATGGGAATTTACGACCGGGAATGCTCCCGATCGCAAAAAACCACACATGTACAGTCAGAAACTGCGTACTACTTGTTGAATACAGCGGCGTTCGCAGGACGTTAATCAGAATCCCAAGCTATCTAATAGATCATCAACCTGGTCTTGATTCGATACGATTCCGGCAGCACTCTTATCGACTTGAGGTCCATTAAGCAAACCGTCACTCTCACGTCTGGCTGGACTCTGTTTTTCCGGGATATTTTCCAACAATACCATCAATAACTGTTTTTCAATCTCCTGAACAACGTCCATCATACGCTTGATAACCTGACCCGTCAGATCCTGGAAATCCTGAGCCATCATGATTTCCAACAATTGCGCATTAGTAAACGACGTATGCTCTGGTACATCCTGCAGATAACTGCGTGTATCGGTAACCAATTCACGTGCATCTGCTAGCTCTATCGGGTTTTCAAACCATTGATCCCAACGAGCTTTTAAAGACTTGGCATCAGCTTCCAACTGATTCTGACGTGGTTGTGCGGCTTCAACACAGTTTAAAGCACGTTCGGCTGCTTGTGCCGTCATTTGTACAACATAATCAAGACGATCTCTGGCATCAGGAATAGCTTCCGCAGCTTCCGCAATCGCATGATCCAGCCCGAGCTCTTTCAGGCTATCACGTAACATACGCGTTAACTGCCCAATACGAGAAATGATCTCTGTGGCTGATGCGTTATCGTTAATGGGCATCGGATGTGACTTCATAGCATCTCCTTACATACCCAGTTTTTCGAAAATTTTACTCAGCTTTTCTTCCAACGTAGCAGCAGTAAATGGTTTAACTACATAACCGCTAGCACCGGCCTGTGCCGCAGCAATGATGTTTTCTTTCTTGGCCTCAGCGGTTACCATCAATACTGGTAGTTTGGAAAGGGCAGCATCAGCACGAATGGTTTTTAGCAGTTCTAACCCATCGATGTTGGGCATATTCCAGTCAGAAATGACAAAGTCAAAACCACCAGAACGCAACTTATTAAGCGCGTCAGAGCCGTCTTCTGCTTCTTCCACATTGTTGAAGCCCAGCTCTTTTAGTAGATTTCGAACAATACGCCGCATTGTTGAAAAATCATCGACTACTAAAAATCTGAGTTCTTTATCAGCCATACCTACTCCTAATTTTATTGCTCACCCGGAGCTGCTATATACGTAACGCCTGTCCGGCGGAAATTTGTGCCAGCATTCGCTGGCTCACCTGGTGCAAATCCACCACTTCATCAACACCACCGAGAGCAATAGCCTCGCGAGGCATACCAAATACCACACAACTTGCCTCATTTTGAGCCAAGGTATAGGCTCCTGCCTGGTGAAGCTCTAGTAAACCAGCCGCACCATCATTTCCCATGCCAGTCAGGATAACGCCCACTGCATTTCTTCCTGCATACTGTGCTACAGAACGAAATAATACATCAACTGATGGGCGATGCCGATTGACTGGTGGGCCATCATGCAATTTCACCTGATAATTCGCGCCACTTCGCGCTAACTCAAGATGTCTGGCACCTGGTGCAATATAGGCATGACCAGGCAGAACACGTTCACCATCTTCAGCTTCCTTAACCGTTATCTGGCACAATTTATTCAGACGTTCGGCGAAAGACTTGGTAAACCCCGGTGGCATATGCTGCGTGATCAACAAAGCTGGGCTAGTTGGAGGTAACGGCTGCAATACATGACGAATTGCTTCTGTTCCTCCTGTAGAAGCCCCGATTGCGATCAGTTTCTCACTGCTGAGCAATGGCATGCTGGGGATCATTACTGTTGGTATATTATGGGCATTACGCTGAGGTAACCTGGCTTTGGCCGCCATGCGAATTTTTTCCGCAATCAGCTCGCTATAAGCCAGCATCCCTTCACGAATACCCAACTGCGGTTTAGTAACAAAATCTATTGCCCCTAGTTCCAATGCACGTAACGTAATTTCAGAACCTTTCCCCGTCAATGACGACACCATGACTACGGGCATTGGACGAAGACGCATCAGTTTTTCCAAAAAATCCAAACCATCCATACGCGGCATTTCAACATCAAGCGTCAATACTTGTGGATTGAATTTTTTAATCAAATCACGTGCGACCAATGGGTCTGGTGCGGTAGCAACGACTTCCATATCAGGATGGCTATTAATAATTTCAGTCATGATCTGACGCATCAGTGCAGAATCATCAACACATAATACTTTTATTTTGTTCATTATCTTTCCTTAGCCAGCCCATAGACAGTCTGCCCACGCAGGTAGAATTCTCGGCTGATTTGACTGAAATTTTCTGAATGTCCGGCAAATAACAGCCCGCCCGGTTTAAGCAGCGGAACAAAACGACGCAAGATGCGCTCCTGCGTCTCTTTATCAAAGTAAATCATAATATTGCGGCAAAATATGGCATCAAATGGTGCTGGAACAGGCCAATCTGGTGCCAACAAATTAAGTTGCTGAAAATGCACCATGGAAGCTAATTCCGGACGGACGCGCACTAACCCACTATGCGGGCCGGTACCTCGTAAAAAAAAACGTTGTAACTGCTGAGGAGAAAGCGAACGCAGCTCTTCCTGCCTATATATGCCAGCTGCGGCCTTTTCCAGGACCTGGGTGTCTATATCGCTGGCGCAGACCTGACAACCACTAACTCGATCGCCTAACACTTCAGATAATGTCATGGCCAATGAATAGGGTTCCTCTCCTGTCGATGCTGCCGTACTCCAGACAGTATATCCATTAGGTCGTTTTCGCGCGTGCTCTGCCAGAATAGGGAAATGATGTGCTTCACGGAAAAAAGCGGTCAGATTAGTCGTCAATGCGTTGATAAATGCCTGCCATTCTGCACTGTTGAGATCTGACTCTAATAATGCCAGATACTGACCAAAATCAGTTATGCCCAACAGCCGCAATCGACGAACGAGACGGTTATAAACCATTTCCCGTTTGTGATCGGCCAGCACAATACCAGCTCGCTGATAAATAAGCTGACTGATACGCCGAAAATGCGCATCAGACAGAGGTAACCGTTCAACCATCTGCGTCAAAATGGACGCAGAACCAGTACGATTTGGCGATGGCATATTTTTCATATCTAACCGCCCGAAAATGGATAAGTTATTTTATTGTTGTCCAATCAGGACGTTCCTCACATCAACTGCAGGTTTGCACATTTACTTGTCAGACATCCATCCTTTCGGGAGCACCTATTACCCACTCAATAACGACGCTGTACATCGAAAAAACGAAATAATCCATAATGAGATCTATCTAACGCTATTCACCATATTACCGGTCGTCTCGACTCAATCTACATTGAACCTTATACGAATTTTATTGTGGGAAAAAGCCGCAATCTACCCAGATAAACGACCACCACAATCAGGTTAAAACATCCACGTACTATCTCCATCGGCTGTAATAACGCTTTCTTTAGCTAAATTGGAGTAATTATTGTGGTAAAAAGATAAAATATAATGATGCCCCAATAGCCAAGTATCCAGGATTACTCACAACAAACATGGCTTGTCAGAATAAATAATCAGCTAAACACATAACCACTTCACATCAGACATAAGCCAGCTTTACAGCGGCTTATGTCTATCAATTATTATTAGAATGTTTCCCAGTTATCAGTCGTCTGGCTTGCTTTGGCTTTTTTACCGGTTTCGACGGATGTCGTCAGCAGTGTGGCCGTTTCTGGTACAGGTGCTTGGCCTGTTGAGCGAAAATTAAAATTATCATTTTCTCTAGGTAACTGAAAAACTGCCACAGCCTGATTCAAGGCACGAACCTGCTCTTCTAGAGCAACAGCAGCCGATGCGGACTCCTCAACCAACGCTGAGTTTTGCTGAGTTACCTGATCCATTTCCGTTACTGCCTGACCTACCTGCTCAATACCTTTGCTTTGCTCATCAGACGCGGAAGCAATTTCTCCCATGATGTCAGTTACCCGAGTTACCGCCCCCACAATTTCGGCCATTGTTTCACCAGCGCTCTCCACCAGAACAGATCCTTCATCAACCCGATTAACTGAGTCGTCAATCAAAGTCTTAATCTCTTTTGCTGCCTGAGCACTGCGTTGCGCCAAATTACGCACCTCTCCGGCCACGACAGCAAATCCACGTCCTTGCTCGCCAGCTCGGGCGGCTTCTACTGCCGCATTGAGGGCCAGAATATTTGTCTGGAAAGCGATGCCATCAATTACACTCGTTATATCGGCAATCTTTTGGGAACTTCCAGCAATGTTATGCATTGTCGTCACAACATTATCGACGACCTTACCGCCTTTCTGTGCAGTTTCCGATGCACTTAAAGCAAGCTGGCTAGCCTGGCGTGCATTTTCAGCATTCTGTTTAACTGTCGCAGTCAACTGTTCCATACTGGCCGCAGTTTCCTCAAGCGAGGCTGCCTGCTGCTCTGTCCGGGAAGACAAATCATTATTACCGGCACTGATTTCGGTGGCGCCAGTATAAATTGCTTCACTCCCTTGGCGGACAGCGCTTACTGTCGTGATAAATTCATTTTGCATATGCCGCAAGCTATCTGCCAGCATACCCATTTCATTAGTGCCGTTAAAATCAATCCGCTGAGTCAGATCACCTTTGGCCATGTGACGAATATGTTCAACGAGATTATGTAATGGATGGATCAAGGTTCTATTGATACCCAACCAGACAGCGACTACAGCAATAATCACAATGGTAATAATCGTTCCCAGAATCCAAAGTGCAGACGAATAAGCCGCATTATTTTCTGCTATGGCAATACTGTTGATTTTATCGTAGGACTTTTTATAGGAATAATAAGCTTTTTCAAAACGATCTTGATAGCCTTGTGTTGGCTGTTCAAAAAACTCTTTTAATCGAGCAGTAGAAATAAACTGGATTAGCTCAGTTAAAGCAGCATTTAATTCATCGTAATTACTCTTTATAGATTTGGCGACCTGGCTATCTTCTTTGTCTAAATAAGGAATATTTTCATAGTTAGCATAATGAGTATTAGCTGTTATCAGTTGTTTTTTTGCCAGTTCAATCAAATCTTTGGTAGTCGCGCCGCCAGTAACGTTACCGGATGACTCCATTGCAAATCGGGTACCTGCGCGATTCAGCGTATTACGCGTTTGTAACAAATAAGACCATGTTGCATCTAGTTCTGATTTTTGCTGATTAATAATTCGCGTGCTACTAAATATTTCCCGGTCTGTTTTCAATGAATTGAAAAATAAACTACCTGATATAATCTGTAATATGCAAAATAACCCTAGTACAATAATAAGACTAGTAACTACTTTTATACGAGTAAACATATTGAGCCTTTTCTATACCCCTATTACCGATATTAACGGCATTCATTAAGATATATTTATTGACTTCCAATTTATGGAAAAGTGTAGTAAGAATAGTTTGGACCACTCAATAGGTGGTCCAAATCAATAGTGGTTAATCAAACTTTCATAACACTATCTACCAACGCCATTTCTTCACTGCTAAGCAGTTTTTCAATATCAACCAGTATCAGCATTCTTTCGCCCAGAGATCCCAATCCGGTCAAATATTCAGTCGACAGGGTTACTGCAAATTCCGGTGCAGGACGAATCTGATCAGCCGTTAATGACAACACGTCAGAAACACCATCAACAACAATCCCTACAACACGCTGACCCAAATTCAGGACAATAACAACGGTGTTATCGTCATAATCCACTTCTTGTTGCGCAAATTTAATACGTAAGTCAACAATTGGAACAATGACACCACGGAGATTCGTTACACCTTTAATAAAGGCCGGCGTGTTGGCAATACGGGTTACTTGGTCATAACCACGAATTTCCTGCACTTTTAAAATATCAACGCCGTACTCTTCGTCACCAAGCGTAAAAATCAAGAACTCCTGTCCCACCGTTTCACCCGTTAGTTTTGTGACGTTTGCAAGTCCAGTCATGTTTATCACCTTTAATCAATAACCGTTATTTTGTTGTTAAGCAGCGGTTTCAACCACACGCTTTTCCCGATAAAGCGCCTGTAACGCTGAAACATCAACAATTAGCGCGACACTACCATCACCTAAAATAGTAGCGGCTGAAACTCCTGGCACCTTGCGATAATTACTTTCCAGGTTTTTCACGACAACTTGATGCTGTCCGATTAATTGGTCGACCAACAAAGCATAACGACGGCCAGCACTTTGCAGGATTACAACGATCCCTTGTGTTGCATCCGTTTTAGCCTCGGCAACATCAAAGACTTGGTAAAGCTCAATTAATGGCAGGTATTCACCACGAACCTGCAGCACTCTTTCTCCCCCCGCCAAAGGATATAAATCTTCAGACTGGGGTTGCAGAGACTCCATTACTGCGTTGAGTGGCAGAATGAAAACCTCACCGCTAACCTTAACCGACATACCATCCAGAATGGCCAATGTAAGTGGTAGCAAGATACGTATCGTAGTACCCTTTCCTTTCTGAAAATGGATTTCAACATGTCCCCCCATTTCCTGGATATTACGTTTCACAACATCCATCCCGACACCACGGCCTGAAACATCCGTAACCTTTTCTGCTGTTGAAAATCCAGGTGCGAAGATCAGCATACCGACTTCCTCGTCAGTCATGCTTTCGCTAACCGCCATTTTCTGGGAAAGTGCCTTAGCCAGTATTTTTTCTCGATTTAACCCGGCACCATCATCAACAACCTCGATGCAGATGCTTCCACCCTGATGCTCTGCGGACAGCGTTAAATTCCCTACGGCTGGTTTACCCGCAGCAATACGGCTTTCCGGTGATTCAATGCCATGGTCCAAGCTATTGCGAACAAGATGCGTCAACGGATCAATAATGCGTTCAATCAAGCTCTTATCGAGCTCAGTTGAACTCCCGGACAGCGTCAGTTCAACTTCTTTCCCCAACTTCGCAGCCAAATCACGAACCAGACGAGGAAATCGGCTAAACACATATTCCATCGGCATCATCCGGATGGACATCACTGACTCTTGTAAGTCACGTGCATTCCTTTCCAACTGTCCCATGCTGTTAAGCAAATCACCATGAGCAACAGGATCCAGTTCTGTTGAACGTTGAGCCAACATTGATTGTGTAATCACCAGTTCTCCAACCAGGTTAATCAGTTGATCAACTTTTTCGACAGCGACACGAATACTAGTGTCACCTGCTTTTACCCGCCCCTTGGCTGCTTCATTAACTTTTGCCGCAACTGTTGCAGGTACTGCAGTAGCGGGTTTACTTGGTGTTATCGGGGCGCTCTCTGCTGGTGCAGTTGGGGTATCAATCGGCGACTGAACCACAGGTGCCGCCGCCGCAACTTCGTCCACAGGTTTAAAGTTGATTTGTTCTGGTTCAAGAACAAAACACAGCACTGCACTAATGTCATCTTTATCAGTGGATGTGGACAATGTAACTTCAATACTGCTATCTGTTTGGTGAGAATCTTTCACCGTGCCAAGATTACCCAATTCTTCAAGCAGTTGAGGAATTTCCTGCTCTTTAAGATCGGTCAGTACAATACGTAATTCATTTTGTCCGCCACTAGGGACCGACGCTGAAGCAGACGAAACTGTTGAACCTGTTTCAGTTGAAACAGCAGAAACAGATTCACTTTGCTCTTTAGATTCCAGAGCGAGTTGACGCAGGGCCTGACAAATGTATTCAAAGCTTTCAGCATTGGGTTCCTGCGCAGTTTTATAAGCATCCAACTGATCCTGCATAATATCTTTGGTTTCCAAAAACAGGTTGATGATATCGGTGCTCAATTGCATTTCACCGCGTCTGGCACCATCTAACAGGTTTTCCAACAGATGAGTGGTTTCCTGTAATGCCGTAAAACCAAAAGTTCCTGCGCCACCTTTGATTGAGTGAGCAGCACGGAATATTGCGTTCATCTGCTCGGTATCAGGTGCTAACGGATCAATCAACAATAAATGTTGTTCCATGTCCGCCAACAATTCGTCTGCTTCATCAAAAAATGTTTGATAAAAAGCGCTCATATCCATGCTCACGTGGGTCACCTCTGCTGTGAATCGCGGCCTATTGATGAAGGTGTCGCCTGGCTATCGGGTGCAGCAGGTAGTTTTGTAGTCGGCTGCTGACGGCCCGTTGCCGGTGCTTTATTTTTCCCAGATACTTCAGTCGTACCAGATGCAGGCATATCATTGGCTATGGGCCTAGGCAAAACTGCACCACTATTACTATTTTCGGCAGGTTGGGTCACAGGTTTAGCATTATCCAACCCCATACTTTGTAAATTTTCTATCTTATCTATGCTGACTGCGTTGTCTTCTGAATTCTCATGCTCAATCTTCTCCTGAGCCTGCTTGTTCAGCACTAATAAACTAATGCGGCGATTAATAGCATCATTGCCATTCTGCGCTTGCTTCAAATTCATCGTGGCCGCCATGCCAACAACGCGCAAAACTTTCCCTTCAGAAAGCCCACCTGCTATCAACTCTCGACGAGATGCATTTGCACGATCGGCTGATAGTTCCCAGTTGCTATAACCGCGCTCACCCGTTGCATATTGCGTATCATCAGTATGTCCAGAGAGACTGATTTTATTAGGAATATCATTCAGAATTGGTGCTATGGCCCGCAGAATATCACTCATGTAAGGCTCTACTTGAGCACTGCCTGTTTTAAACATAGGGCGATTTTGACTATCGATAATCTGAATACGCAATCCCTGATCAACCATTTCGATCAACAAATGTGGACGTAATGCTTTCAGTCGCGGATCAGTATCAATCAATTGATCCAGACGATCACGCAGCTTATTCAGCCTTATCTCCTCTAGCTTCCCATCCATAGTATCTATCTGCTTTCTCATTTCCCCTTCTTGCTGAGTCGGATCGTCACCACCACCAGGAATAGGACTCGTCGAGTCGCTCATTTTAGGACCGCTGGTGATAGCCACTTTTAAAGGGGTACGAAAATATTCTGCGATTTGCGCTAATTGAGATGGAGAAGAGATGGAGATAAGCCACATGACTAAAAATAGCGCCATCATGGCAGTCATGAAGTCAGCATAGGCAATCTTCCATGAACCTCCGTGATGAACTGCGTGTCCAGATTTACGCTTTTTGCGAATAATGGGATGCTGGTGTTTCATGCGTCATTTTCCGCTGCCTGCTGAGCCGGAGCTTTCACGCTACGAATATGTTCTTCCATTTCGGTGAAAGAAGGCCGAACGGTGGAATACAATGTTTTACGTCCAAATTCAACGGCTATCTGTGGTGCATAACCATTAAGATTCGATAGCAAGGTCACTTTGATGCACTGCAATACTTTTATCTTTTCGGCATTCTTCTGGCGCAGTAAAGAGGCTAACGGAGATACAAAACCATATGCCAGCAAAATCCCTAAAAAGGTCCCGACCATGGCATGTGCGATCATCATGCCTAATTCAGCGGCTGGACGGTCTACATAAGCAAGAGAATGCACAACCCCCATAACTGCGGCAACAATACCAAATGCCGGCAAAGCATCCCCTATTAAATTCAAGCTGTTGGCAGGGACCTCGATTTCGTGTTCGACCGTTTCTATCTCTTCATCCATCAGTGTTTCAATTTCAAACGCATTCATGTTGCCACTAACCATCAATCGTAGATAATCAGTAACAAATTCAACGATATAAGAGTCCGTCAAAATACGGGGGTAACTAGAAAAAATCTCACTATCTTGTGGATTATCAATATCAAACTCTAAAGAAAGCATGCCCTGCTGACGGGATTTTGCCATTAGGCGAAAGAGTACGGCCATGAGATCCATGTATATTGCTTTGGTATACTTAGTACCAAGAAACAACAGCGGTAAACTGCGAGCCGTTGCTTTAATTGCTTTACCGTTATTGCCGACAGTGAATGCACCTATAGCCGAACCGGCAATAATCAACAACTCAGATGGCTGATAAAGTGCACCTAATTCCCCACCAACGATCAGATAACCGCCCAATATGGAGCCTATGATGACGATATAACCCAATATAACCAGCACAAGAATTCCTTATAATCAAGAGGTCGTATGGATGAGTTATAACGCAATTTTTGCCAGGAACTACTTGAGGATAAACCTGCCACTCCTTACCCAGAAAAGTAACAGGCTTATAAATCGCTACCAGGCTCAGACTGCGTGTTTTACTTGTTCATCCAGCAGTTGAGGTATGATATCGGCAACATTCGGCGAAAGTTTACGTCTTTTTACAGCTCGGGAAGGGGGTTGACACAAACTGCAGACAAATCCATTTTTAGGCTGGTGTGCATGGGTAATAAACAGACCATTACAACAATTACAGGGAGATAATTGAAGCATATCGCTGTCAACAAAACGGACTAACGTCCATGCTCGGGTCAATGCTAATAACGGGGCTTCGCTTTGAGGTGAACATTGTTCAAGATAAAGACGATAAGCTTTAATTACCGCCTCAACGCTACTACAGTGTCCATTTTTCAGTAAGAAAATATAAGCATTATAAAACATGGAGGAATGAATATTTTGCTCCCATGTCATAAACCAATCGGTTGAAAAAGGCAGCATCCCTTTAGGTGGAGGATTTCCTCTTAACTCTTTATATAACTTGATCAAGCGCCCACGACTTAACTGGGTTTCACTTTCAAGCATCTGCAGGCGAGCACCAAGAGAAATGAGCTCCATCGCCAGTTGGATGTCCTTAGCCTCTTGAACAATACTTTTTTCCACCATTATTATTACGCCCTTTTTTTAGGCAAATTTTCTTCTTTTGAAGAAAATTGTTGTAACAACTGACTCGACAATAGAATACCTGTATGTATCTGCTGTAAATCATCTACACGGGATTCTTGTGTCAGTAGTTTAATAGTATTGTGATCATCAAAGCGGAAATGGCATATCAACTGATTAGTTTCAGCTAATTTCACCATCTGTGGCAAGGTAAGTTGCATCAACGCATTAGCCATTTCTTCATTAATACCAAGGCGAAACATGGCCGATGCTTTTTCATCGTTAATTAAACGTTGCGCAAGTAACAAATAAGACAAATTTATGTCATAAATATGCTTAAGTAACTCAGAAGTACCCATAATCTCATCCCGGCAAGCTATGTTTAAACATAAATTAGATGATATGTATATCATCCCAGTTCAATAAATACTCTCCATAGGTGGCATGAAAACTATCGGTGCCAAATGAAATTTATAATTTTAAAATATTTTATTATGACAAAGACAGCAGCACTGTCCTTAAAGCACATCAGATTCCCTCTGCCCATAACACTAACCCATCCTTTGCTGACAATCATTCTGACACATGGAGCATAAGAATAATCCTAATTCCTGTTTACTCTACCGCCTAAGCCGTAGCACATACAACGCGATAGTACATGAAATTTGACAAAAACGTGATTTAGATCACAAAAATGGAGGGATTGGTCCTGATTATTTCCTTTTTTTATAATTAATACCTATTTTCTTGCACACGAAATAACCATAACTACACACAACCCTATCAAAACAGACTCTATTTATTGACCAATGAAATTTAACGGATTGATTTATAAAATAAAAAAGTAGAATATTTATCAATTGTGAAGACTACATATAAGATCACGTGGCTTTTTCATCTATAATGATCAAGTTATCACCTCAGTTACTATTGCATCATCTTTAAAAAAACTGATCCAATGTCCCGGAAATACCCAATTCTAGTATTTTACTCCAAATCGGGTTCTTTTGTGGATAGAATAAAATCAGCGAAATAAGAGAACATTTCCGTTAAAACTCCATATTTTTTGTTAATCATAGAATAAATAGGAAACGGAAGCGCAAAATATTGACCATATGTAAAATATCGAAAGAAAACGAACCCACACTAACCTCGAAAATATTTAACTTAACTTTAACACTTTCATTCTGATGCATGCAGCAAAGGTAATTTGAGATAATAATACTAATTATCTATTAGCAGCATGACCCTCCCTGACAGTTTCCTAAAATCACTCGTCTCGCGGACATTTTATCCACAGTTGTGCTCATGTTCACATTTTATTTCTACAAGTACCTTCATCTGTATTTTATAGATTTCTGGTTATGTAACTGGCCATAACTTAAAATTTTAGTCATTAAATAATTATGAACCCAACGGGTATAAATATTATTTTATTCATATAATCAAATAATTAATATGCCGAATAATTAATCACTGTCTTTCCCATCCCTCTTTTTAGACGGCAAAATCGTGATCAACGTCGCATTGATGCACATTAATGTTTCCCACTAGATACTCATTATCTTTTATATTGGTCCTAGAAAAGTCGAGCCGTTGGCACAACCGATTTTTTAGCAAAAGCGCCCACACTACCAGTGAGTAGTAAGGTGAGTCACCATTACTTCCCTTTGAAAATGAGCAAATGGATATGAAAATGATATCAAAATCAGAACAACAGGGTAAAATTGGAACGATGAATAACCTCCGTTTAGTGCCTTTATTCGTCATTATTCTGGGCGGCATCATGCTACTGTTTGCATTGTCTATCGGCGTATCCAGTTATTTTCTGGTACGCAGCAACCAAACCTTGGATTACGTAACACAAGAGATTGATGTTCGCTTAGGCATATCTAACAGTTCTAATAACCTGCGCACCGCCCGCTTATTACTTATTCAGGCTGCCGCTGCAGTCCGTGTTGGTGACACTAAAGTTTATAATGATAATCTGCAGCAAGCCGAAAACCGCATTGCACAATCCAAACGCGCTTATCAGGTTTATGAGAACCGTAGTATTAAAACTGCAACGGATATCGCTCTCGATCCGGCACTAAAAAAAGCTTACAACGCTTATATAGAACAAGGCATTATGCCAACGCTACAAGCAGCCAAAGATGGTTACTTTGAAGAAGTTCTTTCACATGAATCAGAAGAGAATCGTATTCTGGATGCTGCATACAATAAACCACTATTGCAAGCTGTTGCCTATCGAACCGAACGAGCCAAGGCGCTGAATACAAAAGCGCAAAAAGACGCGCTCTTGGGATATAGCTTGATGGGTATCAGTTTTATCATTGCAGCAATCATGACGACTATCACGTTCTTGTTACTGAAAAGCGTGCTGATTAAACCGATGAATCAGCTGGTGAGCCGCATCCAGCGTATTGCTCAAGGCGATCTCACCCAGGCAGATGAAAACTATGGCCATAACGAAATTGGAATACTCGGCTCAAACGTCCAGCAAATGCAGGCAGCATTAGTTCACACTGTATCTACCGTCCGGGAAAGCGCTGATTCCATTTATCAGGGTTCAATAGAAATTACCGCTGGGAACACAGACTTATCCTCTCGCACGGAACAGCAGGCAGCTGCTATCGAGCAAACGGCAGCAAGCATGGAACAATTAACGTCCACAGTAAAACAGAACTCTGACAATGCACATAATGCCAGCCAACTAGCATCAAATGCCTCAGGTAAGGCCAGACAAGGCGGCGAAATTGTTGCTGGTGTTGTCAGTACCATGAACAATATTACTGGTAGCTCCAAAAAAATATCCGAAATCACTAACGTGATTAACAGTATCGCTTTTCAGACAAATATTCTGGCCCTCAATGCCGCAGTGGAAGCAGCCAGAGCCGGAGAACAAGGGCGTGGATTTGCCGTCGTAGCCGGAGAAGTGCGCAATCTGGCTCAGCGTAGTGCACAAGCTGCAAAAGAAATTGAAGGATTGATTTCGGAATCGGTGTCATTAGTGAACAGCGGTTCAACTCTCGTCGATAAAGCCGGACAAACCATGCAAGAGATTGTCCATGCCGTGACCAACGTAACCGATATCATGAATGAGATTGCTTCAGCATCTGATGAACAGAGTCGAGGCATTACACAAGTCGGGCAGGCTATCTCTGAAATGGATAGTGTGACACAACAAAACGCCGCCTTGGTTCAAGAAGCATCGGCTGCCGCAGCGTCTCTGGAAGAACAGGCTGCCGTATTAACACGAGCTGTAGCCGCATTCAAATTATCTTCACGGCATTCTCAGGATTATGCTGCGACCCCAACAGTTCAGCCAATACTGGCAGCACAGTCCGCTTCAACCTTAGCACTAACCGGACGACCATCCACCAAACCGGGTAATGACAACTGGGAAACGTTCTAACAGCCACAACACCGGTATTAGCCTACAATTTCCCGATAAGGCAAGTACCGGTGTTATTTTTTAGTCAATATCCTTGATTCGACAAAAACACTATCAGGGGTACTACTGTTAATTTCATTAAAAAACCAGATACCGGCAGGATAGTCCTTAAGAGAAACCAAATACATCGTTCCTTCCTGAAACACCTCCACTGCCAGAATAACGCCCTCTCGACGAGCCTCCCCATCGGTTTTTACCGTGACTAAATCATTTATTTTCATAGTGAATCTCTTTTTCTTCTTCCGGTTTTAACGATAAACTAATTTTCAGTTTTTTAAGTCAATGAATAAAAGGAATCACGACAGAATTTATTCACACAATAGCTCGTTCAGATAGAGATAAATTTTGCATATACAATTTTGAAATAGCGTTTCATCCAAATTAGTGTTTTATACTCTTTGGTAATCGCGAGCACTACATGTACCGGTTATAATCGCCAATGTGGATAGTTTGTCAACCGTAGTAAACTCTTGGTTATAGCCCCGCTGGCCATGATCTGCACCAATCTCATTCAGCGGTATCAATACGATACAGATGAATACTCACTGATCCGAAGGTTCATTTTTACCCCCTGGGAAAGGCAGATAAAGAAGCCCAATAAGATCATGGTTTACATGTTCAACCTATTACACACCTGATCTACATCCTGACTTGAAATCAGCACTGACAGCGCCTTTTCTGCTGTCATCTTTCTACGATGAAAAACGCTGAACAGCGAGTATGCGACACCCTGCGCCCGTGAACATAGGTAGGCATGATTTTGAGTACAGTAAAGCACTTCATAGCCATATTGCAGAAAACAACCTGGTACAAAGAACGTCACTCCAACCATGTCTTGTTTTACCGAGAAATAGTGCCTCTCGCCGTACCTATATTTATTGAAGGGCTCTGTGTCGTATTGATGGGCATATTCAGCACCTTCCTGGTTAGCTGGTTGGGTAAAGAATCCATGGCTGCGGTTGGGTTAGCCGATAGCTTCAACATGTTGATCATCGCCTTTTTTACCGCCGTAGCACTAGGAACCGCCGTTGTTGTCTCGTTCAGTTTGGGAAAACGTAATCGCAAACAAGCAAGGCTTGCTGCTCGACAATCAATTTCCCTGCTAGTACTCATTTCATTCCTGCTGGTTGGTCTTGTGGAGTTTGCTGGCGATACCATCATCAACCTCATTGCACATAATGCGGATATGGCGGTCAAAGGCCTGGCACTGACTTTCTTGAGGCTTACCGTGTGGGGTTATCCCGCGGTGGCCATCACACTAGTTGGTTGTGGTGCGCTACGCGGAGCGGGTAATACCAAACTACCAATGTTCATTAATATCGGAATGAATATACTGAATATTTTACTTAGCAGTGTCTTGATTTACGGTATTTTCTCCTGGAAGGGAATAGGATTTATCGGTGCGGGTATAGGGATTACCATTTCTCGCTATATCGGTGCCCTATTCGTCATTCTGACATTAATGAAAGGTTTCAATAGTGCTTTGCGTATTCCTTTTAAAGGGTATTTTACCCCCTTTACTACGGCCATATTATACGAAGTACTTAGTATTGGAGTTCCTGCCAGTGTTGAGTCAGTGATGTTTAATGTAGGAAAATTGATCACCCAACGGTTTGTAGCCGGAATGGGCACAGAGGTGATTGCCGGGAATTTTATTGCCTTTTCTATCGTGTCATTAATTAATCTACCGGGGAATGCTCTGGGTTCTACCTCTACGATTATTGTCGGCACTCGATTAGGAAAAGGACAAATTATGCAGCCTGTCCGGCAACTTAAATATATATTTTGGTTATCCAATATTGGTCTATGTTCCCTAGCCCTACTGTCAGTACCCAGCGCCACACTGCTGGCGTCATTTTACACTAACGAACCGGAAGTGATCAGAGTTGTTCAGCAACTAATCTGGCTAAACGCGCTGTTTATGCCAATCTGGGCCGCCTCATGGGTCCTGCCAGCCGGACTGAAAGGAGCAAAAGACGCCAGCTATACGATGTGGGTCGCTTTAGCGAGCATGTGGGGATGTCGGGTAATTGCCGGATATATTCTGGGCGTTATATTAGGTTTAGGTGTTGTTGGCATATGGATGGGAATGTTTTTTGATTGGATAGTACGCGGCATATTATTTTATCACCGCATGATCAGTGGCAAGTGGTTATGGCGCTATCAACGTCCATTAGGGCAATAACAAACGCGACTTGCTATTTTATGATCAGACCTCACGTCGACAACCACCATCAAAATTAAATAGTGATTGTTCACAACAGGATTCCGTGTTGATGAAGTTGAAAACAGGTTAAGAACAGAAGATAGAATAAAAAATAATGCAATAGCTTTTAGATTTAAAACATTACACCCAATATATTTCGAATTGCAAAAAGGCGGCCAGTAAAGAAATTCCGATGAAATTACGCTGATAAGCCATTCAGGTGACAAATCTCTGCAAGGCGCAGATTCAGACACTGCTTGCAGCAGCTCCAAAAGGGCGAAGTCCAGAAGATGAGCCGAGTCATTAAGCGCCGCCACGCCTCTGTGATCTGAAAGACGACATGTATTGACATGTTTCGCAACCCATTACATTAGTTAATTAATTCAGCTCGCAATGCTCTACAAAATAGTAATCCTCTACTTATTAATTTGAATGATTCTTATTTCCATAATATATTTTTTATTTGACCGCCTCTCAATTGTTATTAATACTGCTACGGCAAGAATTACCAACCAGCCATGCTATTGACTTAATTAACAGGAGTGAGCAATGAAAAAAACCATGATGACAATCTGTTTAGCGTTATCTGTTTCAGCCACGATGTTGCCTTACACCAGCATTGCGGGAGTGAACAATGAAATGCATTCCATGCAGAAAAATTACAGTGCCGCTTCTACTGCTACAGATGCGGCTACGCTCAAAGCTGATTTATTGAAACTTAAAGAACATGCCAACAAAGCGAAAGCAGATCCTGGATTTGCGAAAGACAAAGTCTTCAATGAAGGATTGACCAAGCTTATTAAACAAATTGACGATGCTATCGCGTTAGTTGATGCAGGGAAATTAAAGGAAGCCAAGGTTGCCACTGCAAATATCAGAAAAATCCGAGATGAATATCATAGAAAGCTCGGTGTATGAGTGAAAACTAAATTATCAAGGTTGTGATTATTTAAAATCATTTACCTTGTAAATAATTACTTATATATCCAATAGATTTCAAATTGCAGGAAAGCGGTAACCGAGTGAATCCCCGGGGGCATACTCTAATAAGTGGTTAGGGTAAGGGGGACAGACAACACACTTGCAGTTTGAAAGATGACGGGTATAACTGTCACAGAATTAAAGGTGATCGCTCGGGGCGGTCACCAAACCCAATAGTAGAACGGACTATTATCCGCCGCCAATTCTGGTTCGGCATACTTCATTTTTTAATGCTGACTGAATCGCCAGATAAATAACGTTACGCACTAAATAGCCCATCGGAAATATTTTACATTTCTTGATAGTCAAGAAAGCATGAGATTTGCTCCGTGAATAGACCGGCCTTTGCTGATTCGCGGGTAATGTTAATCCCAGATATCGATGCAACTGTCCAACATCATCAGCGTGGCCTTCTCCGCCGATGTCTGAGTTACCAGGAAAACAGAACGCATCCCGTGACAAGCCGGTTTTTTAAACAGAGCGGGGGCGCAGACATCTTTGAATTGTGAATACAACTGAGGAAACAATACGCTGGTTAAACTACGCCACGGGTCATTCAAGAATGGAGGCCCGAAGCCGTCACAATTCAAATAATGCGCAATATTTTCCTGAACCGTTGATATACCGGCGTTCCTCCCGCGCCCTGGCAGGCAGAATGCACCTGCCAGGGTGTTGCACCTGCATGCGTTAAGGCTGCGTCTGAAAAATGACATCCCCAGCTTTATCAGTGTACTGCCGGATCTTATCAAAATTCAGATAACGATACGTATCCGCAGTAGTGTCTGCAATCGCGGACATCCGCTGGTGATACTCTGTTGGTGAGGGAAGTTTCCCGGTCAGTGCGGCGATAGCCGCAAGTTCAGCAGAAGCAAGGTAGACATTCGCACCAGTCCCCATCCGGTTGGGAAAATTACGCGTCGAAGTTGACACTGCGGTGACACCCTCAGCGACGCGTGCCTGATTCCCCATACACAAGGAACAGCCAGGCGATTCAACGCGGGCACCACTTTTACCAAATACGCTGTAGTAGCCTTCCTCTATCAACTGCGAGGCGTCCATACGCGTCGGCGGAGCAACCCATAGCCGTGTCGGTAACACGCCCTGATGCTCATTCATCAGCTTACCGGCAGCCCGGAAATGACCGATATTAGTCATGCAGGAACCAATAAAAACTTCATCAATGCTCGTTCCCTGTACTTCTGAGAGTAAGCGTGCATCGTCAGGATCGTTTGGCGCGCAGACGATGGGTTCTTTAATCTCCGCCAAATCTATTTCGATAACGGCGGCGTACTCAGCATCAGTATCGGCTTCCAGCAATTGAGGATCAGCAAGCCATTTTTCCATTCCCTGGATACGACGCTCCAGTGTGCGTCTGTCACCGTATCCTTCTGCAATCATCCAGCGCAACAGTACAACATTCGATTGCAGGTACTTCACGACAGGCTCCTGATCCAGCTTGATAGTACAACCCGCCGCCGAGCGTTCCGCAGAGGCATCCGTGAGTTCAAAAGCCTGCTCGACATTGAGATCGGGCAGCCCTTCTATCTCCAGAATGCGGCCTGAGAAGATATTCTTTTTCCCTTTCTTCTCAACGGTCAACAACCCTTGCTGGATAGCGTAATACGGAATAGCATGAACCAAATCGCGTAAAGTGATGCCCGGTTGCATGGTTCCTTTAAAGCGTACCAGCACCGATTCAGGCATATCGAGCGGCATAACCCCCGTTGCAGCAGCAAATGCCACCAGACCTGAGCCCGCAGGCAGGGAAAGCCCAATAGGGAAGCGCGTATGCGAATCACCTCCTGTCCCCACAGTATCTGGCAGCAGCATCCGGTTGAGCCAGGAATGGATAACACCATCCCCCGGGCGCAGTGAGACGCCGCCCCGGTTCATGATGAAAGTCGGTAAGGTCTGTTGCATTTGAACATCGACACGCTTCGGATACGCCGAGGTGTGACAAAAAGACTGCATCACCAGATCGGCCGAAAAACCGAGGCAAGCCAGATCCTTAAGTTCATCTCGCGTCATTGGCCCGGTGGTATCCTGGGATCCCACTGACGTCATTTTCGGTTCGCAATAACACCCAGGACGCACTCCCCGTACACCACAAGCCCGCCCCACTATTTTTTGCGCAAGGGTGAATCCGCGCTGGCCGGTGGTCACTTCTTTGGCCTGCCGAAAAACATCACTTACTGGCAAGCCCAGGGATTCACGCGCTCTAGCGGTCAGGCCTCGCCCAATGCTTAGCGGAATTCGCCCGCCGGCACGCACTTCATCCAGCAACACATCCGTTTTAAGCCTAAACGTGGCGATTAACTCACCACTCTGATGCTGGCGAATCTCCCCCTGATACGGATAGATATCGATTACCTCGCCCATATTCAGGCGAGTCACATCCACTTCTATTGGTAATGCCCCCGCATCTTCCATGGTATTAAAAAAGATTGGCGCAATTTTCCCGGCCAGCACTACGCCACCCGCCCGCTTGTTGGGTACAAACGGGATGTCATTACCCATATGCCAGAGCACAGAGTTAGCGGCAGACTTGCGCGAAGAACCGGTACCCACCACATCGCCCACATAGGCCAGAGGGAATCCCTTACTCTTTAACGCCGCTATCTGCGCAACGGGCCCCACTACTCCTGGCTCATCCGGCACAATGCCCTCGCGTGCATTTTTCAGCATAGCCTGCGCATGAAGCGGAATATCGGGCCGTGACCAGGCATCCGGGGCCGGGGAGAGATCGTCGGTGTTAGTTTCACCCGTAACTTTAAAAACCGTTACAGTGATTTTTTCGGGGATGGACGGTCGGCAGATAAACCATTGTGCATCGGCCCACGCCTGAAGCACCTGCCGTGCAAAGGTATTTCCCGCTTTTGCTTTCTCTTCAACAGAATAGAAGCTATCAAACATCAGCAGTGTCTGCGATAACGCACTGGCGGCGATCGGTGCCAGTTGCGGCACGTCCAGTGCCGCAATCAAGGGTTCAATGTTGTAACCTCCCTGCATCGTTCCCAGCAGTTCGACTGCTTTTTGCGGTGATACCAATGGAGAAATTGCTTCGCCTTTCGCGATTGCAGCCAGAAATTCGGCTTTAACACGAGCAGCGTCATCAACACCTGGCGGCACACAGTGTACGAGCAAATGTAATAATAAAGTTTCTTCGCCCACTGGTGGATTTTTCAGAAGCTCAGTCAGTGAGCTCATCTGGTGTTGATTCAGCGGCAGAGGAGGAATATGTTGAGCCGCACGCCCGGCCTGCGCCTGGCAATAATCATTTAACACAATTAAATTCCTTATGAATAATACGAGGGAGGTAGTACCCCGAATCGCTATGCCTGAATTGACGCCAGCACCCAGGAAACAGAAAGTAGATCCGCACTCCCACCCGGGCTGAGATTGCGGGAGATGAGGATCTTATCCATTGCGCAGAGATCACGGTGCGCCCAGCCATTTTTTAACAGTTCAGCGGCATAGTTCTGCACAAATGCCAGCCCATCAGGTCCGCCACACGACACCAGATTACTGTCAAGGTTGACGGCCATCAGTCTGAGCAGCGCGCTGTGAAGTTGTCGCATTTCTGTTTCCTGATTCCAGAACGGCAACACATGATGACGGACAGTGGCAAAACCGCTTTCGGCCTCACCTCTTGCGCCACGCAGCCCATAGCGGCGAAACAGTCTTTCACCTGCTGTTGCCATGTCACTTTCATTACGGCCCACCAGCTCGCGAGCCACCAGGCCCTGGCACATTTTGCTGACTTCATCGCACAGCCGCTCACAGCTAAGCCATTGCCCTTGTGCCTGCAAACGTCCCGCAGCAAAGCAGAGCAATCCGAGAGAGAAAACGCCGCCTTTATGGGTATTGACTCCCCCCGTCGCGGCAAACATGGCCTGCTCGCAGTCCATGCCTAAAGGACGCAGCAGTTGCAATTGTTGATCCACAGGCAAATGTGCATAGAGCTCTCCCTGTTCGGTAAAAATCTGAAACCAGGGCGAAATCGCGTCGATACTCTTCTGGAACAAGCGGTGATCCATATCCCGATGTGAACCGTTGTTATCCCTGTCGACCAACCCGGGCTTCGGCGTTAGCTCCAGTTCCCGAAGCAGCGCCTCTTCAGCCAGGACTGAAACATCAGGGAAAATCCGTTTAGTCGCGGGCAAACCAGTCATCAATCATAGCCTCCACACACGCGATCACTTGCGCTGGCGAATGCCGGCGAGAGCGGGCGCAGACATGAGCAGGTTCATCACACAGCAGACATCGGCGCATCGTGCCTCCCAAGGCCTTACGGCCGATCAGTCCCTGTTGCGGGCAAATCACATCAATATCCCACAGCCGCCCCAGCGGATGCGTTTGTTCAAGCTGAGCACTGAGCGCTTTCACTTCGCTGGCAGCATGGTCCACGCACCACATCGCTTCTGGCCCGGTGGGTAGCCACAGCACCTGGCGATCCAGGACGCGCCAGCGTTGCTGCCACAGCAGTTGATCGCAGGCCTGCAGCGCCACCCCCATCGTATTGCGATAACGGATGCTGTCCTTCACCGCCCCTGGGGTGACCAGGGTCAGCGAAATCACTGTTTTACGGTAGTGGGTCAGCCAGCCCGTCTGTCGCTCAGCACGATTGTCTCTCGCGCTGAGTAGAGCATCCAGGCTGACACCTGTTTTCACAGACGTCGAGATAGTTATGCTTCTGCTCCTCAACCTGGTAGACGACATCAATCACGCTGCCGTCACGGTAACGGATAACCCCGACAATTTTATCGGTGAACGCAATCGGTTCTGGCACACCAGTCAGGGAGATAGCGCGTTGGTATAACGCTTCAATCGCCACCACCTTCAGCCCCGCTTTTTCCAGACGCTCACGGATCTCCGGTCGGGCAGGATTTACCGCTATCCCGTGGTCGGTGACCAGCACATCAATGCTTTCCCCAGGCGTTAAACGCGTGGTAACACGTTTCACTACAGTAGGAATACGGCTACGCAGCAACGGCGCGACCACTATGGTCAGGTTAGCTGCGGCGGCGACGTCACAATGCCCACCGGAAGCACCGCGCATCACGCCGTCCGATCCCGTGATCACATTGACATTAAAGTCGACATCAATTTCCAGAGCACTGAGGATAACCACATCCAGCTGATCACAGCAGGCAGCTTTGCTGCCCGGATTGGCATACACATTGGTTGAAATTTCAATATGATTAGGGTTGCGCACCAGTGAGGCGGCGGCCTGGCTATCAAAGCACTGGGTATCGAGCAGTTTTTCTATCAACCCTTTCTCATGAAGATCAACCAGGCTGCCGGTGATACCGCCAAGCGCAAAGCGCGCCTGTACACCATTACGCTCCATTTTATCTTCCATGAAGCGAGTGCAGGCCGTTGCGGCAGCACCAGATCCAGTTTGCATCGAGAAACCATTTTTGAAGTAACCAGAATGCTCTATGACCTCAGCGGCCTGGCGGGCGATCATCAGTTCACGCGGGTTACTGGTGACACGGGCGGCGCCGGTACTGATTTTGTCAGGGTCACCAACGCTATCCACCTGCACGATATAATCCACATGGTCCTGTCCCAGACTGGCGGGCATATTCGGAAATGGCACCAGCGTTTCAGTCAGCAGCACCACTTTGTGCGCAAACTGCGCATCCACCATTGCATAGCCAAGCGAACCACAACTTGCCGGGCCTCCCGTGCCATTGGCGTTGCCAAATTCATCACTGCACGGCACGCCCAGGAAGGCAACATCAATCTTTAACTCCCCATCTTGCAGCAATTTAACGCGACCGCCGTGGGAATGAATTTGCACTGGTTCAGCCATCAGGCCATGAGAAACCGCTTCCGCTAGTTTGCCGCGCATTCCTGAAGTAAATATACGGGAGATAACGTTGTTGCGAATATGCTCAATGAGTTCGTCATTACAGGTCATCAGCGAACTGGACGCCAGAGTCAGGTTTTTGAAACCCATCGCAGCCAGTTGTGACACAACGCGATTAATCACCCGATCCCCTTCACGGAAAGCATGATGAAAAGAGATGGTCATTCCATCACGCAGCCCACTGCGTTCAATTGCTTCAACCAGAGAAGAACACAGCTTGCGTTGATGCTTACTGTCGATGTCATCCAGCCACGGGGTTGCCGTGTGCGCACGTTCGAAAGGTTTCAGATTCAGGTGAGGAAACTGTTTATGAAGATGTTCTGTTTGATTCATGATGTTGTCCTTAGCGGCGCACGCCAGAAGCAGCGGCACGCTCCAGTACCATTTGAGCGTGGTTAATTATCGGGGCATCGACCATTTTTCCGTTCAGCGACACGACACCCAGCCCATTGCGAGCGCCCTCTTGCGCAGCTTCAATGACTTGAGCTGCATAATCCACGTCCTGCTGGGTCGGGGCGTACGCGTTATGCAGCAACTCAATCTGCCGTGGGTTAATCAATGACTTACCGTTAAAGCCCATCTTGCGGATCTGATCCACTTCGCGAAGAAAGCCGGCCTCGTCGTTAATGTCAGACCAGACAACATCAAATGCATCAATACCGGCTGCCCGGGCGGCGTGAAGTACCGCGCAACGTGCGTAGAACAGTTCTGTACCGTCACCCCGCTCTGTTTGCATGTCCATCACATAGTCAAATGCCGCCAGAGCAATACCAATCAAGCGTTTTGAACTACGCGCAATCGCAACCGCATTAATAACGCCAATCGCTGATTCAATGGCGGCCATCACTTTGGTTGAGCCCGGCTCACGACCACAGTCAGCCTCAATACGTTCCAGATGATCTTCCAGCTGGTAAATATCTTCAGGTGTGTCAGTTTTCGGCAGGCGAATCACATCAACACCGGCGCGAACCACCGCTTCCAGATCAGGAAGACCAAAAGGCGTATTCAACGGGTTGATGCGCACCACGGTTTCAATCCCCTGATACATCAGGTGTTGAAGCGCATGGAATACCAGCAGACGAGCGGTGTCCTTTTCACGCAACGACACGGCATCTTCAAGATCGAACATGATAGAGTCCGGGTGATAAATAAATGCAGTGGAAAGCATGGCGGCATTGGCGCCTGGCAGGAACAACATACTGCGACGGAGTTTTTTCATTTCAGTTTTCCCCAGTCGATATCCTGCACATCAACGGCGCGGAGAATGGCACTTTGTAAACGTGCACGGATCACACAATCCAGCGCACCTTTGTCGTCAATCATGATCAGACCTTCACGAACATCTATTTTGCGTAGCGTATCTGTCACAACCTGTCGGATCTGTTCGCCAAATTGCTTGATCACTTCGCTGTTAATAATGATTTCCAGCTCACCGTTTGCGGGAGCGATTTTGACCATCAGGTCGCTGGACTCCATCGTTCCTGCCAGCGCCTCCTTAACAATCTTCATATTCCTGTCCTGGTATTAAGCCACTACTATCTTCGCCGCCGCATAGCGAGCGACAAGGTGTGTAAAGGTTGTCTCCGGGACGATGTCCCGAAGACGAGCAAATTGTTCTGTCTTCAGTAAGCGGCGGACTTCTGAGGCAGAGATAGCCTGTCCGTCCGCTTCAATGCGCGGTAATTCCACCACGGTGATATGCCCACGCAGGAGACTGTGCAGCGTCTGGTTGTATTGTCGGGTTATCTTGCAGAAAGGTTCGGAACCTATAAAACGGTGGGTGATGCCTAATGCCGGCGCGATATTATCGCGGAAAATCAGGACATCAATCTCACTCCATGCACGCTGAACTTTCCCGGTATCCTTCAGAAAATAGGCAGGAAAGGTGGCTCGTGAAATCACGTAGTCCGAACCTGGGTGCACGGTTACATTCGGTAGCCCCGAGACGCCGCTCTGCACCATCGCCAGACGATCGGCGAAAGGAATAAAAGAGGCATCTTCGCGCACCACAAAAATATGAAGCCAGTCACAGCTACGGGCGGCCTGCTCCACCAGATAGCGATGCCCTTTGGTAAAAGGGTTGGCGTTCATCACAATCGCGCCGATGTGCGTACCGGGTTGTCTGAATGCGGCCAGGCGCTGACAGTAACGCTGGATCCCCCGTGGCGTGTTTTCCATCAGAATGGCGTTTTCACCGCTTTGCGCCACAGGACAGAACCCGCTGTGCTGAAAACGCTCACGATTACAGGGTCGAGTGCAGAGAAACAGATGGAAATGACCGTGGGACAGCGCCAAATTCTGCACTTCGCTAAGCAAACGCGCGCTGAGATTCTCCCCGCGCAAACTTTTGCTCACCGCAACACACTTGATAACGTTGTCGACAAGCCCCGCGCAGCCTACCAATTCGCCCTCTCTGCGAGCTTCCACCATCCAGTGAATATCGCAGTCCATATCCAGTCCGCTATCAGCAAGTAACTGACGAACAGGCTCCACGCGTTGAGGGTGGCGTTGAAGGTCGGTAACGCTGAAAGTGAGAGTAAGTTCTGTCATACCACACCGCCCCGGTTACAGAGATTCCGCCATTTCATATTGCGGGGCATCCATGATGATGTTGCTCAGACGTCCGATACGTTCAATTTCAACTTCGATCCTATCTCCTGCATGCATGAAAAGCGGAGGATTGCGCTTTTTACCCACGCCGCCCGGCGATCCGGTGATGATGACATCGCCAGTGCTCAGAGAGGTAAATGTACTGATGTATTCGATAAGGTTTGCTACCCGATGGATCATACTGGCCGTCGTATCTTCCTGAACCATTCTTCCATTAAGCCAGGTACGAATAACCAACTGATGGGGATCGGGGATTTCATCCGTGGTGGTTATGCAGGGCCCGAATGCCCCGGTTTGGGGCCAGTTTTTACCGGCGGTAAACCAGCTGTGCTGCCAGTCCCTCGCAGAACCGTCCATGTAACAGCTATACCCAGCCACATGAGAAAGTGCGACATCCGCACGAATATGTTCGCCGCCCTTGCCAATAATGACCGCCAGTTCGCCTTCATAGTCAAACTCACTGGAAAGACACGGCTTCAGCACGGGTGTGTTATGCCCGGTTTGTGAATCAGGGAAACGCACAAACAGCGTAGGTGCCGGATTATGCTGATCGAATTCTTTGCGCTTATCGGCATAGTTCATGCCAACGCAAAGAATTTTTCCGGGCTCATCAATGACCGGCAAAAACTGAACGTCGTTTTCGCTTAAATCCACAGGCGACCGGCTATATTGCTGAGCAATGCTAATAAAACCAGCAGCCAAAAAATCTTTCAGTGTGGGATATATTTTTCCGATACGGCTTTCAAGGTCAATAATTCCTGCATCGGTATAAATACCGTAGCTTTTACGCCCTGCATGAATGTAATTTGCCAGTTTCATACGAATACCTTTATTTTTCTCGCTGCACATCTGATGCCCGTACAGCGAGTTATGTAAACAATGCCTATTTATTTTCAACTGCAACCAGAGCGGTTTTCGATTTATGGGTTGCATCCAGCCAGGTTGCTACCAAGGCACCAATGGCTAATAAAATAACAATTAAAACAGTCATTCCTTTCCAGCCCGTAAAATGGAAAATAAAGCCATTGATAAAACCAACCGTGGCCCCACCCATGTAATAGAAGAACAAATACAGCGCGACAGCCTGGCCACGAGCATGAGATGCATTTTTACTTACCCAGCTCAGCCCTACGGAATGACAACCAAAAAAACATGCGGTAAAAATGACAGAGCCAGCAATAAATACATACACATTTGGCATTAACGTTAACAACATTCCGATAGCCATTGTTATCAGTAAGACACGCAATACTTTCATACTGCCGTATTTTGTGGATAACCGTCCTGCCTGTGGTGCAGTAAAGAAGCTCAAGGCAAAACTAAAGGATAACAATCCAGCATGAACGGGTGAGATATGAAAAGGTTCTCCTTTCAGGAAAAAGGCAAGATAATTGTACAGAGAAGTAAACACCCCAAAAATAATAAAGCCGATCACAAACACCAGGGCTAAATTCTTATTTTTAAAGTGCACAATACCTTCTTTAATAATTTTCAGCACACTCAGACTCGGTGTCGGTTTGAAGTTTTGCGATGTGGGCAGCAATAGGAAAACCACAACCGAGGCAATAAGTAAACAAATACCAAAACCGTAGAAAATTGCATCAAGAGATACATTCCCCATTAATTGGCTTGCCACAATACGGCCTGACATACCGCCGACTGAATTGCCAAACACAAAATATCCCGTCACCATACCGGCGATCACAGGAACAACTTCTTCACTAATATAAGCAGTGGCCGCAGCGGCAATCCCACACAATGCCAGACCCGTTGTCGCCTGAATGAGCACCAGTGCAGTCCAGGAGTGCACCGACGGGCACAGCAATGTCAGCATACCGCCCAAAACTAACGAACCTATAATTAACTGCTTCCTGCCAAAATAATCTGCCAACGTACCGGTAAAAAGCAGACCTACTGCCATAAATGCCGTTTTGGCTGACAAGATAATACTTACATGTTGTACCGGAACATGGTAGTTAATAGTTAATTCCGGCATTAACGGTTGAATAAAGAACAAAGAGGCCAGTTCAATTAATCCCGATAATGCCATAGCTATTGTTATACGAATATACTTAGCGCTCATCACGCTTTCACTTCCAGTTGCATTATTATTAGCCATAGGGTCCTCGGCTTCATTATTTCATAGGTAGGGTTTCACATTTTAAAATAGTATTTGTGTGAATTCGGATAATAAGTTAAACCGTTTCAGTTAAGGCTACATCGGGTATACACACATTACCTTCAAACAACTTTCGTGTGGTTCTGATGACAGCGGCCCGCGTATTTTCTATTTCACTGCCACGAAGCAGAGAAACGGAAATTTTCCCACTGGGATGTTCAATATCAACAATTTCAGTGTTTGCGTGAACAGAGTTATTATTAGTAATTTTATTTGCTATTGATCCTGGAATAATCGTCGCGGTAGAAATACCAATAGAACCGGTGATAGCCAGCGATTTATGGCAATTATGCGGCATAAAGTATCTGGCTTTAATCGTCCCACCCGCTGTTGGCGAGCTCAGTAATACCGGTTTAGGGATAACCATACCCGAGACATCGCCAAACCCCATCGCCAACCCGGCTTTACAACGCAGGTTTTCCAGTTGGGCCATAAAAGCTTTGTCAGCATCCAGCTCGGCCGGTGATTCATTACCTGTCTTATTCAGACTTCGCGCATCAATCAATACCATCGGCATTGCCATATCGATGCAGGTCACCTCAACGCCATCAATGCTGTCAACAGCATTTCCCGTCGGGAGTAATTTCCCGGTTTTACAACCGGCGGAATTTAAAAAAGTCAGGCCGAGTGGTGCGGCCTTACCCGGCACACCATCAATATGGGTATCACCTTCATAACTGACCCGGCCGCCCGGTGTCTGCACCTGAACATCAATAAAGGTATTGGTATTCACGTTACGCACGCGAACCGTTGTGACCGAATTCTCGGCTGCGATTAACCCTTTTTCAATGGCGAACGGTCCGACGGCGCACAGCATATTACCGCAGTTGGGCATCGTATCCACGCGTCGTTCTTTGACCATGACCTGCGCAAATAAATAATCAATATCGGCATCCGGGCTTGCTGATTTACTGACGATAGCCACTTTACTGGTTTGCGGGCTTCCGCCACCAATACCGTCTATTTCCAGTTCATGCCCGGCCCCCATCAACGCTAATAAAACCGCATCGCGTGCTTTGATATCGGCAGGTAGATCGCTGGCCAGAATTACAGGGCCTTTTGATGTACCACCACGCATTAATACGCAAGGAATTTGGAACATGTTGAGTTTCTCTGCTTAGGTGCTATTCATTGGCAGGCAGTGTTCCACAGAGGAATAGATACTTCTAATGCCAAAAAACCAGCGATTCATGCGTTTTGCGTATTAATAAATAATCCGCTAAAGTTTGTTGTATAACCACAACAGGAATAATGAGAAATGCTCCATGAGCTCCAGGGTATTCAAGCCTTTGTAAAAATTGCAGAAATAGGGTGTTTTACCAGTGCGTCACAAGTTTTACATGTCTCACAACCCGCATTAACAAGAAGAGTCAAAAAGCTGGAGGATAATCTGGGTACGCCGCTATTTGAGCGGACAACGCGACGAGTAAAACTGACTGCGGTAGGCCGTAGCTTTTTACCTAAGGCTAAGAATTTACTGGATTTTTATGAGTCATCCATTTTTGGCATAAAAGAAATGGCGACCCATCAAAGTGGGATGATAACAATTTCTTGCCTGCCGACAGCGGCCTTCTATTTCTTACCTTCGGTAATTAAAGATTACAACAATCTCTACCCAAATATTCGATTTCGTATCCTTGAGCACGGTGCCAATGATTGTCTTGAGGCCGTACTGAATGGTGATGCTGATTTCGGTATAAACATGATAAACATCACACATTCAAATATCGACTTCACCCCGCTGGTAAATGAGCCGTTTGTTTTAGCCTGCAGAAATGATCATGAACTGGCAAAAAAGGAACTCATTAGCTGGGATGAATTGTCTGATGCAAAATTAATTGGGGTACGCAGATCGAGTGGAAACCGATTATTGATCGACAGTGCACTGGAATCGTTAGAATGGAAGCCGAACTGGTTTTACGAAGTCAGGCATTTATCCACCTCGCTAGGTATGGTTGAAGCGGGTCTGGGCATTGCAGTCGTGCCTAAACTTGCGATGCCCATGGAAGAACACCACACCCTCGTCAGTCGTCCCCTGGTTGATCCGGTGATAAGAAGAACGCTTGGACTGGTGCTCAAAAGAGGTAATACGATGAGTACGGCGGCGGAAAAATTCAGGGAAATGCTTCTGCACTTGTGGTCAGAAGAGGAGAAAAATCTTTGGATTGGCGGAGTCTGAAGCGTACCGTGAGAAGAGCGGGGCGAGCAGACCCCGCAAGAGCGAACACGCGGTGCAATGAGTCAATACTGAATCCGCAGTTGCTGGCAGGACAGCCCATAGCAATCAACAAGAAGCCACGGAAACTGCATCGCCCAAATGCCGTAATGAAGCGCTGAAACTGGCTGATTCAGATATGAAAGTTTGAATAACCTCCCTCCGGAGATATACCGTAAACAGTTAGAAAACGCTAATCAGTGTCTGTCTCAGATAACGGGGAGTCGACATATCTCTTAGCATAGCTAGCACAGAGTGAGGTTGGTATCCAGAAAAATAGCGCATTTATCCCCAGAAATCATTTTTCTCAACTTAACTGTTATTACCGGTGCTACTAATTTATGCAACCGGTTGTCAACCTTGAACAAGGTGCTTGATTTTAGATAATCAATTGATTTTTAATATCTTTATAAAAAAGCAGAGAATAACGACAACCGGAGCAAGAGCCGCGCCAGCTCTTGGTTGGCATGGCTTTTCTAATCCTAATACACACAGTTATCCACAGAAATAGTGGATAACTCCCACAAGTGCGCATCCTTCCTACACTAGCGCCATAACAGGCGCTTCTTACTGGTCCGACAATATGGATTTTTTGAATAAAATTCTGGTTACGCAACTGTTACCTATTATATGCAAAAGTGATAATCACCTCTGACAAAAAAGAAGCCATTTTGCTGCTTCAAATGGATAAGACCACATTTTCAAGATGATTCTGTCTATCAATATTGTCAGTCAGAAGCAAAAGCAGTCACTTAGGGAAACGCATTATCAGACAGACAGTAAAGCTATATTTAAGTAATGACCGAGCTCCTGCTGTGAGGGATACGGTAAATGCGGTATCTCCCCCAACATCGGTGCAGGCAAACATTGTTGTAGTGTTGTCAGATACTCGGTGTGATACTGCCCTGGTGGTGCCACCACATTGGCAATCCAACCACTGAACGTGAGTCCGACCTGTTGAATGGCACGGGCCGTCAGCATGGCGTGGTTGATACAACCCAGTTTGACCCCCACAACCAGAATCACCGGCAGTTGTTCCTGATACACCCAATCAGCAAAAGTCTGTTGCTCGGATAACGGTGTAAACCAGCCACCAGCCCCTTCAACGACTATCCAGTCCGCCTGTGTGGATAACCTTTGCAGCCCGTGGCTTAAGCTATCAAACACAATCGGCCGCTGCTCCATGACACTGACAATATGCGGTGACGTTGGCGCGATAAACGCCAACGGATTGACCGCTTCATAGCTCAATTCCACACTGCTATTTGCCTGCAACAATAATGCGTCACTGTTCCGCCATCCTTGCGGCGTCATCTCACAGCCCGAGGCCACAGGCTTATAGCCCGCAGTGCGGTATCCGGCCCGATGGGCCGCCTGTAACAGTGCGCTACTGGCGATGGTCTTACCGATGTCCGTATCTGTTCCGGTAACAAACCAGCGTTTAATCACGATAAATCACTCCAAACAATCGTTGATACGTGAGGGGATAGCCCTCATCCTGACGCGGATAAATCGCAGCCAGCGCATTGAATCGTGAACGCCCCAGTAATCCGGCGTTCCTGCCCTGATGAAGCCAGGTCGCACCTACGCCTTTCAGCGACTTCATCACACTGATCACGTCCGGGAAATAGCAAATAGCCGGGTCGGAAAAGACCTGATGACGGTAACATTGACAGGCAGCCACAACGGTCTCATAAGCCAAAAAGCGGTTGATATGCCGGGAACCATCCAACTGTTGCCAGGCTGAATCCAGCTCTGCCAGTGTCCCGGTGATCAGAGTGGAAAAGGCAATCACACCACCGGGACGAGTCACCCGGTACAGTTCTGCCAGCGCCAGGGATAGATCATCACACCACTGCACCACCAGATTACTGAAACAGATATCCACACTCGCATCCGGTAAGGGCAGACACTCAATGTCTCCTGGCAGATAATGCGTCGCTACCCGCTGCTGCTGTGCGTACCGCAGCATTTCTTCAGATAAATCGAGTGCTGTGACCGCTTTTCCCCGCTGTTGCCAACGTGCGCTGAAATAACCAGTACCACAGCCGGCATCCAGAACATCAATACCGGGATGATCAGCAATTAACGCCATCAGCTTTTCGCCACTCTCGCGCTGTAAGGCAGAGAAACGGTCATAACGACTGGCCGCCCGGCCGAATGCCCGGGCGATCGCCTGTTTATCATGGGGTTCAGCCAGCCGCATGTAACACCTCCAGCAGTTGGTCAATGTCGTCTGGTTGATGTGTCGCAGTAAGGGTAATGCGCAGCCGAGCCGAACCTGGCGGCACCGTGGGTGGCCGTATCGCGCTGACCCACATGCCCTGCGCTCGTAACCGTTGGGACACCGCCAGCGTCCGGCCGTTATCACCGATAATCAGTGGCTGGATGGCACTGGAAGAATCCAGCATACGAAATGACAATGACCGCGCACCTTCACGAAAACGTCGGATATTGGCGTTCAACCTGACACGCCGATCATCGCTTTCCTGTACTACCTGCAGAGCCGCACTCAGCGCACAGGCCTGCGCAGGCGGCATAGACGTGCTGTAAATCAGATGGCGAGCAAATTGCAGGAAATACTCGGCCAACGGTTCACTGCACAATACCGCCGCACCGCTGACACCTACCGCCTTGCCAAACGTAACCACCAATAATTCCGGCTTAACGCCCTGCTGCCAGCAACTTCCTCGGCCTTGTTCACCTATCACGCCAATACCGTGGGCATCATCCACCATCAGCAAGGCCGCATGTTCACGACAATGCTGATGTAACGCAGCCAACGGGGCAGAATCGCCATCCATACTGAACACGCCTTCCGTCACCGCCAGCGTCTGCCCACCGGCAGGTTTGCTCAGTAATGATTGTAACGAGTCAGCCTGATTGTGATGAAAACGGCGCAGCGTCGCCGGAGAGTGAGTGGCGGCTTCAAGCAGTGAAGCATGACTGAGCTTGTCAGCCAGAATACGATCGCCCGGCTCCATCAACGCGGCGACCACCGCCTGATTGGCGGCATAACCGGAAATAAACAGTAACGCCCGCGGATAGCCGAGCCAGTCGGCCAGTTGTTGCTCCAGTGTCGCATGTGCGTGGGTATATCCCGTTACATGACCAGAGCCGCCGCTGCCCACGCCATAGCGTTCAGCGCCCTGTTGCCACGCCCGTACAATAGCCGGATGCGCGCCCAACCCCAGGTAATCATTGCTGGAATAGTTAAGATAGCGTCTCGCGTCGTACTCCAGCCAACGGCCACCACCGCCATTATTCGCCAGCCGAACCCGATAAGCCTCTTGCTGCCGCCGTTGCGCCAGCCCGCCGTCGATACGTTGTTGCCAGCTCATTTACACCGCCGCGTTATAGTACTGATCACTGTCTGCATGCAGCAGCTGTTCCGTCAGGCGCTGTTGCTGCTGATTATCACCGTAATCGGTACTGGTCTGTTGCGGGTTAAGCCCAAGCTTACGAAACAGGGCCAGATCCTTGTCTTCCTTCGGATTCGGCGTGGTCAGCAATTTACACCCATAGAAAATGGAGTTGGCGCCCGCCATAAAACACATGGCCTGGGTTTGTTCATTCATCTGCTCACGGCCAGCGGATAAGCGCACATAAGATGTCGGCATCATGATACGGGCCACGGCAATGGTGCGGATGAAATCAAACGGTTCAACGTCGTCGTTTTCCGCCAACGGTGTGCCTTTTACTTTCACCAGCATGTTGATCGGCACACTTTCCGGTGGTGTCGGCAGATTTGCCAGCTGTACCAGCAGTCCGGCGCGATCACGCACCGTTTCTCCCAGCCCGACGATACCACCGGAACAGACTTTGATGCCGGCATCCCGGACTTTCTCCAGCGTCTCCAACCGTTCCTGATACGTCCGCGTAGTAATGATATTGCTGTAGAATTCCGGCGAGGTATCCAGATTGTGGTTGTAAAAGTCAAGTCCAGCCGAAGCCAGACGCAGCGCCTGATCAGCACTCAGCGTTCCCAGCGTCATGCAGGTTTCCATGCCCAGGTCTTTTACGCCTCTCACCATCTCCTCCAGATAAGGCATGTCGCGTTCATGTGGATTCTTCCAGGCAGCCCCCATGCAAAAACGGGTTGAACCCGTTGCTTTCGCCTGCCGGGCGGATTCCATCACCTGCTCTACCTGCATCAGGCGTTCCGTTTCGATACCGGTATGGTAGCGGGAACTCTGCGGACAGTATTTACAATCCTCCGGACAGGCACCAGTCTTGATGGAAAGCAGTGTACTGACCTGCACCTGTCGGGGATCAAAGTGCTGACGATGTATCTGTTGTGCTTCGAACATTAATTCCAAAAAAGGCTTATTAAACAGCGCTTGCGCTTGCTTCAGTGTCCAGCGAATGCTTTTCGTCATCATGACTACTCCGGGTGAAAAAGGTGTAGTCAGTGTAATTAATGGGGTTATACTGTCAACCAAATTGATCATGATTTGGTTGACGCCAATGATAACACCCGACGATCTCAACTTTGACCAACGCCATATCTGGCACCCTTATACGTCAATGACCCACCCGCTCCCTTGTTATCCGATCACCTCGGCTCATGGGGTTGAAATACAGTTGGAAAATGGAGAACGCCTGGTCGATGGCATGTCATCCTGGTGGGCTGCCATTCATGGTTATAACCATCCGCACATCAATCTGGCGCTGCAACAACAACTGACGCAGATGTCACATGTCATGTTCGGTGGTATCACCCATGCGCCCGCCATTACGTTATGTCGCAAACTGGTGGCGATGACTCCGGCTGCGCTGGAGTGTGTTTTTCTGGCAGATTCCGGTTCAGTCGCAGTGGAAGTGGCAATGAAAATGGCACTGCAATACTGGCAGGCCCAGGGATTGTCACGGCAACGTTTTCTGACCTTACGCCACGGCTATCACGGCGATACTTTTGGCGCCATGTCGGTATGCGATCCAGACAACTCCATGCACAGCCTATATCAAGGCTATCTGCCACAACATCTGTTTGCCAGCGCGCCCCAATGCCGCTTTGACGATCTATGGCAAGAAGCGGACATCCAGCCGTTCCAGACGCTGTTAGAGCAGCATGCCGATGAGATGGCGGCCGTGATCCTCGAACCCATCGTGCAAGGCGCAGGCGGGATGCGATTCTACCATCCGACCTATCTGCAACGGGTACGTGCGCTGTGCGATCACTATGCCATTCCACTGATCGCCGACGAAATTGCCACCGGTTTTGGTCGTACCGGTAAGCTATTTGCCTGTGAACATGCGGGCATTACACCGGATATCCTGTGTCTGGGCAAAGCGCTGACCGGTGGCTACATGACGCTGTCGGCCACGCTGACCACTCGCCACATTGCAGAAACTATCAGCAATGGCGAAGCCGGTTGCTTCATGCATGGCCCGACGTTCATGGCCAATCCACTGGCCTGTGCTGCGGCCAATGCCAGTCTGACGCTACTGGCGTCAGGACAGTGGTCGGCGCAGGTCAAGAGTATCGAACAACAATTGCGTCAGGCTTTGTTGCCGTTGGCTGAAGCTCCGCCGGTAGCGGATATCCGGGTACTGGGGGCGATTGGCGTAGTAGAAACCCGGCATCCGGTCGATATGGCGCGGTTACAGCGTTTTTTTGTGGGAAAAGGTGTCTGGATTCGACCATTTGGCAAACTCATCTATCTGATGCCGCCGTTTATTATCCAGCCAGCACAGTTGCAACAACTGACCGATGCCATCCGGGAAGCACTATACGATACGACGTTATTCCCGCAGACACATCAATAGCGCGTTACTTCCGCGACGACAAAGCCATCAATAACGGAACTCAATATCGTTATTGATGGTTAAAAAAGCAGTTTAGTCTTTATCCCGATGAGTGCGGAAATAACAAAATTAACGTTGCAATGGTGATAAGCACTGACGTTTTCAGAGCGTAAAACTTTATCCTGGTCATTATCCTTTTTATAAACTCTATACCCAAAATATGACCAATTATCATATTCGGTATGCTATCCCATTATCGTTTCCATTCATTACCATTCTCTCTTTACTATTTTCTCCATTGGTATTGGCCGGACAACAAACCACACTGGAGTTCCGAGAAATAAAGCTCATCACTGTCGATGGCTTGCAATTTAAGGATCTCAACCGTGATGGCAAGCTTAACCCCTATGAAGACTGGCGCCTCTCCGCCGCACAGCGTACTGCCGATCTGGTGTCACGCATGACATTGGCAGAAAAAGCCGGAGTGATGATGCATGGTTCTGCACCTACCGCAGGCAGTGTGACCGGCGCGGGAACCACTTACGATTTTGTGGCGGCAAAAGAGATGATCGTGGGAAAACACGTCAATAGTTTTATCACCAGATTGTCAGGTGAAAAACCGGCACAGATGGCGGAAGAGAACAACCAGCTGCAACAAATTGCCGAAAATACCCGGCTGGGGATACCCATTACTATCAGTACCGACCCCCGTAATTCATTTCAGTATCTGACTGGCGCGACCGTCGCTTCCGGAAAATTTAGCAAATGGCCGGAAACATTGGGCATTGCCGCTATTGGTGATGAAACACTGGCCCGCCACTATGCGGATATTATTCGTCAGGAATATCGCGCCGTAGGAATCACCGAGGCCTTGTCACCACAGGCAGATTTAGCGACAGAGCCACGCTGGCCAAGAATCAATGGTACGTTTGGTGAAGATCCCGCGCTAACCAAAAAGATGGTACGTGGCTATATTACCGGTATGCAAAATGGCGAAAATGGACTGAATGATCAGAGTGTTATCTCTATTGTCAAACATTGGGTCGGTTATGGCGCGGCACAAGACGGCTGGGACAGTCATAACGCTTATGGCAAATACGCCGTATTCAGCAAGAATAATCTGCAACAGCACATCGAACCTTTTACCGGCGCATTCGAGGCGCATGTCGCCGGTGTCATGCCCACCTATTCGATTCTTAAACACGCCACTTGGCGAGGGAAAAAAATTGCACCGTTGGGCGCGGGCTTCAATCGATTCCTGCTGACGGATCTGCTTCGCGGCCAATATGGTTTCAACGGCGTCATCCTCAGCGACTGGCTGATTACCCAAGATTGCAAAGCTGACTGCATCAACGGTTTCAAACCCGGTGAAAAACCAGTACCCCGCGGCATGCCTTGGGGTGTTGAACATATGACGGTCGATCAACGATTTATTCAGGCAGTCAAGGCGGGTATTGATCAGTTTGGCGGCGTAACCGACTCCACGGTATTGATTCGAGCCGTTCAGAACGGGAAACTGACAGCCTCCCGTCTGGATGAGTCAGTAGTCCGAATATTGAAACAGAAATTCCAGACCGGCTTGTTCGAACGGCCTTACGTCAATGCGCAGCAGGCAAATCAGATTGTTGGAAACCCCGAATGGCAACAGCAAGCCGATAACGCTCAGGCTCGTTCGTTGGTGTTATTGCAGAACCACCATCTGCTGCCATTGCATAAAGGTCAGAAAATATGGCTCTATGGCGTAGAAAAACAGGCCGCACAGAACGCCGGGTTCATGGTGGTAGCCGAACCGGAGAACGCTGAAATCGCGCTGATCCGTACTCAGGCACCCTACGAGCAACCACACCAAAATTACTACTTTGGAGCTAAACATCACGAAGGTTCTCTGGCATTCAACGCTAATAATCCGGATTATCGAGTCATTGCCAGCGTCAGCGCCAAAGTACCGACAGTGGTGACGGTGTATCTGGATCGCCCAGCGATTCTCAGCAATATAGTGAATAAAACCCAGGCGATTATCGCCAACTTTGGTGTCAGTGACGATGTACTACTCAGCAAGCTCACCTCCACTAATGCCTTTACCGGAAAACTGCCTTTCGAGCTACCCTCGTCCATGAGCGCAGTACGTAAACAACATGCTGATCTGCCCTACGACAGTAAAAATGCCTTGTTTCCATTCGGGTTTGGTCTGGAACATTAAAAATTGGAAACCGACACTCAACCGCCTTTCCCCGTTTGACAAGAAAACATCTACTATCTATGCCAGTCAGCCTTCACTGATTGGCATTTTCTTTAAATTCTAAATTTGTGAACTGTAGCACGCTAATAACTTTAGCGTTATCATTACACCTTCAGTTCATCAGGAATTTCTCATGCGTAATACGTTCAACGTGTGCTGGCAGTATTTACGCGCTTTCGCACTGATTTACCTGTGTTTATTGGCAGGCAATGCGATATCAGCGTTACTTCCGCTTACCATCCCCGGCAGTATTATCGGTATGCTCATCCTCTTCGCCTTGCTGGCTTCGCAAATTTTACCCGCCAACTGGGTCAAACCCGGTTGTAACCTCTTTATCCGTTATATGGCGCTACTGTTTGTTCCTATCGGCGTAGGCGTCATGAATTATTATTCGCTGCTGGTCAGCCAGTTCGGTCCGATCATTGTTTCCTGCCTGGTGAGCACTCTGATTATCATGGTCGTGGTAGGTTACAGCACACAGATCATGCAACGCGAGCGCATCACCAGCACCGATAAGGGGAAAAAGTAATGTTGGCGTATTTATGGTGGTCACTACCGTTAACCCTGCTGGTTTTTTTTGCGGCCCGCAAGCTGGCAACCGTAGTAAAAATGCCATTGCTCAACCCTTTGCTGGTAGCAATGGCGGTGATTATCCCTATTCTGCTGGTGTTAAAAATCCCTTATGAGCACTATTTCAAGGGCAGTCAAATACTCAACAGTCTACTGCAACCCGCCGTAGTCGCACTGGCGTTTCCTTTATATGAACAGTTGCACCAGATTCGCGCCCGGTGGAAATCCATCATCAGCGTGTGTTTCATCGGCAGCGTAACGGCTATGGTTTCCGGCACAGTGGTCGCACTATGGATGGGCGCCTCGCCAGAAATCGCCGCTTCGGTCATGCCAAAATCGGTCACTACGCCGATCGCCATGGCGGTTTCCAGCGCGATTGGCGGTATACCTGCCATCAGCGCGGTATGCGTTATCTTTGTTGGTATTCTTGGTGCCGTGTTAGGCCACAGTTTGTTTAACCGCCTGAAAATCACCACCAAAGCTTCACGCGGTCTGGCGATGGGAACGGCTTCCCATGCGCTGGGCACTGCTCGTTGTGCGGAAGTTGACTTCCAGGAAGGGGCCTTCAGCTCATTGGCGCTGGTCATTTGCGGCATTATTACTTCGCTGATCGCACCTTTTCTGTTTCCTGTGTTATTGCACCTGTTCAGTTAAGTCTTCGTTCTTGAATCTGCCCCTCACGGTCATTAAGATTGTGAGAGGGCAATCATCTTTACATCCTTGCCTATCAGTAAGTTGATATCCATACTCTATTCGTTAATAATTTTTCGCTGATATTATTATTAAAGTGATAATAATCGCATCCTGCCACCACGCCGTCATAGGATCACTAGATAAGGTGAATAATAATGCAACCTCGTTTTCATTCCGCTTTTGCGCAATTGCCCTTGTCTCTTCAATCTGCGCTTAAACCCATTTTGGACAACGATCATTTCGCCGCTTGTTTGAGCGCCAAAGAAGTAAACCGCATCTGCGCGGATTGCGGGATGGATGCAGAGACACTGACTTTATCATTGCTTCCTCTGGCCGCAGCCTGTGCCCTGACACCGATTTCCGCTTTTCATGTTGGAGCGATTG
The DNA here is from genome assembly GCA_030388725.1 of Prodigiosinella aquatilis. NCBI lineage: Bacteria > Pseudomonadati > Pseudomonadota > Gammaproteobacteria > Enterobacterales > Pectobacteriaceae > Prodigiosinella > Prodigiosinella aquatilis. The sequence goes on from CP128857.1 coordinate 2,861,255, forward strand.
CACAGGGTAGCAGCGGTAACTTGTATTTCGGTGCCAACATCGAGCTGGCCACCATGCCTCTACAGCAAACCATGCACGCGGAACAAAGCGCCGTTACACATGCCTGGATGCGTAACGAAAGCAAGTTACGTGCACTCATGGTCAACTACACGCCTTGTGGCCACTGCCGGCAGTTTATGGCCGAGTTGAATAGTGCGCCAGCGCTGAAAATCTGTTTACCCAACCGACAGACAGCGCCCTTGAGCCATTATCTGCCAGACGCTTTTGGTCCACAGGATCTCTCCATTAGCACACTGTTGATGGATACGGTAGATCACGGACTGACGTTGGCCGAAACCGATCCGCTGACAGTGGCGGCGCTAGTAGCGGCCAACCGTAGCCATGCCCCTTACAGCCAAGCATTCAGCGGTGTGGCGCTGGAGAGTATAACTGGTACGGTTTATGCCGGAAGTTATGCAGAAAACGCGGCGTTTAACCCTAGTCTACCGCCATTACAAACTGCACTGAATATGATGAACCTATCGGGTGAAGCACTTACCGACATCAAACGTGCTGTACTGGTAGAACGTAAAAATTCGTTACTGAGCCAATGGTCAATAACCCATTCCATACTCTCCACGCTGGGTTGTTCTGATATACGACAACAGCTAATTAATTGATATCTCATTAGTAGAGGCGTGAATTGTAACCTCTTCGCTTTGCTGCTGGATGCAACCTATCTGTAATTATTTTAATTAACATTTTCTGTACATATTCTCCGGGTACCTTAAGATCCCCGCTAACATCTTGCCACCGTATACATTTCTGTTACTCAAAGAGTTAAAAGTCATGGAATTAGAACACGAAAGTAAACGCTCCCTCTACATCCCTTATGCTGGTCCCATTCTGCTTGAATTCCCGCTGCTGAATAAAGGCAGTGCCTTTACCGAAGAAGAACGCGCTCAATTCAACCTGAATGGTCTGTTGCCAGAAGCAGTTGAAACCATAGAAGAACAGGCGGAACGTGCCTGGCGTCAATATCAGGAATTCACCAATGATATTGAGAAACACGTTTATCTGCGCAATATTCAGGATACAAACGAAACGCTGTTCTATCGCCTGTTGGAAAATCACCTAAGCGAGATGATGCCCATCATCTACACCCCGACAGTAGGCGAAGCCTGTGAACACTTCTCCGATATCTATCGCCGGGCCCGTGGATTATTCATCTCCTATCCCAATCGTGCACATATCAACGATATGCTGCAAAACGCCACCAAACAGAATGTCAAAGTCATTGTCGTGACCGACGGTGAACGCATTCTCGGTCTGGGTGATCAGGGTATCGGCGGCATGGGTATTCCCATCGGAAAATTGTCACTGTACACCGCCTGTGGTGGCATTAGCCCAGCCTACACGCTGCCAGTGGTACTGGATGCTGGCACCAATAACCCACAGCGTCTGAACGATCCGCTTTATATGGGATGGCGTCACCCACGGATTACCGGTGATGAATACTATGCATTCGTGGATGATTTCATTCAGGCAGTAAAAAACCGCTGGCCGGACGTTCTGTTGCAGTTTGAAGATTTCGCCCAAAACAACGCCACACCACTGCTGAACCGTTATCGTGACGAGATCTGTAGCTTCAACGATGACATTCAGGGTACAGCAGCCGTTACGCTGGGAAGCCTGATTGCCGCCAGTCGTGCCGCAGGCAGCCAGTTGCGTGATCAGACGGTGACCTTCCTCGGTGCCGGCTCCGCCGGTTGTGGTATTGCCGAACAGATTATTGCCCAGATGAAAGCTGAAGGGCTAAGCGACGAAGAAGCACGCAGTCGAGTCTTCATGGTTGACCGCTTCGGCCTGCTGACAGATAAGCTACCTAATCTGCTCGATTTCCAGAGCAAGCTGGTACAAAAAAGCAGTGCCCTGGCTCATTGGGATGTCAGCAGCGACGCTATCTCGTTGCTGGAAGTGGTACGTAATGCCAAACCCAGCATCATGATTGGCGTATCCGGTCAGCCTGGGTTGTTTTCGGAAGAGATCATCCGTGAAATGCATCGCCACTGCCCGCGCCCCATCGTGATGCCGCTGTCCAACCCGACGTCCCGCGTGGAAGCCCGTCCGGAAGACATTATTAACTGGACTGATGGTGCCGCGTTGGTCGCAACCGGTAGCCCGTTTACACCGGTAACCTATAAAGACAAGGTGTATCAGATAGATCAGTGCAACAACTCTTATATCTTCCCAGGCATTGGCCTTGGCGTACTGGCTTCCGGCGCTACCCGCATCACCGATGGAATGCTGATGGCCGCCAGCCGGGCACTGGCTGACTGCTCACCGCTGGCCAACCACGGCGAAGGCTCGTTATTGCCGGATCTTGCCAATATTCAGGACGTATCAAAATACATTGCGCAGGAAGTAGGTAAAGCCGCTCAGCAGCAAGGGGTTGCTGTGCTAACCTCTGAAGATGCCCTGATAAAAGCGATTACCCACAACTTCTGGCGACCTCAGTACCGCACTTACAAGCGGACCTCTTTCTGATTGTCCCTGATATACGGGCGCAGCATCTGGCTGCGCCCGCTCTTTCATCAACTTTCATCAACATGAAATACACGCGAATTCTTCAATTCCGAATCTCGTGCATCATGCAAACCCTCACCCGGCAGATTAAACGCCGACACTGCGAGGTATAACGCCAGACTGGGGGAAACCGCCATATGAGGGGCAATAACCATGTCGGCTCGGGCTTCATTTAGCATCGCTCCCCATTCCGGCGTCACGACTAGTGCGCTCAGACCAATAAATGACGGACTGATCGACATCCCTATGCACATTGAAAAACAGACCATAATGGCCGATGTCGTATCGGGTAAAACATGACGCCATACAATAATCACTACACCTTGATTCCATGAATGAGCAGCGTTCTCCCTATCATCGATCTCTGACATAATGGTTGCATATGCAATTTGTTTTCGCCCGTTCATCCCGGCGAGACACACTTGATCACGGAGCCCCCATGAACACATCAAAACCCGGTTTACTCTCTTTGCAACAGGCATTGGAAAAAATGCTAGCACAGGTTGATCCGATCACGGGTACCGAAACCGTTTCACTCCACACGGCATCAGGCAGAATAACATCCCATCCTGTTACCTCGCCGTTTGACGTCCCGTCATTCGCCAATTCAGCGATGGATGGTTATGCCATAAGGTGCAGCGATCTGTCCCATCAACCTTTGCCGGTCGCTGGCAAAGCTTTCGCTGGCGCACCATTTCAGGGTGAATGGCCAACAGGGACCTGTATCCGCATCATGACCGGCGCCCCGCTACCTGATGGCACCGAAGCCGTAGTGATGCAGGAACATACCGAAAGCGATGATGCGGGTGTGCGTATTACCCGGGAGATCAAACGTGGGCAGAATATTCGACTGCCCGGTGAAGATATTCATAAAAATGCCCAGGTGTTACCTGCCGGTATCCGGCTCGGCACAGCTGAGCTACCACTACTGGCCTCATTAGGTATTGCACAGGTCAATGTTTATCGTCGTTTGCGAGTGGCGGTGTTTTCAACCGGAGATGAGTTACAGCCAGTTGGTCAGCCATTACAGGATGGGCAGATTTACGACACTAACCGCTTTGCCGTGCGCCTGATGCTGGAGCAACTAGGTTATGACATCATTGATCTGGGCATTATCCGCGATGATCCCCGCGCACTGAGCCAGGCGTTTCAAGAAGCGGATCATGCGGCTGATCTGGTTATCAGCAGCGGTGGTGTGTCCGTGGGCGAAGCGGATTACACCAAACAGATCCTGGATGAGCTGGGTAATATTCACTTCTGGAAACTGGCAATCAAACCCGGCAAACCGTTCGCTTTCGGTAAACTGTCACAGGCCTGGTTCTGTGGCCTGCCGGGAAATCCGGTGTCGGCGGTGGTCACGTTTTATCAACTGGTTCAACCGCTGCTGGCACGGCTTTCCGGCCATACACACTGGCAGTTGCCGCCACGAATTCGAGTCAAAACGGTTAGCGCGCTGAAGAAATCTCCAGGGCGCCTCGATTTTCAGCGTGGCATTTTCAGCCGCAATGCACAGGGCGAACTAGAAGTACGCAGCACCGGACATCAAGGCTCGCACGTATTCAGCTCTTTCAGTCTGGGTAATTGTTTTATCGTGCTGGAAGCCGAACGCAGTAATATTGCGGCCGGAGAATGGGTGGATATTGAACCCTTTAACGCGCTACTGGGAAAAGCATAATGCTACCGGAACTTACTGATGCCGAAACACTGCGCTATAACCGTCAGATAGTCTTGCGTGGGTTCGATTTCGACGCACAAGAAAAGCTGAAAGCCTCACGCGTACTGATTGTCGGCCTTGGCGGCCTGGGTTGTAGCGCCGCGCAATATCTGGCGTCTGCAGGTGTGGGCCACTTGACGCTGTTAGATTTCGATACCGTATCACTCTCTAATTTACAGCGGCAGATATTGCATCGTGACGAGCGTATTGGCATGCCGAAAGTAGAATCTGCCCGTATCGCATTGATGGAAATAAATCCCCATCTGACAGTAGACGCGGTGAACGACAATCTTGACGATGAGCCATTGCAGGCACTGGCCGGGCAACACGATGTCATGCTCGATTGCACGGATAACGTCTCGATTCGTGATCGCCTGAACCGCATCGGTTTCTTGTTAAAGAAGCCGCTGGTTTCCGGCGCGGCCATTCGTATGGAGGGTCAAGTCAGCGTATTTACCTATCAGCCAGACGAACCCTGCTACCACTGTCTGAGCCGATTATTTGGTGAACAAGCGCTAACATGCGTGGAAGCCGGAGTGATGGCACCACTGGTCGGCACGATAGGTTCCCTGCAGGCTATGGAGACCATCAAACTACTAACTCACTATGGACAGGTATTGTCTGGGCGACTACTGATTTTCGATGCCATGACCCTGCAATTCCGTGAAATGAAACTGCCGAAAAACCCTGATTGTGACGTTTGTCATTCCTGATACCGACGGCGGCTCAGCATAATATAGCTGAGCCGCCGCTCCGGGAACTATTGGTGTAAGATAATAGCCTATCGATCTATCAGGTTGTCAGCACCATGAACCCAACACTAACCATTGACGAAAGAATTCAGAACGCGATTACTCGTGTGGCAAAGGTCGTTTTCCCCACTAATATTAACCATCATTCCACGCTGTTTGGCGGCACTGCGTTATCATGGATGGACGAAATCTCGTTTATCACCGCCACACGATTTTGCCATAAACCACTGGTGACCGTATCGACGGAGAAGATTAATTTCAATACGCCGATCCCTTCAGGCACTATCATTGAGCTTATCGGTCAGGTCAGCCGGGTGGGCAGAACCAGCCTGACGGTAGACGTTGCCGTATTTCTTGAACAGATGTATACCGAAGAACGAACTAAGGTTATATCCGGACAGTTCAATTTTGTTGCCGTCAATGATGATGGCCGTCCAGTACCATTATTCTGATTATTTATCCCATTTTCTGGAGCATCTCAGGAAACGGCAAGTACCGCCAGGGTATATTCGGCTCCACTAGCGTTATGCCTTTCCATAGGGAAATCCAATACCGGCTCATTGAATTTGGTTACTATCGGTGCAGAAGTGCTAGCGCATCAGTAACCCTGTAAAAGAGGAGTTAACAATGAATAATGCATTTTTAGAAACGATCAAGGCACGGCGCTCCATCTATGCCATAAACAGTGTGCTACCAATATCGGAAGATCAGGTTACTCATATTATTACCGAGGCAGTAAAGCTCAGCCCTTCTGCCTTCAATTCTCAAAGTTCCCGTGTCGTCATTCTGCTTGGGGAGCAACACAAAAAACTGTGGGACATCACCGGGCAGCAGTTGAAAAAGATCGTTCCAGCCGATGCTTTTGACGCAACAAAGCAAAAACTGGCTTCTTTTGCCGCCGGAGCAGGTACGGTACTTTTTTATGAAGATTGCCAGGTGGTGAAAGACTTGCAGGAAAAGTTCGCACTTTATGCTGATAATTTTCCAGTATGGTCTGAACATTCGACGGGTATCGCTCAGTTCTCTGTCTGGAGTGCACTGGCACAGGCAAACATTGGCGCATCACTGCAACATTACAATCCGCTCATTGATGACGATGTAAAAAATGAGTGGGGCCTGCCAGACAGTTGGAAACTCCGCTCGCAAATGCCGTTCGGTTCTATCGTACAACCTGCTGGTGAAAAAACCTTTATGCCGGATGAACAACGCTTCCGCGTGTTTAAATAATAACGTTTTCGCGGGCTGGGTAAGCCAACGGTGTTCCCAACAGTTATCTTGTCCGTCATTCAGGTTGTTCTGTAACAAGTTACCACTGGGTAACCTGCGAACTGAAAGGTAACTTATTGTTTAGTCAGTAATTAAAAGATACTATTTCAATATCCTCATCAGAGCTTCGCTGTACTTGCCTATCAAGACTGAAGCATCTGATTTACTCTGATGAAAAATAAGGAAATATATATGAGTAAAATCGCAGTAATTTATTTCTCTGGCTATGGCCACACTAAACTTATTGCAGAAATAGTGGCAGAAAGCGCTGAAGCGACACTGATAGCTATTGATAACAATGGTGATATTACTGAAGATGACTGGCAAACGCTGAACAATGCGGATGGTATTATTTTCGGTTCGCCAGCCTATATGGGCTCTGTACCCTGGCAGTTCAAAAAATTCGCCGATGCCTCTTCTAAAGTCTGGTCTCAAAGTGGCTGGAAAGACAAGGTATTTGGCGGGTTTGTTAATAGCGCCAGCCTGAATGGCGATAAACAAGTCTGTATGATTTATCTCCAGACGCTGGCGTCTCAGCACGGCGGAATTTGGGTCAGCTTAGGGCTATTACCTGCCAATACGCAGGCCGCTACCCGTAACGATATCAATAATCTGGGCGGGTCAGTCGGCGCGCTAATCCAGTCACCTTCCGATGCTGGTGCTGATGCTATTCCGACTGGCGATCTGGATACGGCAAAATTATACGGTGCACGAGTTGCTGAAATTGCTCAACGCCTGAATAGTTGATATCCAGTTCTGTTTTGTCTGTCAAATATCACTCATTTCCCTATGCCTGGGTTATTTACCAGGCATTTTTGTTCAATACTATTTTGATTTGTTTTTTGCCTGTTAATCTATCTGCCTTTAATCCCATCGTATTTAACACTTTTATCAATCACAACATAATACATCATTATCTGAAGACCGTTCGGTAACATTGAATTTTCAATATGAATCACCGTGAACCAATGCACAGATAACATCATACATACCTTAAATATGGTGTTCAGTATTGATATTTTGTGGTTCTATTGCTTAACTGCAGTAAGGTAGGTATTTTTAATGGTTTTATATTCGTCATTTTTCTATCATAGGTAACGTATAGGGGATGTTGTTTTGCAGCATGATGTAATTCCCGACCTTAATTGGTTGAATAAAAAACGAGCCATCGGTTTGTTCGCCATCATGCTATTAATCGCCTTTTTAATTATCAGTTGGAGCAGCTACGAAGTTGCCAGTCATTCCGTATTTGAAGAAATAGAAGAAAATTCGCTACCGTTAACCAGTGACAATGTTTACTCTGAAATTCAACGGGACTTGTTACGACCAATTTTCATTTCCTCGTTGATGGCCCATGATACTTTTCTCAAAGACTGGGTACTTAATAATGAATCCGACTCGCAGGCGATGATTCGCTATCTCAAGGAAATTGATCATCGTTTTTCTACCTTTCTCTCTTTTTTCGCTTCTGACAAAACTAAACTTTATTATGATCCTCACCAAGTATTTAAAATGGTCTCTAAACCGGATGAAGAAGACCAATGGTTCTTCGACACTAAACAGCTCCCCGAGAACATACCTTACAGTATAGATATTGGGTATGACCCGGAAGTCCGTGACCATCTGGATATTTTTATCAATCATAAAGTATTAGATTATCAGGGGAATTTCATTGGTGTGGCCGGTATCGGTTTGTCTGTAGTAAGCCTGAAGATACTGATTGAAAAATATGAGCAACGTTATAGCCGGACTATCTATTTTATTAATGATGATGGTGAAGTCATGCTACATGGCGGAAATTACCATCGAGCAGCGAATATCCATCAACAACCTGGCATTAAACGGATTGCAACCGCGATACTAACTATGCCAGGCGGCAGCTATCAATATCGCCGTGATAATGAAAATATTTTTCTTAATACTCGATTCATCCCTGAATTCGGCTGGCGGTTGATGGTAGAACAAAGTAGCTATCGCCATGAACATCAGTTATGGATCATGCTGCTCAAAAACTTGTTTATCAGCATTTTCGTCAGTGCACTGTTCTTGCTACTGATGTGGCTAACCATCGGTAATTATCAGCGTCGTCTAGAGACAATGGCGACAACAGACAAACTGACAGGGCTGATGAACCGGCAGACATTCGAAGAGTTCTTCAGGCGATTGCGGGCACTACGCTTCACACACCGTAAGTCGATATCGATTATTCTTATCGACATCGATTACTTCAAACAGATAAATGATCGCTACGGGCACGGTATTGGTGATCGGGCATTGCAACATCTCACCAGACTGATTCAGAGAACCATACGAAGTACCGATAAAGCCTGCCGCTGGGGAGGGGAAGAGTTCGTTATTCTGCTTGATGGTTGTAGTAAGGAAAATGCACTGCAACGAGCGGAGACACTGCGTCGTGCAGTTGATATCTCGACAGTTTTAGTCAAAAAACATGCATTACACTTCACTGTCAGCTGTGGTGTAGCCGAGCTCCAAACGGGAGAAAATCTGGATATGCTGCTTAACCGTGCAGACATCGCGCTCTACCAGGCAAAAGATCAGGGCCGAAATCAAGTGGTAATGGCAGAAGAAGGGTAGTCTCATCTACCAAGAACGAAGCATGCAGATTATGAGCATGGTGCGATTGTAGAGCTTGATTTCATATGTCTTCCACAACAAGATATGACACTATATCACCGAATAATCAAAGAGATGAGCTAATTAAACGTCTCACTCGTGATGTTGAACACGCAAGAAATGCATTCAATCAAACGATACAAATAAAAAATGAATTAAAATATAAAATTAATCCAACTCGAAAGCGAATACTTTCATTATTGAAAAGACTTTTTAACCGGAGATAAAATTAATCAGCGTAATGAGCCGCTCTCATTTTTTAAATAGCATCTCCTTGAATGATTAAAAAATTATTTGTAAAAATCAACTAATAAACACACTAACTGGGATGCTTATTTAGTTTTGAATAATGACATTAATTATCACGAGATGATTTTATTAACATGATTTTTGTCATTCGCAACAAAAAATCACGGCTGAAAACCGTCAACCCATAGCAGTACATCCAGCGCCGACAAATAAACTGACTGTCGAAGAGCATCAAATAGTCATAGTATGTAACGAACCTGAGCGCCTGCCACTGGTACAGAAACCAGCTCACAGGTTCTTGTTTATGGCCGCAAAGCCAGAATAAGCCCAACACTAAATAGAAAAATGCAATATCAAATCATAGCGTCGGAGCTTGATCCAAGGCAATATACTCTTAGCAGATTTTCTCAACGGGATTTTGGTCACTGAAAAAGATTGGGGTAACTGATTGAATACTGGCGGAGAGGGAGGGATTTGAACCCTCGGAGGGATTACTCCCTCAACGGTTTTCGAGACCGTCCCGTTCAGCCGCTCCGGCACCTCTCCGTGTAAGTGGTGCTTATCATGCACGTTTTTGTGGCATTTTAACAGACCTACCCCACGCCTTTAAATTCAAGTGATGAGTTAACGAGCAATACCATGATTAAGTGGCAATGGAAAACACATCAACCCGATCCGGAAACACTCCAGCAGTGGCAACCGGCACTCTCTATTCCTCTGCTGACACCGTTAAATGATACGGAACAACAGAAGCTGGTGACGCTCGCCAGACAGTTTTTGCGGCAAAAACGGCTGGTGCCATTACAAGGGCTGACGCTTACAGAGCTGATAGAACAACGGATTGCCCTGCTTTTCGTGCTACCGATCATGGAATTGGGGATTGACTGGTTGGATGGTTTTCATGAAGTGTTAATCCACCCTGCCCCTTTTGTTGTGCAGGATGAATGGCAGGATGATATCGGATTGATACACGCAGGCCCATTAGTACAGTCAGGACAAAGCCGGGAACAAGGTCCGATTGTATTAAACTGGCTGGAGGTGCAGGACTCTTTTGATTTGTCAGGTTTTAACCTGATCATCCACGAAGTGGCCCACAAACTGGACATCCGCAACGGTGGAATGAGCAATGGGGTTCCCGCCATACCGTTGCGTGACGTCGCTCCCTGGGAACACCATATTCATGCTGTGATGACAGCCCTGGAAGAAGAGATAGAATTGGTGGGGGAAGACGCGGCCAGTATGGATCCTTATGCGGCTACTAATCCGGCGGAGTGTTTCGCTGTATTATCAGAGTATTTTTTCAGCGCTCCTGAGCTATTGTATGAGCGTTTCCCTGATGTATATCAGGATTTCTGTGCCTTCTACCGCCAGACACCATTGGCCCGGCTACAACGCTAACCGCGTTCCCCCACCATACCTTCCTGGCTTTTATCGGTGTCCACTCCCCTACTGAATTGTACAGAGGCTAAGCAGTCAGCCAGCAATCGTGATTTTAGCGTTGACAGCATTAGGGATGGCCGGATAAGATGCGCCCCGGTCACACAATTCCTCTGTAGTTCAGTCGGTAGAACGGCGGACTGTTAATCCGTATGTCACTGGTTCGAGTCCAGTCAGAGGAGCCAAATTTAAAAAAGCAGATGTCGAAAGGCATCTGCTTTTTGCCTTTTTTTCAGCGTGATAGCGTGAAAAGTCTTCCCGATGCATGTTCAGTTTTCCCTCCGCATCGGGAGAATTTGGTGGTCAGATTTGGGGTCAGGTTGGTTCGATGACGGAGTGACCCCCAAATGTCTCTTAACGACTCAAAAATCCGCAGATTAGAATCATCTGCCAAACCCTTTAAAGTCTCCGATTCACACGGTCTATATTTGTTAGTTAATCCCGGCGGTTCGCGTCTCTGGTATCTCAAATATCGTATCAATAGAAAAGAATCTCGCCTCGGCCTAGGTATCTGCCCCGATGTATCGCTGGCCGACGCTCGTCAGCAACGTGACGGTATTCGCAAGCTGTTGGCACAGAACATTAACCCGGCGCTGAATCTGTCAGGCGTAACGGCCCCTCCCGTTAAACGCCACTACCCTGCCCTTCCACTGGAGCGACTATCGGAGCTGTTGGCTCGCATAGAGGACTATCAGCAAGGACGAGAACTAACCCGGCTGGCCGTATCACTCACTCGGCATCTGTTTATCCGCTCCAGAGAATTGCGTTTCGCCCGTTGGTCTGAGATCGATTTCAGGAACAGAATCTGGACCATTCCTGCCACTCACGAGGCAATCCCCGGTGTCCGCTACTCAGGGCGTGGGGCGAAAATGCGCACTCCACATATCGTTCCCCTCTCCCGGCAGGCCATCGCTGTTCTGAAACAGATACGGGAAATCTCCGGGCATCAGGTACTGATATTCCCCGGTGATCACAATCCGTATAAGCCAATGTGCGAAAACACCGTCAACAAGGCTTTATGCCTGATGGGTTATGACACAAAAAATAACATCTGCGGCCACGGATTCCGGGCAATGGCCTGTAGCGCGCTGATGGAATCTGGACTGTGGGCGTAGCAGGATGCGGTTGAGCGTCAAATGAGCCATCAGGAGCGCAACAGCGTGTGTGCGGCTTACATCCATAAAGCAGAATATCTAGATGCCCCTAAAGCGATGATGCAATGGTGATCAGATCATCTGGATATGTGCCGGAAAGCGTATGTTCCACCTTATATTTGTAGGAAGGGAAGCATCTGCACAATGGGATTACCCTTCTGACAAAATAAACCACAAAAATAGCCATATCAGTCTGTACTGGTACGGCATTTTTTTGGCTTCAATTCGGAGAAATTGTTGTTCGAATTACAGGCGCACTTAGCTTTCAAGTGCAGCAAGGATTGCGGCTTCCATTTTCTCGGGGGGAGTAAACGGTGCAAACCGCTTGAGCGGTTTGCCATCACGTCCAATCAGGAACTTAGTGAAGTTCCACTTGATCCGCCCACCCAACACACCGGGCAATGCTTCTTTCAGATAACGGAACACCGGGTGCGTAGCGGTGCCGTTGACCTCCACTTTCTCGAACATCGGGAAGCTCACACCGTAGTTGATGTAACAGGTTTGAGCGATTTCGTCGGCGTCGCCGGGTTCCTGCTTACCGAACTGGTTGCAGGGGAAACCAAGCACCACCAGCCCCCGGGCGGCGTACTTCTTGTAGAGCGCTTCAAGGCCTGCGTATTGTGGCGTGAAGCCACAATGGCTGGCGGTATTAACCACCAGAACCAGTTTACCAGCATAGTCGTCCATAGAAATGAGCTGACCACGCAGGCTGGTGGCAGTCAGTTGATGAAAAGCGGTCATGACGGCATCCTCAGCGCAAAACCAGTTCGACCACGGCATTGCCGCGCAGTGTGCTGGTGGCGGGTAAATCCTGCTCCTGATTGCGTAGCAGGTCCGGAGTCGTGACGTTAAGCTTTACCGCGAGGGCGATCCCAACGGTGATGGTGTCTTGAGTTTGGTAGAAGCGCTTCATGACATCGTTCCTCGGCGGTTTTTAGCGCAATTAAACTGAGTGTGATACGTCTTTGCAAAGTCGAACGAAAAGGACAACAAACAGACGATCTTTGACCTGCGCCCCATTAATTAACACACCATATGTTGGTCACCTTTGTTTTTGGCACCAGGTCAGCCATATGAAATTGCATTGTGCTGAGTATATGACTATTAACCCCGCCAGCAACAACGTTTGCCATTCACTTTTTAAACTTTTGCGCATAGTGATGCCCATTACTCAAAACCGTGGTCTCATAGACATGACCAGGTCACGCGTTGTTACCTGACGGTGTTATCGGCTTTCGCCCGCAGAGACAGCCGCATAGAGTCTGGTGTATTCATGCCATCAGGGAGATCACCGGTTTTGCGCTTGGCGACGAATCTTCCGCAAAGTGCCCATCATTTACGGCAATCTCTTACACCCGGTTCGCAGTGAAGAGCGCCAGATAAGCTTGATATTCATCCTAGCGAACCGGGAAATGTAAGCATTGGCGAGCCGTTTATTTTCAAAGACGATACGTATCCGCACCGTTTTCTGGTACAGGCCACGCTTTTTATAGTTATCTGGTGCGCCAAAATAAAGCGTCCCGCTTACGCTGTCAGTGTATAAAGGACATACGCTTTCAATTCACACGAAGAACTATCTTGCCCTGAATACGTCCTTTGGAAGCGCGTTCATGCGCAGCGGCGGCGTCAAAGAGATGATAAGTGCTGTCTGTCACCACACGCAGTAACCCGCTTGAAAGCAACTGGCCTGCTTCCTGAAGTTGCTGACCGCTGGAACGAACCTGTGTAGATGAAACGATAATGCCGCGAAGGTCGGCTTCGCTCTGCCCGGCAAAACCCAGTGGATTAACCAGATAAAGCGCCCCGCCGGGTCTGATGATATTGAGAAACCGTTCCACATTTGTACCACCAACAGCGTCAATAACCAGATCGACACTCTGCACAACCGTTTCTGCGGCTTGCCGGGTGTAATCAATAAACTCGCTGGCGCCCAGTTCACGCAGCAGTGCTTCATGTTTGCCGGACGCGACAGCGATGACTCGCGCCCCCTTCCATCTGGCAACCTGTACGGCAAGATGGCCTACACCGCCCCCGGCCCCATTGACCAGAACCGTTTTGCCTTCCAGTGCGACAGGTACATGCGGAAAGGACTGGAAAGGATTGGGTGCATCATGACCGGTATCAACCAGAAACTGCCATGCAGTCAGAAGTGACATAGGCGCGGCTGCGGCATGCACATAATCGATTCCCGGCGGTATTAACGCAAGCTCGTCGTCAGCAACGCAGATGTATTCTGCATAGGCTCCACTGCCTTTCATCAGATCCTGTGGAAATCTCACCATGGCATATACATCATCACCAACTTGAAAATGGCGGACACCCTCTCCTGCAGCCACAATGACACCGGCTATATCGGTGCCGGGGATAAGTGGAAACGTGGGGCTGGGTCGCCATTGGGGCGGCAGCGTACGGTACCCATCCCGCAGATAAAGATCCGGCGGGTTAATACTCGCTGCATGCACACGCACCAGGACTTCACCAGTGCCTGGTGTCGGTCGGGGTGCATTTTCATAATGCAGCACTTCGGGTCCGCCAAACTCATGCAACCGTACGGCTTTCATCATTGCTGTCATTACTGTTTCCTCTGCTGTATGTTCGATTCAAGCAGATTAGGACAGTTACCTTGAGTTGATAATAGTGCTCTGTTTCGCTTTACTTATGACATGAAAGAACAAATTGGTTTTGAAAGCCTGACAGGGCTTATCGCTTTTGCTCGCGCCGGATCGCTGGGCAGTTATACGGCCGCCGCCCGCGCTTTATCTGTTTCACCTTCCGCTGTTAGTAAAAGTATCCAGCGACTGGAACGGCACCTCGGGCTGACACTTTTCACGCGAACCACCCGATCGCTGACGCTTACGCCTGAAGGCCGTGACTTGCATGAGCGGGTGCTGCGATTATTGCGGGATGCCGAAGAGATTGAGCAGGTAGCGAAAATAGCGCGTGCGGAACCCAGCGGCACCATACGTGTTGCCGCCTCGCTTCCGGTGGGACTGCATATGCTTCCCCCACTACTGGCGCTGTTTCGCCAGCGTCAGCCTGACGTGCACATTGATCTGCGTCTGAGCGACAATCTTGCTAATGTGGTTGATGAGGGCATTGATGTTGCCATACGGATTGGCGATCTCCCTGACTCGCGGCTGTTGTCGCGCCGTCTCCCGCCGTATCAGCTGTGTTGCTATGCTTCCCCTGACTATCTGAGCAAACACAGCGCCCCACTGCATCCCGACGAACTGATGGAGCACGAAACAGTGAACCTTCGCTATAAAAGTACCGGTCAGTTGTTTCGCTGGCCATTCCGCATTGGGGAGCGGGAAATCGAGATGTTGCTCCCCTCTGCGGTTGTCGCCGATGCAAGCGAGGGCGTATTGGCAACGATAGCGGCCGGTACCGGCATTGGAATGGCATCAAGCTTTATGGCCGCGTCCTGGCTTGAGCGAGGAGAGTTGATCCCTGTACTGCCAGCATTTGCCGTAAAACGGCATAACCTGACCGTTCTCTGGCCTGAAAGCCGCCGCGCAAATCCAGCCGTACGCGCCTTTCTGGATCTGTTATTTGAGCGTTTGAAAGCGTGACACACTGCGTAGCAGCGCACGGATGCTGGTTTATACCCCACACCGCACGACTACATTTCAACTTGTAGCTATGTCGTTTGCCCTGCCCCTTTTTTAATTGACGCACTGAACCTCGCAACATCTGTTTATAGCGCAGAGCGAACTCTTGATGTTGTGATATAAAATCCATAAAAAAACAAAAGAGACATGCCCTTTTGTTTTTTTCAACCTATTTATTTAAATTGAGGGAGATAATCCTTATTAATCTCAATCATCTCATCCAGAATCTGTTTAGTAACATTTCCTTTTCTCACTAGTGGGTTAATTGTCAAGGCCTGAAGGGCTGTACCGTAGTCACCTTCAACACCTGCCTTAACAGTTAATTCTTCAAAGGCTTTTTGCAGCTGCAATGTCCCACGAATTGCTGGATTTTCAATGGCAGGAATATTTAATGGGTGCGCCCCAGAAGCTGTAATCAGCGATGTTACTTCAATCGCACAATCTGGAGGTAGTTCAGAAATAGTACCATTATTACGTGTATTTACGTGCATAAGGATACTTTTGTTATTGTAAATGCTATTAATCAATTCACATGCTGCATCAGAATAGTAAGCGCCGCCACGGTCTTCAAGCTGCTTAGGCTTAATATCAAGATTAATATCTTCATATAATTTAAACAGTTCTTTTTCGATCGCTTGGACCTCTTCCCCACGCGTTACGAAATCTTTTGCATCCATTTCCTTATGCTCAGAATCATCCTGCATATAATAGTACTGGTGATAGCCACACGGAATTGCATTAAGTTGTCTTAGTTGCTCTGGTACCCATGTTACCTTACCGAGGTTTTTGGGTAACTCGAAATCATCCCCTTCACACATTCGATTGATGACTTCTTTAATATGATCTTTTCCTTTATTATCCCAAATGTGAAATGCATGGATAAAATGGTTTAGGCCAGCAAACTGTATCTGAACCTTTTCCCCAAGTAATTCTTCGACACCATATTGAGTGATAACAGGAACATTGCACAAGCCAATAACTTTAACACTGGTATGCTTTAATACGGTTTCAGTAATGATACCTGATGGATTAGTAAAGTTAATAAGCCAGGCATCTGGACAAATGTTTTCAATATCTCGACAAAGATCTAATGTCACAGGAATGGTTCGCATTGCTTTTGCAAACCCACCGATACCATTTGTTTCCTGGCCAATCATTCCATATTTATGCCCAAGACGTTCGTCTCTAATTCGGGCAGGGATCATGCCTACCCTCATTTGAGAACATACAAATAATGCGCCGTCTAATGCCTCAGCACGATTGAAGGTAATCGTCAGATTAATTGGCAAACCTGATTTTTGAATCATTCGTTTAGCAAAAGCACCAACGGTTTCAACTTTATAACGACCTTCCTCAATATCATACAGGCAGATATCAGTAATAGGTAATTCATGGTACCTGTTGATAAACCCTTCAACGATTTCCGGAGTATAGCTGGAACCACCACCAATAATTGCTATTTTAAGCATTCTGTTTTTCCTTACATTGACGATACAACTCAACAAGTTCAATTGCAATTTCTTTGCATAACATACCATTCATAATATGATCTTGGATGTGGGTTAAAATTAAGGTCATTTGTATTTTACCTTTACCCTCATCCATACTAATTAATTCAGTCTGACATTTATGGACCTCTTTGAATATTTCATCAGAAATTTGTAACTGATGAAGTGCTTCCGAATGAGAACCCTCGCGAGCTTTAAAGATAGCGTCCATAGCTGCGCTTTTAGCAGCACCTGCCTGACAAAGTAAATTCATTAAATATTCTTCATCAAGAACAGAATTAGTTTCCATAGTTAAACCTATATTTATAATTTAAATTAGATCATTAAGTTTTGAAGTTATTGTGCCATCTCTTCTTTTAGCAAAGATCTTTCATATATCTTAAAGAATGGGAAATATATAATAGTGGCAAGAGTAAAGTTAATTGCAATAACTACCAGTGCCTGAACTGACCAGTTTGTTGCCCACATAGCGCCAATCGGAGCAGGCGTGGTCCATGGCGGAAGAATAACAATCCGATGAAGCAGTTCAAGTTTAAATGCAAACCATGTTACGGTACCACAGACTAAAGGTGCCACAACCCATGGAATAAAGAATAAAGGGTTGAGCACAATAGGAGTACCGAATACCATAGGCTCATTTATATTAAAACAACCTGGAATCAATGATAATTTACCAATTGATTTTAAATGCAATGAGCGTGACCGCAAGAATAGTAGCACTAACCCAAAGGTCGCACCTGATCCGCCAAGCTGAATGAAAAAGTCAATTAATGGTTGAGCAAAAATCTTTGGTAGCTCTGTCCCTGGAGTACCTGCCGCAAGGGCTTGCTGGTTAACAGCTAAGTTTGATAAAACAAACGGAGCTATCACTCCACTAGCAATCGTTGCCCCATGGACACCAGCCCACCATAGAACCTGAGCAACGAGGGTGATCAGCAAAACAGCCCCCAGACTGTCAGAAGCAGAAATAAGCGGTTTGAATGCTTGCATTATTAACTCAGGAATGATCATCCCAGTTTGCTTGTAAACAATCACACTCAGTGGATATACAACAACCATGACTAAAGCTATTGGAATCAGTAAGTCAAAGGATTGCCTGATTTTATCAGGAACTTGTTCTGGTAGTTTTAATCCAATGTTGTTTTTTATTAAGAAGTGCATCATCTCAGGAATGAAAATCCCGATGATCATTGCCGTAAAAATTCCTGTCCCCCCCATATTTGCGATGGGTAGTGCTTCATTACTCGTCATGGGGGCTGAAAGCATTAAAAACGTTACTAGTGATAAGATGCCTGCAAGAAATGGGTTAAGTTTACGGTAGTTCTTGGCTAAGTTATAACCGAGTCCAGTTACTACCCATAATGCCATTATTCCCATAGTATAATTATATGGCGCCATAATCTCATTATGATATTTCGCTGCAAAAACAGTCCAAAAATTTACTGTTTGCTTTGAAAAAGGAGGGTACGCAATAACAAGCGCAAATGAACCGACAATAATAAAAGGGATTGCACCAATAAAGGCATCCCTAATTGCCATAACGTGTCGTTGAGCCCCGATCCTACCTGCGAAAGGCGCAAGATGCTCTTCTAAAAAATAGAATAATTTGTTTTTCATAAGACACCTGGTAATTAGATTTTTGACAAGGCTTGGTTTATGGCTGCTTCTCCAATAAATATGCCTAAATCTTTCATTTATATTTTAAAATAGGGTAGTTATTTTTTCATAAAACATTGACGATTAGATTTTTGACAAAGCCTGATTTAGAATTGCCTCACCATTAAGCATTCCATAGTCTTTCATTTCTATTTTATGACACGCCTTACCAGACTCATCGCATCGTTTTTTAAAATCATTAAACTTATAACTTACCTGTGGAGCTACCATACAAATATCATAACGTGGCAGCATATCTTCAAACTCAGAAATTGAATATGCTTCAATAGCAACATCAAGATTTTTCGCAGTTACAACTTTCCTCATGTTATTAACAACCATTGATGTCGACATACCCGCAGCACAACATAAAAAAATTTTAACCGTCATGATAAAGCCTCTTTAAATATGATTATATAATGTATCTCTCTTATCGTGCGTAAAACTCAAAGCTGTATTGATTTAATCGGAAAATATTGATGCTATACTCGAATACTTTTCCTTCTTCATATTCCCCCATTGAAATTACTTTCAAAAGTGGGTGGTTTACTTTGACATCAAGGACTTTGCTTAACCTTTTATCAGCCAGCTCAACTGATACGATTTGTTTATTCCCATAAATATTTATTCCTTTCGAACGGACGTAGCTATATTTTGATCCTGACATAATCTCGACTGTTAGGTCAGAGAACATATTTACTGGCATGTATGTCCGTTCAAAAATCTCAGCTTCATTATTTATATATCTGATGCGCTCAATATGAAAAACCTGATCTGTAGGTCCTAAACAAAGCCGTTCACCTACCATTGCATCTGGATGAATGATCTCAAATGTTATCACTTTGGTAGTGACTTCTTTTCCTTGTTTCTTAATCTCTTGCTGGAAACCCGTTAGCTCAGCAGCGCCATGAATCGCTGATTTATTTTTCTTTACATAAGTACCTGACCCCTTCACTCTTACAAGCAAATCTTGCTCCGCCAGTAAAGCCAGTGACTTACGCAGGGTCATCCTACTTACGTTATAAATCTCACATAGCTCGACTTCGGTGGGCAGCATGTCCCCTTCCGAATAGAAACCCTCATTAATTTTATAGACCAGGTCGTCGGCGATACTGATATAAACTGGCTTCATATTAACTCTTATGCATATTTACTAATGTACATACCGTATACATTTTGCAGATGTATGTATACCATTAGTATACTCTCGTTTTATAATTTTGTGACTGGACTCACATAGTTCACGCGCCACTATCTGAAGGATGACGTGGTCCCCCTCAGTGTCATCATATAAATGTCACCCTCTATGAAAGAATGATCCAGAGAGTGATGGAGTGACACGTAAAGCGAATTTCCCCCGAGCATAAAGCTGGTGTGCGGGCAAAATTACGGGCATAGCCGCAGTTGCGCAGCGGGAAGGAACATCCGCAGTTATCCTGTGTAACTGGTGTAATCAGGCTAAATATGAGGAAAACCGGTACGAGTGCAGACAAAACAGTGAACAATGACCAGCAGAAGCACTGGCAAAAACAACAGCGAGACTGCTGCTACGAAAAAGCGCAGGAACTATTATGGAGAAACTGAAGACGACTGACGCCGACGAATGAGCAATGTCAATTTATCCGCCGGATAAATGAAGCCGTGGCGGCCAGTGCACATCATGCGTGACCTTGTCGTCAGAGGTACGTGGTCGCTGGCACTATCTGTATCTGGTAGGAAATGTGTTCAGTTGGAAAATAACTGGCGCTGAAGTTCACGAAAAAGAAATAGCCTTATTCGGCAATACTTCCCTGAAAGGACCTGTCTGGCTCAACATTCACAACAGGATATTAATCAAGTCGCAGAACAATTAAATAACAGGTCGAGAAAAACACTGAAATTTAAAACGCCAAAACACGTTTTTTTAAATGATGTTGCGTTGACAAATTGAATCTACAGTAGCATTTTTAAAATATCAGTTTCCATTTCAATATGTTGTAACCATCTTTCAAGTTGCATGTGCGTTGGCTGCGGCGCTCAACTACTTCCCCCATCCTTGGGCCTCGCCCCTTTATGGTCGCTGCAAGCAGCGTTCAAATCTACTCCCGGCAGATTTGCCCGATGAACTTACTTGAGTAAGCTCATCGGGACTCGAAATCTATTCGGTATATATTACCATTAGATTATATAGCTGGTTCACCTTCGTAAGCTTTTCTGTAGAGCTCGATAACCTGTTCTTTAGTCGCTTTACGCGGATTGGTCAGCTGACAAACGTCTTTTTTAGCATTTTCAGCCATAATGGCGAAATCTTCTGGTTTAACACCAAGGCTCTTCAGATCACGAGGAATACCAACTTGCTTGCTCAATCTTTGAATAGCGTTGATAGCTTTAACCGCAGCCTCATCAGTGGAAAGACCAACTATATTTTCTCCCATCGCTTCTGCAATATCCTTGAATCGATTAAGATTGCTCATTAGGTTAAATGATTCTATGTAAGGTAATAGAATTGCATTACATACACCATGCGGTAAATTATAAAAACCGCCAAGCTGGTGAGCCATAGCATGCACATAACCTAAAGAGGCATTATTAAATGCAATGCCGGCCAAATATTGAGCATAAGCCATATTGTCTCTGGCTTTCATATATTCACCATTAGCAACAGCCTTAGGTAAATATTGGGTAATCATTTTAATTGCTTTTAATGCTGCGGCATCAGTAAGTGGATTAGCCATTGTTGATACATACGCTTCAATCGCATGGGTCAATGCATCCATCCCCGTTGCGGCAGTTAACGAGGGCGGCATACCTACCATTAACTCAGGATCGTTAATTGAAATTTGCGGTGTAACACGCCAATCGACAATGGCCATCTTAACTTTGCGGTCGGTATCGGTAATGATGCAAAAACGCGTGATTTCAGAGGCCGTGCCGGCAGTGGTATTAATTGCCATTAACGGGATCATATCATTACTGGATTTATCAACGCCTTCATAGTCCCTTATATTTCCGCCGTTGGCCGCAACCAGGCCAATGCCTTTGGCACAGTCGTGTGACGATCCACCACCAAGCGAGACTATTGAGTTACAACCTTGTTCCCGATAGACCATAATGCCATCAGCGACGTTTTTATCTGTTGGGTTAGGTTCTGCGCCAGAGAAGACATGAGTGTCAATTCCCGACTTTTTATAAATTTCAGCGATTCTATCCGCCATACCACTCTGAGCAAGAAATTTGTCAGTAACGATCAGTACTTTTTTAGCGTTTAGCGTTTTCGCTAATTCACCTACTTCTTGCACACTACCTTCGCCGAAAACATTGCGTGTCGGTAAAAAATAATAAGTTGACATGTATTTTCCTCTCATTGATTAGTCTTTACATTGTGTCCATAAATATATTTAAACTATCGCCAAAAAAATAAAAAAACACCGCCAAAAATTTCGGAAACATATTTTCACAGAAAATTGATACAACCTTATAATGTCACTATACTCGCGGCGACAGGACATATGCTGAGAATAATATATGAAACCCAAATAATAGTTGTGAGCAAACTCACAAAATATAAGGTTTTTGTCATTAAAAGGTTACAGATATATCAGCACTATTGTTGCAAGATAATACGATGGTGCAACCGCATCTCTTTATTTTATTGATAAAAATAACAAACACTTTCATATTCCAATATATCCATTAATGCTACGTGCTTACATCATAAAAATATAAGTTATATTTCGTAAACCACCCACCTAAAGTAGCATAAAATGTCACCATGTGATTTCACAATGTAACATCTGCCGTGAATACGAAGGAAAGCATCATTATTAAATAAGGAAATGCCAAGTATCCAAAAACCTCGAAGAGAACTTTGATCTGCAACTGTTTATCCGCCACCACGGAAGGGTGTCACCCACGCCTGTCACCGTCGTTTCTATGAAAAGGCTGCCGATTTAGCCTACATCACACCAATAAGAAACAAACTGTAATGATAATTAATTGACATTTAACTGATTAGGCATTAATTTCATACGTAATAAATGCCTAGTCAATATGTTGTAAGTATGAAGAAAAAACTTGCTGAAAATACCTATCCACTTGGTTTGCTGATTCACCTGGCAAACCAATTTAAAGATCAATTAATTAATGAATACCTTGCCGGTAGTGACATTACCGCTGCTCAGTTCAAGGTATTAATCAATATTCGTAACGGGTTTGTCAGTCCGGTGGAAGTGAGTAAGAACACGATGATGGATGGGGGTGCACTGAGTCGCATGATCGAACGGATGGTGAAACGGAAACTGATTCTGCGTCTACCTCACCCCAGCGATAAGCGTCAAGTGATCTTGGCGTTGACTGAAAAAGGGACGACGATTTGTCAGCGTTTCGAGCTGGAGGGGAGACAGATTTTACCGGTACAGATGACCGCCCGGCTAACCCCTCAGGAGACAGAACAACTCACACAACTCCTCACCAAGATGTTGCCGAATGACGTCATAGAACGCTTTTTCCCTCAATAAACGAACAAATGGCAAAGGTCACCACCACCATGGAAACAAAACCAGATTCCCCTCTTCCACACACCAGTCACCGTAAACGTAATTTTACTGTTTTGCTGGTTATTTTGCTGTTGGCTGCTGCTGCTGGTGGGATCTACTACCAACTGTACGTGCGTTTTTATGAGACCACCGACGATGCCTATGTTGATGGCAACCAGATAACACTGACACCACAAATCGATGGTACCGTGACAAAAATCAGTGTTGATGTCGGAGATTATGTAAAGAAAGGACAAACACTGGTGCAACTCAGTCCGAGCGATACCTTCATCGCCTTGCAACAGTCGGAAGCTTCGCTGGCCAAGACCGTGCGCCAGGTGCGTGGTCTGTACAGTACCGTGGATAACTATCAAGCGCAGGTTAAAGCCAAGCAGGTGGCACTGCAACAAGCCATTGGTGATTATAACCGTCGTAAAGGACTGGCCGCCAAAGGCGCTATCTCCACAGAATCGCTGGCGCATTATCAGGATGCGGTCAACAGCGCCCGCAACAACCTTAATGCAGTAGAAGAGTCTCTGCGCGTCAATCAGGCCATGGTCAATAATACCGTGGTCGACAATCATCCTGAGATCAAAAGTGCGGTGGCAGACCTACGTAGCAAGTATCTGGATTGGGCACGCTGCGCTATTGTTGCTCCAGTAAGCGGTTATGTTGCGAAGCGCTCCGTTCAGTTGGGGATGCACGTAAGTTCCGGCGCGACGCTAATGACAATCGTGCCCCTCAATCAGATATGGGTCGATGCCAATTTTAAAGAAAGCCAAATGCAGCAAATGCGGCTTGGTCAGGAGGTTACCCTGACGTCCGACATTTATGGCGATAAAGTGGTGTACAAGGGTTCGATAGAAAGCCTTGGTATCGGGACTGGCAGTGCCTTCGCCTTGTTACCTGCCCAAAATGCCAGCGGAAACTGGATAAAAATCGTCCAGCGACTGCCGGTGCGCATTGCTCTTGAGCCAGAAAGTATAAAGCAATATCCGCTGCGTATCGGTCTGTCGATGTACGCCAAAGTGGATATTCACAATGATCAAGGCAAATTATTACCCACAGAAACGGTCAATACGCCACGCTATCACACCGACGTTTACGACGTTACTCTTAAGCAAGCTGACGAACTGGTAGCGCAAATTCTCCATGACAACAGTTTACCGTTGACGAACACACATGGCTAAGGAAGGCAGTGATGAACGATAAGGCTGCTTTTACACCGCCGAGTCTGGCACTGGCGACATTTGCAATCTCGCTGGCTACATTTATGCAGGTGCTGGACTCCACGATTGCCAACGTATCGTTGACGACGATTGCCGGTAGTCTCGGTGTCAGTTCGGATCAGAGTACCTGGGTGATAACCTCTTTCGCCGTGTGCAACGCCATTTCCCTGCCATTGACGGGCTGGCTTTCCCGTACCATTGGTCAACTACGACTATTTATTGTCTCGGTTTTACTGTTCAGTCTTGCGTCTTTCCTTTGCGGTTTTGCGCAGAACATGACAGAGCTGATTATTTTCCGGGCCTTACAGGGTTTCTTTGCCGGTCCAATGTACCCCATGTGCCAAACGCTGTTGCTGATGATATTCCCACCCTCACGACGCAACATGGCACTGGCACTTTTGGCGATGGTGACAGTAGTAGGTCCGATCGTCGGCCCTATTACTGGCGGCTGGATCACCGATAGTTATTCCTGGTCGTGGATTTTTTACATCAACGTGCCGATCGGCATTTTTGCCTCGATCATTGTCTGGATGCAGCTACGTGACTGGCGGAATACCATAGAGCGCGTCAGTGTCGACTATATCGGTATTGGGCTGTTGGTCATCGGCGTTGGTTTGTTGCAGGTGGTGTTGGATAAAGGTAATGATCTGGACTGGTTTTCTTCTACGAATATTGTAACGATGTCGATTATTTCCGCCATCGCGCTGGTGTCCTTTATTATCTGGGAGTTGGGAGAACGCCACCCAATTGTTAACCTAAGGCTGTTTGCCGACCGAAATTTCACCGTCGGTACGCTATCGCTGATGCTCGGGTACGCCGCATTTTTTGCCATTAACGTGATCCTGCCTCAATGGCTTCAGAGGTGGATGGGATATACCGCAATCTGGGCGGGACTGGCAGCCGCACCAATGGGGATGTTGCCAGTGATACTGTCGCCGATTATTGGACGTTACGGCAACCGGGTTGATTTACGGCTGCTCGCCACAGTGTCGTTTGTGATCATGGGATTATCATGTCTGATGCGTGCTCAATTCAACACTAATGTAGATTTCATGACTATTGCAGGTGTGCAATTGTTTATGGGAATGGGCGTGGCGTTTTTCTTTGTGCCACTGACCTCTATTTTGCTCTCGAGTCTGCATGGCAAGGATGTGGCTGAAGGCTCAGGACTGGCAACCTTTTTGCGCGTATTGGGTGGGAGTTTTGCCTCATCGCTTTCCACCTGGATCTGGTCAAATCGTGAGATTTATCACCACGCGATACTGAGCGAGAGCGTGTCCATATATAATCCGGCGGCGGTAAGTTACCTCCATCGGATGGGCGGTATCACGCAAACCAATCTGGCACAACTGGATAAAACCGTGCAACAACAGGCGTGGATGTCCTCGACTATTGATTACTTCCATTTATTGGGGTGGGGCTTTCTGGGACTGATCGTGGTTATCTGGTTTGCCAAACCACCGTTTACGACGCCAGGAACAGTATCGTCAGGACATTAGCTGGCTTAACGATATCAGAGCGTCGCTGATGAAGGAACAGAGGCGCGCGCCATAATCCTTGCCATAAAGCGATCCTGAATACGTCAAAAACCCGCACACTCCCTTAATCTGTGTCACAACCGACTGCCGTCTGTCTGCAATGCCCAATCTATTGGGTATATAATTCGCTAACTTATTCAGAAATGGACGAAATAAATGAAAGTGTTAACTTTTGGAGAAATGATGCTGCGACTGAAACCTGTCGGAAACAATCGCATTATTCAGTCCGATATTTTTGAAGCCGCCTATGGCGGTGCCGAAGCCAACGTCGCAGTATCATTAGCACTGCTTGGAAATAACGCCGCCTACCTGACCAAATTGCCCAAAAATCTATTAGGTGAAACAGCACTTTCCACACTGCGTAAATATGGTGTCGATACGACAAAAGTGTTACGTGGCGGAAACCGTTTGGGGATCTACTTCTTCGAGAAAGGTGCCAGCGTACGCGCTACCAATGTCGTCTATGATCGTGCTGGGAGCGCTTTCGCGGAAGTGAAACAGACAGAGTTCAACTGGGAAGCCATTTTCAGGGATGTCGATTATTTCTATTTCTCCGGTATCACTCCCGCCATTTCAGTAGAGCTGGAACAAGCCGTAACAGCTGCCTGCCTCTACTGCCAGAAGCATAATATCCCGGTGGTCTGCGACATGAATTACCGTGGCAAGATGTGGTCACCAGAAAAAGCGCAAACAGTGATGTCCAGGCTGATGCACTATGTCACAATTTGTATTGCCAATGATGAAGATTTCGAAGCGACGCTCGGCATCAAGGCATTTGATGGCGATATGTCCCGCGGCATCGAACAGATTGACGCGTTTAAAGACGGCATGCGGGAGGTCACCAGAAGATATCCAGGTTGCAAAATGGTGGTCAGTGTTCTGCGTAATATCCAATCCGTTGAAGACAGCCAGTGGATGGGTCTGTTACTGAGTGAAGATACATTCTATGAAACCAACCGTTACAATGTGCATGTGATGGAAGGCGTTGCCGCAGGTGATGCTTTTGGCGCTGGTTTAATGCACAGCCTGCTACACAAATTTGACTCGCAGGAAGCGATTGAATTTGCGATTGCAGCCAGCGTATTGAAACTGACCATCAGCGGTGATTTGAATCTGGTTCAGGAGTCAGATATCCGCTCGGTGATGAAAAAAGGCGGTGGTGCAAGCCTCAACCGCTAAGCAGCAGGAAAAAGCATTCCGGCTGAAGCTATCAGCCGGAATACACCCACCGCTTACTGATGACATCTGGTTACGCAGCACCCCAACAGAATGAAGTGGATATCCCATTAAGCCTGGCTGCATTACTGGTGCAGCAGGTTGTTGGCACAAAAATTACCTGTACCAAGGCGCTCCCTGCTGCATGGCCTTCTTATGCATGGCGATATCGGATCAGGTTTCCGCAATCCATACTCGCATTTCCCCTTCGCCTCGGTTGGCCCAGCAAAAATAGGGAATAAAGAGCAAGGAACACGGTCGGCGCCGCGGAGGTTCACCGTCATAATCATAAAGAGGCTGTTGCAACACATCGGTTACCGATAGACCTTCCCCCGGTGCCTGGATCAGTGTTTTCCCTGCCAGTACTCCTTCGCCGGCCAACAAGCGAAAATTATTGCCAGCAGACAAACTCAGTTGATGCAGATTATCGCCGTTATCAACCTGTTCCAGGCAGTACACCAGCGGCCCACGTTGCAAAGCAACCTTGCCCAGGTTTTGGCGTACCAGAGGATTGCTTCGTACCCGGCGCACCGGCATCGGTAAGATCAATTGAATATTGTCACCTTCAGACCAGGTACGCGTGAAATAGACATATCCTCGCCGAGGCGTCATATCAACAGGTTCGCCGTTCAGGATCGCCTGTGGCTCCGGGCACCAACCTGGCAAACGCAGCGCCAGCGTAAATGACGTCGCGGACGGACAAGTTACCGTGATATTAACGGTTTCATCCCAAGGATAATTACCGGTTTGACACACCGTCAGAGAATGCTCGCCCACGAGAAGGGTCACCTCGCTGCCGATATAGAGGTTCACAAACAGGGTTTCTTCACTTCGGGTGTAAATGTAATTTCCGAGGGACCCCAACAACCGAGCGATATTGGGTGGACAGCAGGCACAACCGAACCACTGCTGACGTACCGGTTTGATATGATCGAAAATATGATTGCATTTGATGGCGCCAGGATGGACCTCCAGCGGATTGACGTAGAAAAAGTGTTTCCCGTCAAGAGCCATACCTGCCAGCACGGTATTATACAGCGCCCGCTCCATCACGTCGGCATATTGCCCGTCTGTCTCCATTTGCAGCATACGCCGGGCAAACATCATCAGACCGATAGACGCGCAGCTTTCTGTATAGGCGGTGTCGTTGGGCAGATCGTAATCGGAAGTAAACGCCTCTCCATGGCTTTGCGCGCCAATCCCGCCGGTAATGTACATTTGACGTTGAGTCATATCGTCCCATAAGCGATGACAAGCGCGGCGCATATCTTCATCGCCGCTGATACGTGCCAGATGGGCGACACCCGCCAGCAGATAAACAAACCTGACCGCATGTCCTACCGCTGTCGTCTGCAACGCAATGGGCTTATGCGCCTGGCTGTATGATTTGTCTTTCACCATCCAGGCCGGGCCGTGGTTTTGCCAATAGGCGGTGCGACCGCGATGTTCATATTCAAGGTCATAAAAATGAGGTTCGGTGCCACGTTGTTCAACAAAATAGCGCGCCAGGGAGAGATAACGTTGCTTGTCGGTGACGTCATACAATTCCATCAATGCCAGTTCGATTTCCGGGTGACCCGGATACCCGTGAAGCTGCTGGGGGCCGGGGCCGAAAACCCCATCAATATGATCAGCCAGGGCGCACACGACCTCGAGCAAGCGAGTTTTACCGGTGGCGCGGTAGTAAGCTACACCGGCTTCGATCATATGTCCGGCGCAATACAGTTCATGGCATTCCGCCAGGTTAGTCCAGCGTTGCTTCGGTGCCTTCACTGTGAAATAGGTATTCAGGTAGCCGTCTGGCTGTTGTGCAGCGGCGATCAGTTCAATGGTTTCATCAGCGGTATGCTCTAGTTGCGGATCCGGCTGTTGGCTCAGCATCCAGGCCACCGCCTCCAACCATTTCGCCACATCGCTGTCCTGGAATACCATACCGTAAAATTCTTCCTGGCTGCATCCGGCCGCGAGACGAAAGTTTTCTATGGCGTGGCTAGGCTCTGCGTCGGCGATACGATCGTTTAGCGCCTCCCACTGGTACGGCAAGACTACATCCTTGACCAATCGCTGATAATCCAGCCAGAAGGAATCGGTCAACTTGATATGATGCAGGTCTATTTCAGATGTTTTTCCCATTTTTTGATTCCCTGGTAAAGGTTTAAGCCAACTGACGATCCTGAAGATCACGGGATATGCGAGCCATACTGCCATTGTCCAGTCGACAGAAATGCAGGGCGACAGCCAGCAATACATGAAATATCGCCGGTATTAAGCTTTCCATCATCCGGATACCGTGGAGTGACGCGGGAGTTTGATGATCAATACCGGGGACATAGGCCACCAGAACAAACACCAGGCTGATAATACCGGCACTGGATGCCCAGGCCAGTTTGATAAAGAACAGATTAAATGCAAAGCTCATACCTGATGAGCGAATACGCGTTTTCCAGAAACCATAATCATCGGCAAACGCCATCAGGGAGAAATGCAGCGTCAGGGTAAAACCAAGGATAACGCTGTTGATGAAAATCACCGCCAGCCATAGGGTGCGATAGGCTTCTCCCGTAGGGATAAACCACATCAGAATACCCAGGACCGCCAAAACGATATTGGTGTAATAATACAGTCTTACTGTGTCGATGCGGCGAGATAAACCATTGACGATCATTGCACCAAAAATGGATGCCACGGTGACAGCGGTAAAAAACAGCGAAGTGTAACTGGAGCTACCGTGCAGCACATAGGAGATGAAATACATATACCCACCGCCGCGAATATTAAAGACATTTATCAGCAAAAACGACATCAGTAACATCAGCAGCAACTGATCATTTTGACGCAGACCCCGTAAATGTTCCCGAGGTGAAAACTTACCCAGCACCGTCATGGGCACCCGTTCGCGCACCCAGAAAAAGCAGCACAGAAACATCGTTACCGCCATAACACACAGCACAGCGACACCGCGTTGATAGCCGTGGGCTGCATTGCCGTTACCCAGTGTAGCCACCAGCCAGGGCAATCCCACTGAGACCAGGAAACCAGCAATGCCGCACAACACGAAGCGCCAGGCCTGACAGGAAATCACCTCCCGGTGGGCACCGGTCATGGTATTTATCAACGCGCAATAAGGTACATTGATGGCGGTATAGCTCAAGGAGAGCATCAGGTAGGTGACAAAGGCCCAGAGGATTTTTACATTGAGACTCACATCGGGCACAGTGAACGTCAGGATACCGATAATACCGATGGGCAAAGCAGCCCATAGCTGCCAGGGGCGGAATCGCCCCCAACGGCTCACGGTCCGGTCCGCTAGCACCCCCATCAGAGGATCGGATACAGCATCTACGACACGAAGCACAATAAACATGATGCCCACCAGCGCCGGAGTGAGGCCGAATATATCGGTATAAAAGAAGGTCAGGAAATTCATCATCAGGCTGGTAATAACGGTGCCACCCGCATCGCCTAAACCGTAGCCGATCTTTTCACGAATGGATAAATAGCTGCCGACAGTTATTTCCGGGACAGCGGTATGGGGAATGGCGGTGGTTGACA
Organism: Prodigiosinella aquatilis; assembly: GCA_030388725.1. Classification (NCBI taxonomy): domain Bacteria; kingdom Pseudomonadati; phylum Pseudomonadota; class Gammaproteobacteria; order Enterobacterales; family Pectobacteriaceae; genus Prodigiosinella; species Prodigiosinella aquatilis. Next base: position 2,891,849 of record CP128857.1, read on the forward strand.
TTATTTTCTCCTCGCCGATAACGAGTTATTGGCATGCGGAAGGGTAAGAAGTTAATGACTCAATTTAGTACATATTTTTATTGTTCCACTGGTTAAAACTCGCACACTATATGGGCCGCAACAAGGTGCGGAAAAGGTAGATAAACGGTACGATTCCGACATGGATTTAAAATTGTGAAGTAGATCAATAGTGCAGCCGTATTACCTGAAATTCCCGTACTTGTTTGCTAAGTTAAAAAAAAGCAGCAATTACGGTAATTAATTATGCTTGAAATATCAGTCAATTATCCAATTAGAATTGAAAATGGCGGTTTATTCATTTCTCGTGGACTTGGCCATCACCCCACCCGTATTCTGGAATCCTATGAATTGATTTTTGTTGAACAGGGGATATTAGCGATTCGCGAAAATCAGCACGATTTTTATGTCAAAGCCGGGGAATCACTTTTATTATGGCCAGGCAGGACACATGCAGGAATAGGTGATTTTCCCGCAGATTTAAAATTTTATTGGCTGCACTTCGATAGTGTGTCTACCCGGCCCCCGAAAGAAGAGGCAATTAAATTACCCATACCGCAATATAGTAAAATACGCGATCCTCGCCGGTTTGTTACGTTGTTCAGACTGTTTCTCAGCGAGCAGGAAAACCGGTCGCCTGCCTCCTCGTTGGAACTGATTCTACTGTTGCTGCTACAACAAGTGGCGGACGGCTGGACCGAAAGTACTGAACCGGCAGAACCGGGTATAGCATTGGCATGGAAGGCGCAACAGCTTATCGGTACCCAGTTTCATCTGCCCCTTACCGCATCCGGATTGGCATCACAGCTCTTTTGTAATGTTGATTATCTGGGGCGGGTCTATAAAATGACCTTCCGCATGACCCTCACCGAGGCCATTCATCGGCGACGCATCGGTAACGCCGAAAAAATGCTGATAGCGGACTGCGGCGTCATTGCCGATATAGCAAAACGCTGTGGTTTTCAGGATGTAGGATACTTCAGGCGGCTATTTCGCCGGCTGACTGGTCTGACACCGCTGGAATATAAAAAGCGCTACTGCAAAGAGCATATCAATTCGGATATCTAGCCGGGGCGAGCCATCGGCATATCGACGGAACGCACGACATCGAAAAATACAACAGCCCCCACCAAAGCGACGGGAATCAGGTATCATCAGGCTAATTAAAAGGCGACAAATTCAGGGCGTTATTTCAAAGAATACAGTTCCAATAAAAGCAACATGCAAAATAGCGGTCATTAGACAAATAATCTATATTTTCATTCCTCTGAGAGTATTAACACCCATTAATAAATGCAATATTTACTATCATTTATTTATTAAAATTCACATGTGTTAAAAAAATTATCATGGTGAAATTTTACAAAACTAAATATTAAAATCCGAATTACAAGGATAAGTGTTTTTTTGTCATAGATTTCGAACAACATGTCATTTTATGTTGCATTAATACCCGAGTATTACGTAACTGAATGTTATTTCCTTCTTTTATTTTTAATAAAAGTAGAACCTTATTAAAACACTGATACTCCAATACTAAAAAAATTTCCGTGTTTCGTGTTTTATCTTGAAAATTAAATGGTTAACTGAAAGAAATTAATTTATGGCAGATAATAACAAAGTCGCTTTGTCGGTCGATTTTTCGCCGGTAAAAATCGGCCTGGCATTAGTGTTTTTGATGATCTTAATGAATATCTTTTTAGGTATTTTGTTCGGCGTTCATGAGGATTTTTTTCAAAACTATATCCATGCTGGCATAATGGCTCATCCGTCTTTATTCACTGATCCGGCCAAGGATCAGGACATCATTTGGCGCTGGGTTGAGAGCTCATTTCCATGCCGGGGGTATCGCCGCCTTTGTGCTGGGGATGATTACTATTACTGCGCTAACAGATATGTCGAATAGCCGTAAACAGATCACCTCTATCCTGATGGGTCTGTCGTTCTTTTATCCTATGGCATGGTTTGCCATGTTTTTCTACGCGCCTCAAATAGGACGTGCAGCAGCCCATCATGCCCTGTTGGTTGAAATATTTGTCAAAGTCGGCGTTGGTGGTCTCGGCCTGGGTATGCTTTCTTTGCTGTTATGGTTGTTTCTTCCCGCTAAAAAATAACAACCTATAAAAAATTATTAAATCAGCACACTACGACATTATCCGGAACAGCCGGACGGGGATTCTCTGGCACGGTAAGCCGTGCCAAACAACAAAACAAAGCCCGCTTATGTTTTTTTAAGCGGGCTTTTAACTTTTGTTATTTGATTACATTTTTGTTTTGGTCGGTCCCTATTTCCCCAGGAATGGCAAAAAATTACTCTTTTACCGTTTCTTCCAGCGTGAAACGGCCTAGCGGGTTTTGGTGGAATCCTTTAATGTTTTTACGAGTGACATTGCGGTACGGGCTGTAATAGAGATCGATCCAGTTCACATCCGCTTTGGCCATTTTTTGCAAATCGATATACATCTGTTTACGCTTGACCGGATCCATTTCGACACGAGCTGCGGCAACCAACGCTTTGACCTTTGCATTGTGGTAACGGGTCATGTAATTCATGTTGGAATCATCACCCAACACAAAGGTGGTTTTCTGATCAGGGTCAAGAATGTCGTTGGTCCAGTACATCACTGAAATGTCATAGTCGCCAGCAACCAACATACTCCAGCTCTGGCTTGGGTCCACCTTCTGCAATTTGGCGGTGATGCCCGCTTTTGCTAACTGTTGCTGCAACAAAATGGCAATCTGTTCATCCACTTCATCACCGGCATTCACCAGGTAATTGAGCGTCAGATTTTTTACGCCGGCACTGGCTAACAGCTGCTTAGCTTTTTGTGGATCGTAAGGCCGTTGCAGATTATCCGCGTAGTGATAAAGCGCTCCTTCAGGAATATAGGAATTGGCGATTTTACCGTAGCCAAACGTGATGGTATCGACGATGGATTTTTTATCTATCGCAAAATCTATCGCCTGACGCACCGCCACCTTGCCTAACGGACCATGCGAATGGTTAATTAACAAGTGATCTTCGCGAGTTGAGCGGTCCAGCTCAACGTTCAGGTTAGGATCTTTCTGCAACGACGAGATACGGGAGAACGGGATGGACAAGGCCGCATCAATCTCGCCAGCCTGCACTTTCAACATACGGGTGTTGTCATCCGGCAGCGTCAGCCATTCCACGCCATCCAGTTTCACTTTGTTGGCTTCCCAGTAATAGGGATTCTTCACCAACACCACCTTCTCACCCCGATCCCACTCTTTGACACTAAAGGCACCAGAACCTACCGGGTGTTCGGCAAAGTCCTCTTCACCTTGCCTGGTCAACGCCTGTTGCGATATCACCGACGCATTAGGCAACGCCAACTGTGACAGAAATGCCGCTGACGGCGTTTTCAAGGTGATCACCAACGTGTGCGGATCTTTGGCTTCCACCTTATCAATAATGCTGTAAGAGTCTCGCCACAATGATTCGGCACTGTCGCGGATACGCAGCAGGCTGAAGGCGGCATCGGCCGCCGTCACCGGTGTACCGTCTGAAAATTTGGCATCACGCATTTTCAGGGTATAGACCTTGCCATCCGGAGAAATACTCCAGCTTTCCGCCAGCCCCGGCACCAATTTTGTGCCACTGTCATCAACGCGAATCAACGGATCAAACACATTGGAGAACACCCAATTATCCGCGTTTTGTGCCGATTTTATCGGGTCAAACGTGGTGCTGTCTTCATGGCGTCCAATAGTGAGAATCCCGGCAGCCTGTGCCATTTCACTGACCAGGCTGAACGCCAGCATCAGCCCGGCGGCAATAACGTTAAAATGCTTTTGCTTCATGTAACATTTCCTCAGTCAACGGATAAATCCTGTCGCTGCTGCTGTCATCAAGCACGCAGTCGAAGGCATGGTCGGCAATATGCCGGGTTTCGGGTGCTGTACCCTGACCGCATGACGGTAAGGCATAGGCACAACGTGGATGGAAAGCGCAACCGGCGGGAATATCCAGCGGACTGGGTGGCTCGCCCTGTAGCGAATGCCTGGGCAGCGGCCGGTCAGGGTCAATCTCGGGGATCGCTGCAACCAATGCCGCGGTATACGGATGTCGCGGTGTGCTGAAAACGATGGGTGTTGGCCCACTTTCCACAATACGGCCGAGATACATCACCGCCACCCGGTCACATAGGCGACGCACAATCGCCAGATCGTGGGCGATAAACAGAATCGCCAGCCCCATACGCTCACGCAGGTCCATCAACAAGTTGATAATTTGCGCCTGAATAGAGACGTCCAGCGCCGCTACACATTCATCGGCAACAATTAAACGTGGCTCAATGGCCAGCGCCCGGGCGATACCGGCCCGCTGACACTGCCCACCGCTCAATGCCTGCGGACGGCGCGTCGCCTGCTCCGGGCTCAAACCCACCAGCGTCAGCAACTCGGCAACCCGTGCCGCGATGGCAGATTCCGCCACTTTGTGATGCACACGCAGCACTTCGGCAAGACTTTCGCCTAGCGTCTGACGCGGATTTAACGACGAAAATGGGTCCTGGAAAATCATCGCGGTTTGCTGGCGCAACCGGGTAATATCCGGCCTCATCCCATCAGTAATCAATCGACCGTCAAAACGCACACGGCCTGAAGTGGCATCTTCCAAATGCAGAATCGCCCGGCCCAGCGTGCTTTTTCCGCTGCCGGATTCCCCTACCAGCCCCAGTGTTTCACCGGCCTGAATGTGTAAGGACACCCCATTGACGGCGTGAACATACCGTTTTTTAAGACTAAAACCACCGGACACTGGAAAAGCGACCGTGAGATCTTCCACTTCCAGCAATGGATATAATTTACTGGCCATGTTCCCTCCCACACAGCATGGCATGTAGCGGATGGTGACACGCGGCAGCATGCGCACTACCGGGCGTGGCAGTCTGCATCACCGGCTGAACACGTTGACAGTCAAGGGTGGCGTGCGGGCAACGTGGATGAAAACGGCAACCGGTGGGAAAACGCTGCGCCAATGGCGGCTGGCCCGGTATGGTGATCAATCGCCCTAATCCACCTTCGCTGGCGGGCTGGCAATCAATCAGCCCGCGCGTATAGGGATGGCACGCCTGCGCAAGTACCTGGCGTTTATCCCCAGATTCACACAGTCTTCCGCCGTACATCACCGCAATACGATCACAGGTTTGTGCCACCACGCCGAGGTCATGAGTGATCAAAATGATGGCAATGCCCAGCCGGTCCCGCAGGTCGCTAAGCAGTCGCAAAATCTGCATCTGCACGGTGACATCCAGCGCTGTGGTAGGCTCATCGGCAATCAGCACCTTCGGCTCACAGGCCAGTGCCACGGCAATCATGGCACGCTGACGCATACCGCCAGAAAATTCATGCGGGTAGTTATCCACTCGCCGAACCGGATCGGGGATGCCAACCTGACGTAATAATGTGATCGCCTGCTGGCGCGCATCGTGGCGACTGGCGCCGAAATGCAGGCGCCGACTTTCGGCAATCTGCTGACCGATGGTCATCACCGGGTTCAGATGACTGGCTGGATTCTGGAAAATCATGCCAATTTCCCGACCGCGGATGGCAGTCATCTGCTTGTCGTTGAGCGTCAATACATCCGTGTCATTGAGCCTGATTTGACCCTCGCGAATCGTCAATCCCTCACCGGGTAATAGACGCATCATCGCCCGGCAGGTCAGGGTTTTTCCTGAGCCGCTTTCCCCCACCAGACCGAGAATTTCCCCGGCGTCCAATGACAGTGACAACGCATCCACCAACGCCGTACCCTGACGGTCTTCAATCATCAGGCCTGAAACCTGCAACAGTGTCATGGCTGTGCTCCCAGCTTGTCGCCCAATCCGTCAGCCAGCAGACTGAAGCCCATCGCCAACACAACAATGGCCAGTCCGGGAAACGTGGTTATCCACCAGGCGGTGGTGATAAAACTTTGGCCTTCGGCCACCATCACACCCCACTCGGCAATCGGTGGCTGAACGCCAAGACCGAGGTAACTCACTGCCGCGCCATTGAGCAACACCAGCACGCAGTCAGACATGGAGAACACGATCGAACTGGTAAGCGCGTTAGGTAATATATGTATAAACAGAATGCGCGGGTGGGTATAACCCAAGCTTCGCGCGGCCAGAATAAAGTCCCGATGTTTAAGCGTCAGTACCTGTGAGCGCACCAACCGCGCATAAGACACCCATCCCACCATCGCCATAGCGATATAAAAACTGCCGAGGCCCGGGCCAAGAATGGCAATAATCGACAACATCAACACCAGAAATGGAAACGCCAGCACAATATCGATGATCCGCATCAAGACGGTATCCACCGCACCACCGAGATACCCGGAAAACGCGCCGATGACCGTACCGATGGTAAAGGGGAAAATCACCCCGATGATGCAGATTTGCAGATCCACCCGTGCACCCCACATCACCCGGGAAAAAATATCCCGGCCAAAGTTATCGGTACCAAAAGGATGAAGCAGATCGGGCGGCAACAGTGTCGCGGCAACGTTCTGAGCAATGGGATCATAAGGTGCCAGCCAGGGACAAAACAGGGCCAGTAACACCCAAACAAACAGAATCGCCATGCCGGTTCTTAACGCCTGCTGGCGCGGTAGCCAGCGACGTTTGACACCAGAGAGGATTGTCATCGCGCTCATAGTTTTACCCTCGGGTCTAGCGCCACGGTCAACACGTCAGCCAGGAGATTCACCGCCACCGTTGCCAGGGAAAATACCAGTACCACGCCCTGTACCACCATGTAATCACGGCTGATGATCGCCTTAACCAGCAATTGCCCCATGCCGGGAATAGCAAAAACACTTTCAATCACCACAGTACCGCCAATCAGCCACCCGATATTGACCGCCAGCAGATTGACAGTCGGCACCAGTGAATTCGGTATAACATGACGCCAGAAAATACGATTTTCGCTCTGTCCACGCGCCCGAGCGGCGGTGACATAATCGGTTTGTAATTCCATCAGCAGGCTGGCGCGCAAATTACGGGTCAGCACGGCGGACAACGCCAGCGCGATCGTCAGACAAGGCAAGAACATATGATGCAAACGTTCGCCCCAGTCACTGCCATAGCCCGAGACCGGAAACCACCCCAGCGAGAGGCTGAACAGCAGAATCATCATGATCGCCAACCAGAACGAGGGCAAACCCAGGCCAATGGTAGAGAACAGGCGGACCGCCTGATCGGCCAGCTTTCCACGATGACGGGCGGCACTGGCGGCCAGCGGTATGGTAAACAGTATCGATAGCAGCACACTGCCCAACACCAGATACACCGTCGGTTCAAGGCGTGACATGATCAGTTTCAGGGTATCAACTCGATAGATAATCGATTTTCCCATCTCACCGTGCAGCAAATTACGTAGGAAATAGAAATATTGCAGCCACAGCGGTTCATTCAACCCATATTGCGCCCGAACGCGGGCGATAGCGGCGGGTGTACTGTGTACTCCCAGCAGAATGCGCGCCGGATCGCCGGGAATGGCTCGCACCATAATAAAAGTGAGCACACTGATACCGAACAATACCGGCAGCAATTGCAACGGGCGCCACAACATAAAGCGGTAACGGTGCATGGCTATCCCCTCATGTGATGCTTAAAATTCGGTGTACGATGGCGAAACAACGGATCATGGGTATGCCACCTGAATGTCGGGTATGGCTGCGCACCTGATTGGTGCAACGCGGTATAACAACGCATACTGCCCAGACCTTCCATTCGGGCATCCCGCCTTTGCTGCTGCGCTGAATGGTCACGCTTTATCATGTTGCCCCCCTGCTTCTGATGGATACTTGCCAGGCTCACAGCTACGTTAGCCTCTGTGGTGTGCCGCCGGTAGTTAGTAAAAATACTAGTTTTTCGTAATGAGGAAGCTGGCACCGTGTTTGCATGGTGTCTGATCGGTAGCAGTATTTGTGCCCGAATAGGCAAGTGCCGATGAAGAGGAGATAGTTTCATGAAGGTCGCGGTGCAAGACAGAACCACACCAATGCGGGAAACAACGGTGGATAGTGCGTTTAACCAGCTTTTCGCGCGGACATCCCGTCTTGGTTTTGACGCGCTGATTTACGACTACACACCCGTACCACGTTCGCTGGAAGGTGAGTTGATCACGCCGTCGATACTGCATATGCACAACGTGCCTGCTGATATGCAACGGCTGTGGAGTGAGAGCGGTTATTATCAGGTCGACCCAGTTCAACATTATGCGCTGGAAAGCTGTGCCCCTTTCATCTGGTCTTATCAACGGCCAGATAGCACCTCACTGCACAATCGGCTCAGCGACAAGAACAAACCCGTCACTCATTACATGTGTGACAACAATATGCCCAGTGGCGCGACAGTGCCGTTGCACCTTCCTCATGGCAGTTTCGTGACCGTGACGGGCATTCACACCGGTACCGGGCATGAGCTGGATATTCATGATGTACTGGCCGAATTCAGCTTGTTGGCACAGACTTTTCAGGAACAGATCTATCCGCTGTTTGATGACCGTGTTCTCACCTGCCATCATGTGCACTTGAGTAAACGCGAGCGCGAATGTCTGTCCTGGGCGGCTGAAGGACTGACGGCCAAAGAGATCGCCCGCAAACTTAACCGATCGATCGCCACCGTGACGCTGCATCTTAATACCGCGGGGCGCAAACTCGGCGCCAATAACCGGGTACAAGCGGTGGTTCGTGCCCTGCACTATCGTCTGCTCGATAGTTGAGCACGCGTCAGAACGCAGTGCTTTTCTATCTTTTTTACTAGCTGTTCAATACCGTTCGGACGTTTACCCTGTGGTTATTATTCACCGACAAGGGAAACGTTATGTACAACATCACCGAAGGCTACGCGCCTTATCTGGAATATCAGACCTGGTATCGTATCTGTGGCGACCTTCACAATGGCATGACGCCGCTGGTCGTGGCACACGGCGGACCGGGATGCACCCACGACTATGTGGATGCCTTTCGTGATATTGCCAAAACCGGCCGGGCTGTCATTCATTACGACCAACTGGGTAATGGCCGCTCCACTCACCTTCCCGACCAACCCGCCGATTTCTGGCAGCCTTCATTGTTTCTGGCTGAACTGGATACCCTGTTGTGTCATCTCGGTATCGAAAACAACTACGCGCTGCTCGGACAATCCTGGGGTGGCATGCTGGGCGCCGAACATGCCGTCACCAATCCGCCAGGCCTGAAAGCGCTGATCATCGCCAACTCGCCAGCCTCGATGGCCTTATGGTTGCAAGCCGCATCCCGTCTGCGTAGCGAATTGCCAGAGGAGGTGCAAGCCACGCTACTGGCTCACGAATCTGCTGGTACGCTGGACAGCGACGAGTACAAAGCCGCCTCTCAAGTATTTTATCAGCGTCATGTGTGCCGCCTCGATCCCTGGCCAGACGACGTCAAGCGCACCTTCGACGCCATGGACCTCGACCCGACGGTCTATCACGCCATGAACGGCCCCACCGAGTTCCATGTCATCGGCAGTATGAAAGAGTGGACGGTGATTGATCGCCTGTCCGCTATCGACGTCCCGGTACTGCTGATTTCTGGCTATTATGACGAAGCAGCACCGGAAGTGGTGCAGCCTTTCGCCGATCACATCAAGGATGTGGAATGGGTGATTTTCGAACACTCCAGCCATATGCCGCACGTTGAAGAACGCGAAGCCTGCATGGCCAAAGTGGCGACGTTTCTGCAACGAAAAACGCCCGCCTGAACATTTCCCTCATTGACAGAAATCATTTCAGACCGGCGTTTATCACCAACCTGACGGAAGCCTGAAGCGGAATCACAGTAATACGATGACGCTTCAGACTACACGGTATTACCCCGGGAAGGTCAGCGTGTTCCCCGGAGCCTCTCGATGGATATGCAGAAACTGCATATGACGTTCGTACTGATCAAGAATGTCATTGATGATCTGTTCTTTACTGTAATCCATCAGATCATTGCCCTGGGTTCCTTCCATAAGATAGGTTTCCAACCGGTAATAATGAGATTTGCCTGAGCGCGCCCGATAGGTAAATGCCGGTATCGAATAGCGTTGCGGCCAGATCTGATACACAAAGTTCTCCTCATCACCCAGCCGGACCAGCAATTCCAGATGGTTCAGGCGTTCATCGTCCTGCGGCGGCAGTTCGTTGAATTCCACTTTCGCACCACGCAGCTCCAACTCCCGGGCCACGTCCTGCATAGCCGGACGACAAACTGTATTCAACATCTCCTCGGTATGGGTAGTACCAGGATAATTCATCACCCGAGACAAACGCTGTTTCCAGTTCAGCACTTCATCGCCAGAAACCGGCATTGGTGCGAAGATTTGCTGCGACCCAGCTTTACGGTAATCCTCCACTTTCAATGATTTATATAAACCAACCATGACAAAAAACATCACAAAACTGAACGGTAACCCCATTATCACCGTGGTGTTCTGCAAAGCGGTAATACCGTCGGTCATCAACATGCCCAACGTCAGCGAACCAATAGCCAAAGACCAGAAAATCCGTAGCCAGTTGGGTGCGTCATTATTGATGTCAGTCAGGCGGGAGGTGAAGTTCCCTAGCACCAAAGACCCCGAGTCCGCCGAGGTGACGTAAAATAGCAGACCGGTGATGGTTGCCACTGACGCGCTGAAGGTAAATCCGGGATATTGTGCCAGCAAGCTGTAAAAACCACGCTCCGGATAGGCCATTACTTCTTTGGCAAAACCGATGTTGCCATGCAGAACCTGATACAGCGCACTATTCCCGAAGATAGACAGCCACAGCAAGGTGAAGATAAACGGAATAACCAGTGTACCCGCCACGAACTGACGGATAGTCCGGCCTCGTGAGATACGTGCCAGGAACAAGCCGACAAACGGTGACCAGGCAACCCACCAGGCCCAGAAAAATAGCGTCCAGCTATTCATCCAGTCGGTCGGTCGATCAAAAGCAAAACTGTTCAGCGTCATCCCCAAAAAGCGATTGATGTAGTCACCTACATTGAGCACCAGCGCATTGAGTAGAAATTCCGTATCGCCCCAAAACAGCAGAAACAGAATCAGCCCCATAGACAGCAGCACGTTTAGCTCGGAGAGAAAGCGGATGCCTTTGTTAACACCAGAGGTTGCCGAGACGGTCGCCATCACCACAGACAGCATGATCAATGCCGCTTGCGCCGTCAGACCTTCCGGAATGTGGAACAGAACGTTGAGGCCGTAATTAAGCTGCACCACACCGATCCCGAGTGTCGTGGCAATGCCAAAAATAGTACCGATGACAGCGGCAATGTCCACGCTGTGACCAATCGGGCCGTAAATACGCTTACCAAAAATCGGATAAAGCGCCGAACGAATGGTCAGCGGCAAATTGTAACGGTAACTGAAATAACCCAGGGCAATCCCCATCAGCGCGTACATTGCCCAACCGGTCAGCCCGTAGTGAAACAACGTCCAGACCATCGCCTGACGCGCCGCTTCCAGGGTTTGTCCCTGACCTTCCGGCGGCATCATATATTGTGTTACCGGCTCGGCGACCGAGAAGAACATCAGATCAATACCGATGCCTGCGGCGAACAACATCGACGCCCAGCTCAACAGGCTAAACTCTGGCTTGGATTGTTCAGGCCCGAGTTTGATGGAACCATAACGCGAGGCCCCGATATAAATCACAAAAACGATATAGAGCGTGGCGGCCAGCAGATAGTACCAGCCAAACGTAACCGATACCCAATTGAGAACAATACCGATCCATTTATTGGAAAGTACGGGATAAAAAATAGTCATTAACGTAAACGCGAGGATCAGTCCTGCGGACGTGAAAAACACCACCGGATTTATCGTATCCTTTTGCGGTTTTGTGTCGATGTCTGAAGTCGCCATCGTTTCCCCTGCATAGGTTTAAAGTTAAAGCTCCAGAGTGAGTTGGGTAAGCGTGCCTTAGCGCATATCAAGATGAAGTAAGCCAATAACACCAGGCTAACCACGGGAGATCCGCTGAGTACACTTGCCTTCCTCCACTCGTTATGAACCCCAAAAAATCATTAATTCGCCACAGAGAATTAATGCCTGAGATTCAACAATCACCGACCACAAATCATACAATTTATTAACATGGCGGTAATAAAATATATTCATTTTTGATTGAACGTTCAATCAAAAAAAAGTTTAATGGGCACAATCGAAGACAGACGGCCCATCAGAAGACCTCTTTTCTGATGGCATTTATTGATCGGATTGATGGGAGTCAAACCCGTGCCCAAAGTAGGAATGCAGCCGATAAGACGGCAGCAATTGATTGAGGCGACACTGTCCGCAGTGAACGAAGTAGGAATGCACGATGCGTCGATTTCACAGATTGCACGTCGGGCTGGCGTATCTAATGGCATTATCAGTCACTACTTCCGTGACAAGAATGGCCTGTTGGAAGCGACCATGCGTTACTTGTTAAGTCGCCTTGGTGAGGCTGTCACACAACGGCTTGCCGCGTTGAACGATAACGATCCTCGTACCCGGTTGCGAGCCATTATAGAAGGCAACTTCGATGAGAGCCAAACCAACAGCGCCGCCATGAAGACCTGGCTGGCATTCTGGGCCAGCAGTATGCATAGCCCTCAGCTCTATCGGCTACAACGGGTCAATAATCGCCGACTTTACTCAAATTTATGCACCGAATTCAGGCGTTGTCTGCCGCGCGACCGTGCCCGACTGGCCGCCAAGGGAATGGCGGGCCTGATTGATGGATTATGGTTACGCAGCGCATTGAGTGAGCAAACCTTTAACCGCGATGAAGCCCTGCTGATCACCCATCAGTTTATTGAGCAGCAACTGAATGGCGTTTAATCGCAACGAAAAAGACTGGAGAAACCATGTCCCGCTACGGCTTACAAAAACTCTATATCAACGGTGCCTATACCGACAGCACCCGTGATGACACTTTCGATGCCATAAACCCGGCCAACGGCGAAATCATTGCGCAAATTCAGGCCGCCAGCGCGGCGGATGTTGACAATACGGTGGCTGCCGCCGCGCACGGGCAGAAAATATGGGCAGCGATGACCGCCATGCAACGTTCGCGCATCCTGCGACGGGCGGTGGATATCCTGCGCGTACGCAACGATGAACTGGCAGCGATAGAAACCGCCGACACCGGTAAACCCCTGTCCGAAACCCAGACTGTCGATATTGTGACCGGCGCTGATGTGCTGGAATATTACGCCGGACTGATCCCGGCACTGGAAGGCAGGCAGATCCCACTGCGTGACAGCGCGTTTGTCTACACCCGTCGTGAGCCACTCGGCATTGTCGCCGGTATCGGCGCATGGAACTATCCTATCCAGATAGCCTTATGGAAATCGGCCCCGGCGTTGGCGGCAGGCAACGCGATGATCTTTAAACCCAGCGAAGTCACATCGCTGACCGCCCTCAAACTGGCGGAAATCTATACCGAGGCCGGCTTGCCGGATGGCGTGTTCAACGTATTGACCGGTAGCGGTCAAGAAGTGGGGCAATGGCTGGCCGGACATCCGGGGATTGCCAAGGTCTCTTTCACCGGCGGTGTCGCCAGCGGCAAAAAGGTGATGGCCAATGCAGCAGGTTCAACGCTAAAAGAGGTCACCATGGAATTGGGGGGAAAATCCCCGCTGATTATTTTCGACGACGCGGATCTCGATAAAGCCGCAGATATCGCCATGATGGCCAACTTCTACAGCTCAGGACAGGTTTGTACCAATGGAACACGGGTGTTTGTGCCGCAATTATTGCTGCGCGCCTTTGAGCAGAAAATTGTTGAACGCGTGAACCGCATCCGTATTGGCGATCCTGCCGATCCGCTCGTCAACTTTGGCCCGCTGGTCAGTTTTCAACACCGTGATGCGGTGATGCGCTATATAAATAGTGGTAAGCGCGAAGGCGCCACGTTGCTGACCGGCGGACATTGTTTGACGGAAGGCCCACTGGCACAGGGCGCGTATGTCGCACCGACCGTATTTACCGACTGTCGTGATGAGATGCAGATCGTGTGTGAAGAAATATTCGGGCCGGTGATGAGCATTCTTGGCTATCAGCATGAAGATGAGGTTATCCACCGTGCCAATGCCACTGAATACGGCCTGGCGGCGGGACTGGTCACCCAGGATATCAGCCGGGCACATCGCGTTATTCATCAGCTTCAGGCGGGTATCTGCTGGATCAACACCTGGGGAGAATCCCCGGCGGAGATGCCGGTCGGTGGTTACAAACAGTCTGGCGTGGGACGTGAAAACGGGATCAGTACGCTGGAACACTACACGCAAATCAAATCGGTACAGATTGAGTTGGGTAATTTCAGCTCGGTTTTCTAATCCATAAACAGGAGGGAATATCCGATGGAATACGACTACATCATTATTGGTGCTGGTTCGGCCGGCAACGTGCTGGCAACCCGGTTGACAGAAGATCCGGCCATAACGGTGCTGCTGCTCGAAGCTGGCGGACCAGACTATCGGCTGGATTTCCGCACCCAGATGCCTGCGGCACTGGCTTTCCCGTTACAGGGGAAACGCTATAACTGGGCGTATGAAACTGACCCGGAACCGCACATGAACAACCGCCGCATGGAGTGTGGGCGCGGTAAAGGGTTGGGCGGATCATCATTGATCAACGGTATGTGTTACATCCGTGGCAATGCACTGGATTTTGATAACTGGGCCACACTTCCCGGTCTGGAGGACTGGAGTTATCTTGATTGCCTGCCCTATTTCCGCAAAGCGGAAACCCGTGACTGCGGGCCGGATGATTTTCACGGTAGTGATGGACCGGTGAGTGTCGCCACACCGCAGGACGGCAACAATCCACTGTTCCATGCGATGGTGGAAGCCGGGGTTCAGGCGGGCTATCCGCGCACCGACGATCTCAATGGTTATCAGCAGGAGGGCTTCGGTCCAATGGATCGTACCGTGACACCGCAAGGGCGTCGGGCCAGCACTGCCAGAGGTTATCTGGATCAAGCTCGTCAGCGTAAAAACCTGACCATCATCACCCACGCACTAACCGAGCGGATTTTATTTGATGGCAAGCGTGCCGTCGGTGTCAGCTATTTCAGAGGTAATGAACGCCGTGCCAGAAATGCCTGTGTCCGCCGGGACGTTTTGCTGTGCGCTGGTGCCATCGCCTCGCCGCAAATCCTGCAACGCTCCGGGGTGGGACCAGTTGAACTGCTCAACCGGCTGGATATTCCGCTGATACACGATCTACCCGGGGTCGGCGAGAACCTGCAAGATCATCTGGAGATGTACCTGCAATATAGCTGCAAACAACCCATATCGCTCTATCCGGCGTTGCAGTGGTTCAATCAGCCACAGATAGGGGTGGAATGGTTACTAAAAGGCACCGGGGTCGGCGCCAGCAATCAATTCGAGGCGGGCGGATTTATTCGTAGCAGCAAGGTCTTTGACTGGCCGAATATCCAGTATCATTTTCTACCGGTAGCCATTAACTACAACGGCAGTAATGCGGTGAAAGAGCATGGTTTTCAGGCACATGTCGGGTCAATGCGTTCACCAAGCCGAGGTCGTGTGCAGGTCAGGTCAAAGGATCCGCGCCGGCATCCGAGTATCCTGTTTAACTACATGTCGACAGAACAGGACTGGCAGGAGTTTCGTGACGCGATCCGCATTACCCGCCAAATCATGGCGCAACCGGCATTGGATCCCTATCGTGGACGGGAAATCAGCCCCGGTGAACAGGTACAAAGTGATGAAGAGCTGGATGCCTTTATCCGCGAACATGCCGAAACGGCATTCCACCCGTCATGCTCATGCAAGATGGGTAGCGATAAGATGGCGGTGGTGGACGGTCAGGGACGCGTGCATGGTATTCAAGGACTGCGGGTTGTCGATGCGTCCATCATGCCACAAATCATTACCGGCAATCTTAACGCCACCACCATCATGATGGCCGAAAAGATAGCCGACCGCATACGAGGTCATCAGCCGCTGGCGAAAAGCACGGCCAACTATTTCGTCGCCGGGGATACGCCGGCCAGAACAGCACCGGTTAGAGAAATTGCCTGACAGATTCAGATTTCGCTCACTCAGGCCGCTTTCGAACAATAGTTGAAAACAAACAGTAAAAAGTCCCATTGCATAACAATGGGACTTCAGTTTGATGATAACCGTTCTGGTTCTACCCCCTCACCCTTTGCCAGGGAAGCGACGTTACCAACGACAGAGAGGAGTTGTTTAACGCGTTCCTTCCGATATCCGCTTCGATGCCATAAACCGTGCAGAGACCAACCCGTACAGCGTCCAGCCGAGGAACGTCACAATCGCGCCCCACATCATCGCATCTGAACCGGAACTGTACAGTGCATAAAAACTGTACAAGGCACCGATAAAAGCAATCACATTGGCGATGCGCGCTTTACCCGCCTCAATACCAGACATTTTCTGAATAACCAGCAACGCGGCCATCGACAGAATATACGGAATGATATTCGTCACCACCGCCAGATTAACCAGTACGTCAAACTGTTTGCTCAGCGACGGACTAATTGTCATCAACGACATAGCACTTTGCAGGATAACAATGACCAGCATGCCTTTAACCGGCGCATCCGCTTTGGAAACTTTTGAGAAAATCCTGGGGAAAAAACCGGCATCGGCAGAAGATTTAAACACCTGGGCAATAGTGAACTGCCAACCCAGCAGGGAGCCCACACAGGACATCACCATTAATGCCATGATGATTTTACCCACCGTCGGATTAAACATATGGGCAAACGCCAGACCAAATGGCGCATTGGAATTGGCCAATTCCATGTTAGGCACAATCCCGGCGATAACATTGGTTGAGATAATATAAATGACCGCTGCGCTTAATGTTCCACCCAATACTGCGATGGGGACGTTACGCTCTGGGTTTTCCACAGTTTCGGTATTGGCGCAGGCGGATTCCAACCCCAGGAATGCCCACAATGTCATAGAGATAGACGACCCGATAGCTTCAAACGTTGGCACATGATGTGGATTCCAGGACGAAACATAGGCGTCACTGCTGAACCAGAACCAACCGAACAGGGATATCCCGACTACCGGAACAATTACCCCCCACACGGTGATACTACTAAGTTGTCCGGTAATCCGCGCACCACCAAAGTTGGCGACAGTGGCCAACCATAACACCCCGATGGTCGCGATACAGATACCAAACGGCGACAACGACGTATTCAGCAATTCGATGCCATAGCCAACCGCCGAAATCGCGATGGCAATATTGGCGATCAGTAAAGAAACCCCGTAAGTATAATTCGCCATAAAGTTACCTGGCTTGCCGAAGGTGTATTCAGCATATCCACCCATTCCTCCGGGTTTACGACTTAGCATGCCGCATTTGGCAAAAGCGAAAGCCAGTGCCATTGAACCCACTGCGGTTACCAGCCAAGATATAATGGATATCGTCCCTACTTCGGCTAATTTTGTGGGCAGCATAATAATACCCGATCCCATCATATTTACGGTCGTCAAAATCGTGAGCGAGACTACGCCCATTTTATTATTGGACTTACTCATGGTTAATCTCTCTTTCTGTTTTCCCTGGTGAGAATGTATTACTAACGCAGGGTATTTCAGTAAATTTACTGGCATTAATTAGCAGCTAATGACATAGCCATAAGCTCTTTTTATTCCATCATCATCCTGTTGGATATAAACACCCTGTAATTCTGGTGCGAAACCCGGTAATAAATTAATGCCTTCTTCCAACGCCAGGAAATAATGCAGTGCTGAACCACCCCATATTTCTCCGGGAACCACACATAATACACCGGGAGGGTACGGTAATGCGCCTTCTGCGGCGATTCGCCCTTCTGCCTTACACAGCGGAATTAATTCAACATTACCGCGAACAAGTTCAGTATTGGCATCTTGTGGATTCATGGCGATGGCAGGGAAATAATCTTTGCGGAACATCTCTTTCTGTAGCTGTTTGACATTATAACTAACATAAAGATCGTGCATTTCCTGACAGAGTTTCCGTAGGGTATAATTTTTATAACGGACCTCGTTGTTTTTATATATGGTAGGTAACACCTCGCTCAGCAATGTATTTTGTTCAATATGTTTTTCAAAACGGGCAAGCAATGCGACCAGATGCTGCATTTTGGCAATATCTTCCGCTGGAGTCAGCAGGAAAAGAATAGAATTGAGGTCACATTTTTCCGGCACAATACCATTTTCACGCAAGTAATTGGCTAATACCGTAGCCGGAATACCGAATTCAGTATATTCACCGGTATTGGTATCAATACCCGGTGTCGTCAACAGTAATTTACAAGGATCAATAAAGTATTGTGATTCGTCATAACCACTAAATGCATGCCATTTTTCACCGGGAATAAAATTAAAGAAACGCAGATCATTGGCCATGACAGAGGTATCGTAGTCCTGCCAGGGACGGCCATCCACAGTAACCGGCACAAAAGGCTTGATCATCTTACAAGCTTCCAGCAGCATCTTGCGCGTTTCGATACCCAACTCAACGCATTCGCGCCATAAGCGACGCCCACTCTCCCCTTCATGCATTTTGGCGTTGATATCCAATGCGGCAAACAATGGGTAAAACGGGCTGGTGGACGCATGTAGCATAAAGGCATTATTGAAGCGTTTATGGTTGCAGTAACGGGCTTGTCCTTTGATATGCTTATCTTTTTTATGTATTTGCGATGTCTGTGAAAAACCGGCTTGCTGTTTATGTACCGATTGTGTCACCAGAATCCCGGGATCGTTTTCGTTCAGTTCCAGCAGTAACGGCGAGCAGTCTTTCATCATGGGAATAAACTGTTCATAGCCAACCCAGGCAGAGTCGAACAGAATGTAATCACACAGATGGCCTATTTTATCCACGACCTGGCGCGCGTTATAAATGGTGCCGTCATAAGTACCGAGTTGAATAATGGCCAGCCGGAATGGCCGTGCTTCATTGGCACGTTGCGGGGCAACCTGGCGGATTTGATCGCGCAGATATTTTTCCGTAAAACAGTGGGCATCAATACCACCGATAAAACCGAACGGGTTACGGGCCGTTTCCAGATACACCGGCGTGGCACCAGCCTGAATCAGTGCACCATGATGGTTGGACTTGTGATTATTACGATCGAACAGCACCAGATCGCCACGGGTTAATAGCGCATTGGTGACCACTTTGTTAGAAGCAGAGGTCCCATTTAAAATGAAGTAGGTTTTGTCGGCGTTAAAGACCTTAGCTGCGTGAATTTGCGCGTCACAAGGGGCTCCTTCATGGATCAGTAAATCCCCCAGTTTGACATCCGCGTTACACATATCCGACCTGAATATCGTTTCGCCATAAAAATCAAAAAACTGGCGACCCGCAGGGTGTTTACGGAAGAATTGTCCCCCTTGATGCCCCGGACAGGCAAAGGTTGAATTCCCCATCTCCACATACTGTTTTAATGTTTTAAAAAACGGCGGCAATAGTTCATTTTCATATTTTGCCGCTGCCGCTTCCAGTTGCCGACCATAAAAGTCAGTATTCGCTGTACACAGTTCAAATACCCCGGTCAGCGACGATAACGTCGTACTGTCCAATTCTTCTTCACAGCAGACTGCAATAAATATCGGGATAGAAAATCCCGTACTTTCGACCTGTTTAATCATGCCATTATTAACGTCATCAACTGAAATCACGACCGCTGCAATATCAGTAAAATCAGTATTATTAATATCCACCACTTCCCTTTGTATTTCGAAGCAGGATTGTACCGATGTACTAGTGGCAATCTTTAATTTTTGCATCTGGTTATCTTCTTTTATTTTAGGGTGAATCAATCCCGTCAGGCTGAATTAATCAGTCCAACTTATTACTTGCCTAATTCAGGGCGCAAGGAGGCCTGACAATTCTTGTACACTTTAAATAATTCGAGTTACAGGAAGGCAGAAAGCTAATAAATCCCGATGAGCTTACTCAAGTAAGTCATTCGGGTGAATAAGCTCGGCCAACGCACAGCAACTTGAAGTATGACAAGTAGAATTGTTCTTCCTATTACCGTTGACTACGCAAACATGTAATGCCGTAAGTTATGGCAATGATTCCAATAATTAAGGATGTATCCAGTGATATCCATTATTGAAGACAAAGCATCACCTTTCGAAAAAAATAATCGACGTGAATTTTTGTTTCAATAGAGATGGATGACAGTCCGTAATAATTGAAAATCAAAATTAACGGATGCCATTAAAGAAGGGCGACTATTTTTTATTGAAGTAGGCGAAAGTAAAACAACTGCGACAAGACATCTTCATTAGATGAGTAACCCGCCTGATATGCGGCATAAAACGGTTATTGTTCTCCATTTTCTGACACCTTCCTGGGTTGATGATTTAGCGCTAATTCTAGCGTTAAAAAGCCATCAAACGGTGATATAGATCAATTATTCCCGCTCATTATAAATAACCATGCAGTCAGAAATGGATTTATTTGCATAAAAAAACACTTATTTTGACTTTTATTTTCTCCTTCATTTATACGTTAATTTTATTATTTTATTTTTAAATCATTATTTCATTAACAGTCTGGAAACATTAATGGTTCTCTTGCTAAGTAATATGCCCCATTATAGTGCAATGCCGGAGGAGACATGTTCGCAAGGTGTTACCTGCCGGGAAGAATTCATGGCAGATGCGGAGAATCAAAACTGGAGTGCATAAATAATGCATAATTATGCATAATTGAAATTTAACCGAATTGCTGAATATGTGATGCAGTTCAAATAAACAGGTTGTAAAAAATACCCACATCAGAACAGGAAAAAGCGAAAACCAACAATAATTCATTAAATACAATTAGTTATATGGGTAACTTGTCGCATGAAGATAAGCATAATTTTATCGTTTCAGGGAGTAATACTGTGGACAAGTGTAAATTTTCGGCCTCGGTTCAAAAGCAGATCGCTATCTGGAATCAGTACACCGCACAAACAAAAAATCTGAGAACGGTATATCACCCCTCTCAGACTATAATCACTGCGCCATTTAAAGAGTTAATCACTCAGACGCGGAACCGCTTACGTCGTTATTCTTGTGTGAGGGCTATCACGCCCTGCCCTTGCTGCACAGCCAGTCAGGAAAGGCGCCCCGTTAAGCCTCCTCCAGCCCCAGAGAACGCAGAACCCGCTGGTGTACCTGCAAAATATTGCGAGTATCCCGTGGGGCGATCCAGACAATATTACTGGTTGCCACCACGCCCAAAACCTCTGGCAGAGCGTGGTGGTCAATGACTCGCGCAACTGCCCGCGCATAACCGGAAACGACTGAAATCAGGATAAACTCATGGTTATGCTCAACATGTACCACCATATCGGCGATTGGTCGGGAAGCATCCGGTTCAGGTTGCCCTTGTGGACTAAGTGCATAGATTTTGTGTCCTTTCGCGTTTCTGATTTTAATGACGCCGAGCAGCGTTAATAGCCGGGAAATAGTGGATTGACTAATCCCCTGGTACCCACGCCGTTGCATTTCCTTACGTAGTTGCTCCTGAGAACAATAGCTATTGCCAATAATTAGCTGCTGACAAAGTGCCAGTTGAGCCTGTTCCTTATCGAGTGTTGTTTGAGATTTCTTCACCATAACGACAATCCTGTAGACAATAGAGTGCCAAATTTATAGGAAATAAAGGGTTTACTAAGGCAAATTTGCACATCAGCCGCAGAAACGATTACGCAACGAAATACAGCCGAAAAACGGGGGAACTTACAGAAGTACCCCCAGACTCAGAGCGATCATCAGCAGTACGGTCAGAATCGCGATTAACGGCGCGACCCATTGCAACCAACGCACATAGGGAATACGGGCGATTGCCAATCCGCCCATCACAACAGCGGAAGTAGGTGTAATCAGATTGACCACGCCAGAAGCGGATTGATATGCCGTGACGACCAGCTCGCGCCCAACGTTGGCGAAGTCGGCCAGCGGTGCCATGATCGGCATGGTGAGCACCGCCAAACCGGAAGAGGAAGGCACCAGAAAAGAGAGTACTACTTCAAGCAGGAACATCACGTTAATGAACAGCACCGAGGACAACCCGCTTACGCACTCTTCCGCCTGATTGAGAATCGTGTGTGTGATCATCCCATTGTCCATAACGACCACAATGCCGCGAGCGATGCCGATAATCAGTGCCACACCCAGCAGATCCCTGGCGCCGTCGATGAAAGTGGAAGTCAGTTCCGCTTCACTCATCCGGGCAATCAAGCCGATAATAATTGCTGCGGTCAGGAAAACACCGGAAATTTCCCCCATCCACCAGCCCCGAACAGATACACCGTAAATCATCACGGCGAAAGCCAGGGCAAAAAGGGTTAGCACCACTTTGCGGGTAGTGGTAAATGGCAGTATCTCATGACTTTTATTGCCCAAAAAATGCTCACGATCGGCGTCCAATTGATCGGCTATTATCGACGTGGCAGGATCTCGCTTCACTTTACGGGCATAACGCATGACATAAGCGACACAAATCAACCAGCCAATAATCAGAATGGCAATGCGCAAACCAATACCCGCCGTAAACGGAATTCCCGCCGCGTTGGCGGCAATCACGGTAGCGAAGGGATTGATGGTGGAACCGAGTGTACCGATGCCCGCACCCAGCAACACCGTTGCGGCGGCCACAACCGCATCAAAACGCGCCGCCATCATGACGGGGACCATCAGACTGTAAAAAGGGAGCGACTCTTCCGCCATGCCATAAATGGTTCCCCCGGCGGCAAACAGGGCCATCAGAATGGGGATCATCCACTCTTCGTGCCCCTTTAAGCGCACCGTGACACGTTCTATCCCGGCATCAATCGCACCGGTTTTAGTCACAATGCCGAGAAAACCACCCACGATAAGAACAAATAGCGCCACATCAATGGCACCAGCTTCATTAGTACGATGATTGTATAGACCATCGATCGGCGCCAGCAGCACATCCGTAATCCCCTGTGGGTGGGAGGCAACCGGATGCCAGGTTCCGGCCACTGGCACCTCTTTGCCCAATGTGGGGTTCATCTTCATATCATATTGACCCGCTGGAATAACCCAACTGAGCATGGCCATAAGTGTGATAAGTAAAAAAAGAATGGTGTAGGCTGAAGGGAATTTAAATGTTTTCATGATGTTACTTCCTTGCGCAGTGCATTAAGCACTGACAGGTGTGGTAAATAATCATCGCGGAATAAACACCGGAGAAAACGAGGTATCCATCATCCCCGGTGGCGACAACTACCTTGACCGGGCGTTAACCAGCCAGCGTGGCAACCATGACGGCTTTGATGGTATGCATGCGGTTTTCCGCCTCATCAAAAACAATGGCGTTCTCGGACTCGAAAACGTCGTCCGTCACTTCCAGCCCTTTTAGCTGGTAAGCCAGTTCAATCTCACGGCCTACCTGGGTATGCTCATTGTGAAAAGCGGGCAGACAGTGCATGAATTTGGCCTGGGGATTACCGGTAGCCTCCATCACGGCACGGTTGATCTGGTACGGTTTCATCAAGCTGACTCGTTCGGCCCAGGCCGACTTGGGTTCCCCCATTGACACCCAGACATCGGTGTAGAGGAAATCGACCCCTGCGACGCCTTCATCGACGAATTCGGTCAAGGTAATACGACCCCCGGTCTGGTGGGCGATGTCCCGGCACTGCTGTACCAGAGTGTCTTCCGGCCAGTAGGTTTTCGGTGCCACCAGCCGGATATCCATGCCCATTTTGGCGGCACCGACCATCAACGAATTGCCCATGTTGTTGCGGGCATCGCCCAGATAGGCAAAGGAAAGCTGGTTTAGTTGTTTACCCGGCGCATGTTCCAGCACGGTCATCAGGTCGGCCAGAATCTGGGTTGGATGGAATTCATCGGTCAGACCATTCCATACCGGTACACCGGCAAACCGGGCCAGTTCCTCAACAATGGCTTGACCAAACCCGCGATATTCAATGCCGTCATACATTCTGCCCAGCACGCGGGCGGTGTCTTTCATCGATTCTTTATGGCCAATCTGTGAACCGCTGGGGCCGAGATAAGTCACTCGCGCCCCCTGATCAAACGCGGCCACTTCAAATGCACAACGCGTGCGGGTGGAGGTTTTTTCAAAGATCAGCGCGATATTTTTACCGGTTAATTTCGGTTGCTCCGTACCGCTGTATTTGGCCTTTTTCAAATCAATGGCCAGGTTGATCAGGAACTGTATTTCCTCGGTAGTGAAATCCAGCAACTTCAGAAAATGGCGGTTATATAAATTAACAGACATATTTTATTCCTTTAAAATCAATTGGATAATATTTACGCATCAGGAATTTGGCGCACAGAATTCCTGACCGTGAATAACGGTTTAATTAACCAGGTGTTATTTATGCGAAACGGATGAGGGTGCCTTTTTTCCCAGCCAGAATTGCCGCACCATCCGCGAGTGATCCGATGCCTGCCACCCCATGGCATTGATTGACAAACCCACAAGCGGCAGCGATTTTAGGCCCCATGGAACCGGCATCGAAAGACATGCCAGCCAGATCGCCGGGCGTGACTTTATCCAGTGGCCGCTGGGTGGTTTTCCCCCAGTCGAGATAGACAGCGTCGGCGTCAGTCAGTATCAGCAAAGCATCGGCCTTGATTTGACGCGCCAGCATGGCGGCCGAAAGATCTTTATCGATAACCGCTTCGATACCCGATAGCTGACCCTCGTGGTTACGGACCACCGGAACCCCCCCACCGCCATTGCAAATAACCAGATGGTCACGCGCAATCAAGGTACTGATGGCATCGCTCTCAACAATGCGTTGCGGTTGTGGCGATGCGACAACACGGCGAAAATGCCCGCCATCCGCTTTCATGATCCAACCCTTTTCCCGCCGAATAGTCTCGGCCTGCTCCTGCTGATAGACCGGGCCGATATATTTTGTTGGCTGAGTGAAAGCGGGATCGTGCGGATCAACCTCCACCTGCGTCAACAACGTGCTGATCTCATGCTGCGGCAGATCATTGCGCAGGGCTTGTTGCAACAGGTAGCCGATCATGCCCTGACTTTCCGCCCCCAGAATATCCAGCGGATAAGGAGTAACCTCGGCATAAGCGTTATTCTGTAGTGCCAGCAATCCAACCTGTGGGCCGTTGCCGTGTACCAGCACCACACGCCAGTGTTCAGTTAGACCGGCAATGGTCCGAGCGGCCAGGTCGATATTACGGCGTTGAACTTCCGCTTCCAGCGGTTCGCCCCGTTTGAGCAAGGCATTGCCACCGAGCGCAACAACCAATGTTGGTTTTGTCATTCTGTTTCTCCTGTGATGTGGCTCAGATAGCGTCACGTTCAAGTGGGCAACTCATGCAACGCGCACCACCACGTCCTCGTCCGAGTTCATCACCGGGAATAGGTAACACCGTAATGCCTGCCTTATCATATTTCTCATTGGTCCATGTATTGCGCTCATAACCAATCACCACACCGGGACGCACAGTCAGGACATTATTGGCATCGTTCCACTGCTCACGCTCTGCTTCAAAACGGTCGCCACCGGTAGTAATCAATCTGACGTGATCGATACTCAGTGCCCGTTCAATAGCTTTCAGGAAATTCGCCTCCTCCTGACGGTTCAGCCCACCATGACCGTCGTCGGTCAACGTCCAGCACTGGGCGTCGTTACTCACGATTTCGGGATAAACAGAGAACGTGTCGACATCAATATGTGTCATCACGGTATCAAGGTGCATACAGGAGCGATGTTTCGGCAATTCCAGCGCAATAACACGATCGGCCTGTTTATGCTGGAATAAAGATCGGGCCAGGAATTCAACGCCCTGGGGAGTGGTGCGCTCGGACATACCAATTAATACCGCACCACGACCGATAACTAGTACATCGCCGCCTTCCAGCGTGGCATGATCGTAATTATTGTTATCATCACCGAAATACTTGATAAACCCACCTGACGCAAAAAGCGGATGCCAGCGATATATTGCCCGCAGATTATTAGTTTCTCGCTGACGTGCAACTTTTGCCATGGGGTTTATGGAAACACCGTTATATATCCAGCATGAAGTATCCCGGGTAAATAAATGATTGGGTAACGGCTTCATGATAAAATCCGTTGCCCGATTGGTGTCCACAACCATATTACTGAACGTTTCGGGAATTTCGTTATATGTCAGCCCGCCAGTCATAATCCGGGCTAATTGACGATGCGGCTGTTCAGCAAGCCAGCCACGAATGTCAGCCGCAAAAGAAGGACCTAAACGATAATCAGAAATCTGGGTATTTAACAGCCAGTCTTTGGCTTCTGGCAATTCCAGTGTTTCGGTAAGTAAATCTGTCAATAATAGAACCTCAACATTTTGCTGACGCAGGACATTAGAGAATATGTCATGTTCCTGGCCCGCTCGTTCAACCGACAACACATCATCAAACAATAATTCCTGACAGTTTGAAGGAGTTAGTCTTTTCAGACTTAAATTTGGCCGATGCAACATCACACTGCGCAATTGACCTATCTCTGATCCGACATAATGTTTCTGCATGGTGATTCCTTTTAAATAAAACAGACAATATTAATCCGCGGCAAATAATAAACATTTACCAATTAACGTTTTTATTCCTGTCTGGAATACGCGGCCATATTATTTAATAACGGTGGGCTTATTGTGATAAAGATCACATGACGGCGTTTGAAATAAATAAACTCCTTTTTTGTTGAGCCAGCGCATTGTTTTATTTATTTAAATAAAATCAAATTTGAATAAATAACATGAATAAGGTTTTTTTATTTCCAAATGGCCATTTTTAATTTATAAATCAATATTTACAGAATTATTTAACCGATTGATATTTATCATATGTTTTTCTTATATCTACTAAGTATCCTTTCGGCACGATTAATTATTTTACATTAGCCATAATTATCAGAATTGTTATTCATAAATATGCAAAATAAGATGAAACATATTCTCGTGACGCAGTCGTCATTTTTTTTAATTCTCTATTAATAACAGCGCATTGAAATAGTCACATAGATAGCGGGGGTAATTACCTATTCAGTATAGTTGCATAAGCATTTCTCTTTAATTTGTCGCTATTTGGATAATAAAGGAATAGTTATGTGCTGTAGTCAGAATGAATATTGGAAAACCGATAGCAGAGAGAGGAAAAAGATACCCCGGTGGTTTGAAATCCATACCCGCCACCTTTCAAATTGCAGGCGTTTTGTCTGCTTTCAGTGACCCGGTCCATCCCTGGACCTCGTCTCTTTGAAGCCGTTGTGAACCACATTCAAACCAATCCTACAGGGATTTATTCGTTTGTTTCTTTACAACAGATTGAAATATATTGGGTATATACTTTTTTGACTATTTCCCCAGTTCGCTATTGGAGATGGTGTGATAGAGAGAAGATACCGGTTTATAGCATTTTCCATCCAGTGCTTCCCAATCCAGATCGTCGAGTCTAACTGCGGTGACTTGCGGTGAGTCGTAATAACGGATGGCATACACGTTATTTATCAGATCTTTGCTTACTACCCATTGGGTGTAATCTTCCGCTCCTTGTTCACCCGGTTCCTTGAGAACCCCTTTGGGAATGTCGGTTGTATTAAGAATATGGAAAGCCAAGTTCATTGCTTCATCCGAACTGACTGGTTGATCAGCAAAGCTGGTTATGGCAACAGCCCGGACAAAACGACTTGGCGGAGTCAGGTCACCGGGCATACCAAGCAACCCGCTTCCATTACCTGTCGCCGCTACAACGTATGAGTTGAAGGAGGCCGTTGTAATATTGGTCTTCTGCAAATTAACATGATTTCTCAAATTTTGAAGATGCACTGGAAATTCAGGAACATTAGTACAAACATGCACCGGATTATTATATATGTGCATTTTCCCCGCGATAAATTCGATGACAATGCTATGTCCCGTGGCATCATTGATGGCGTAGTGAAGAGGGAAGAAATCATTCGAGTCACTAATACCAAGCTCTTTATAAGAGATTTTAGAGACATTGACTTGTGGCTGAGTGCCCGGCAGAGGTTCATACTCAAAAAATGTGTGGAGGTCAGCTCCATCCAATACGTTTCTGCCTAGTGCGCTAATGACCTCATTGCAACGAGAAAAACGACTGAGCATCCATTGTAGAAAATCGACGCTGGAAATGGTGTTGGTTGGATTTGTATTCTCAGGATATTCGCTACCGGGCAACCATAGCATGCCACCAGAAAGTCCGTCGGTATTCATGCCATCGACTGCCACATCAAGATTAAAAGCATTCATGCTCACGAAACTATACTTTCCTATCCAACTAAATTGGCATCGCTCAAGGCGCGCCGTTGAGTGGTACTGGTATCCCGCCTTGCGGAAAAATAGCCTTGAACCCAGTTCCTCGGCAAACTCCATTGAACGTCCATTTACCGCATATTCATTACCATTTTTGTTAATTAAAAAATCTAAGCACATGGGCTGTATCCTTTTATTAGGCTTGCTGCAATAAAAAACAGTTAACACATAGTCTGAACTGTAAGTCCCCCGGATAATCCAGGTGATAGAGACTTATTCTCATCACTCTTACATAACGACACTTTATAAATAATAGTTGGTTTTTTATATCTGGCTAAAACATTGGCAGAATACCAAGACAAACCACTGCCTTATTAAGGCCGCGTATTATCTCTGATAGAAAAAAATGACCATAATAGCCAAAAAAAACGTCACATACCAAAATTCGGATTATAAAAATCCTCATCGAGAATAATATCGATTTAATCCACTAAAAATTTACCGTACCGACATATCACCCCTTTTACTCAAAATTGTATCGATAAAATCGTGCCGCGCCATAGCGTAATCCGCTGTCTTAATAAAGATAGACATTATAGTTGCACTATCCTGCGAATTAGGATGGACAACATCCAGGTAAAACCATTACTTTATCTCCAGGAATGTTGAAATTGACTATACCCGTCATTTTTCACGTTGCAGGAAAGCGGTAAGTGAAGGCGTTCCGATGAGCTTACTAAAGTAAGTGATTCGGCTGACCAAGAGGATTTCCCGATGAGCCAGATAAAAAAGGAGAGTGTGCAATGAACGTTCAGTCTACGTTTCATAACAATGGACTACCAGAGCTGACCATGACAGGGCAAGCGCTGGATGAAGCAGGGTTTACGGCGGGAACATGGTTTCATATCCAGCTATACCGCAACGGGTTGGTACTCACCCGGCTTAGCGACGATACCGACATTGCCGAACTGATGGCACAGTTGGATAGCACTGAACAGGAAGGCGCTGACTGGGTACATGACAACGGTGAAATCTATCTGGCGGGCGACTGGCTTACCCGCAGTGGGTTAATGACCCCAACGCATAATATTGAGCTGTTGCCCGGTAAGATCATTATCCGGGCTGAACAACATAGTATGCTGGCGTAATATAAATCCCGGATATATAAAAATAGCCGGGAATATTTTATGATTATGTCGGGCTAAATGCCTGTTCTGCTTTTTCCTGAAGAATGAAATGACATAACCTATTTACCTGTCACTGCTAATTTGCAGACATACATATCATTAATTAATTGGTTTACTTTTTCATCATCAATATTTTTGTTGGTTCCACCAGAAACGCCCGTCAGCGCTTTTTTCAAGGTATCCAGATCAGGTGTCAGAAGTTTTACATCAGATTGTTTCTTTTTTAGTTCGTAAGTGATATCGCCTAAATATCTTTTTTCTTCTTCTAATAGCCCTGGGAATAAATTAATGTTATTACTAGCACGTAGAAATTCACCGTTCTTAACTACCACATCATAAATACAATTCGCCGCTTCAGCAGCACTCCGGTAATTCATGGCCTGTGCCGAATACTGATACCGCTGTGGCAAAATAGAAGAACCTGCCGCGACCCCGCCTCCAGCCCAGGCAGTCGTTGTGGCACCATTAACCCCGGCAACCAATGCCGTGACCGTGCCGATAAAACCCAATTCACTAAAGGCATTGGATTGAGCGACAAGTCCGAATGATTTACTACTCCAGACATCACGATATAAAATCGCCAAAGTCGTCATTTTTTGATACTCATTTATATCTTCGTTGAGTACATTATTTATCTCTTCAGAGGAAGGCTCGGTGACTGGCACGGGATAGGGACTAACACACCCTGTAATTAGCATGCACATTATTAGTATATGTGTTCTTTTCTCTGCGTGAGTCGTTTTCATAATAGAACCTCTGCCATTGATGAAACTTATCAGTGTCATACCCTATTTTTATATTTAGACTACTACGAGTGTTTTTCCATAAAATGGCAGCAATATATTTTCATGCAACTGTATAAATTTGAGAATGCTTTATGAATAACGTATTAATATATTTGAATAACCATATATATTATGAATAATTCGAGTTGCAGAATTTGGTAATACGTTGTGAGCAAGTGTAGTAGGAATACGTATCAGAAAGGATCTCGCTATCGTCCTATTCTCGATGTTGAGGGCGAATATATCGCCCTCAACACAATCAAGCCGTCAATAATCCACGAGCCAGATAGTCACCGGTGTTTTTCACCCCCGGCAGTACAAAGAAATAGCCACCACCGATCGGTTTAATGTACTCCTCCAGCGGTTCACCATTGAGCCGTTTTTGTACGGTCAAAAAGCCATTTTCCAGGTCAGCCTGATAGCAGACAAACAGCAACCCCATGTCGAGCTGGCCCGCGTTGGACACGCCCAGAGAATAGCTGTAACCACGACGCAGCATCAGATTGACACGCGTCTCGGGTGTCCGTGGATTGGCAAGACGCATATGGGCATCCAGTGGGATCACCTTGCCTGCCGGATCCTGACGGTAATCCGGTTCGTCATGCTCATGTTTCATACCAAGCGGTGCGCCGCTGTCTTTTTCGCGCCCGAAAATTGTCTGTTGTTCCTGAAGAGGAGTCCGATCCCAGGATTCGACATAAAAACGGATAATTCTCGCCGCCTGATAACTGCCGCCCACCGCCCATGCCGGCTCCCCAGAGTGCGGACCGACCCACAGAATCTTATCCATCAGCGTGGTATCGCCGGTATTGGGGTTGGCTGTCCCGTCTTTAAAACCCAGCAGGTTGATCGGCGTCTCTTTCCCGTTAGTCCGCGCCGCATGGCCAGAAATGAACCCTTCCCGCTTCCAGCGCACACTCAGCAGGTCCGGTGTGTGTTTGATAATATCGCGCAACGCATGCAATACAGTTTCGTTGCTATTGGCACAAATTTGCAGTAGCAGATCCCCGTGACACAGACTGGCATCCAGCGAATCATGAGGGAAACGAACCATACGTTGCAGTTTCAGCGGTTTGTGCGCCTGTAGTCCAAAGCGCTCATCAAACAGAGACGTCCCCACCGACACCGTAATCGTCAGATTATCAGGGTAAATCACCGGTCCCATGATGCCTGAATCCACTGGCGGCAACAGAGGATTGACTGCCGCCACCTCGCCCCCGGTGGTCAGAAAGGCAATGCGTTGGGTCAACAATTGAAACAGGCGCGTTAAATCGGCCTTACTGGTCGCGAGTACATCAAATGCCACCAGCAACATTGATGCTTGCTGTGGGGTGGTAATACCAGCCTGGTGAAGGCCATAGAACGGCTGTTTTCCCCAACGATCATCCTGTGGTGCCGACGGTTTTTCCTCCGCCTGTACCCCACGGCCTCCTCCTAGCGCCAATGCTCCGCCTATCATACCCAGTCCTTGCAGCAAACGCCGACGCGACGGTGATGCGGCTTCCAGCTGCGGTGCATGTGGCCCGTTATGCGGGCCAGTTGTATGACGACTCATGGTAATCCGCCTCAGTCCAGTCCAAGCACACCGCGCAGCAGCGCCAGATCTTCCGCCAGCGCAGTAATCGGCCCTTTCAACGCCGTGCGATCCGCATCAGTCAATTTCTCATAAGATTCGAAACCGTCTTTGGTCCGGTACTTAGCCAGAATGCCATCCACGGTCTTAAAATTGGTATCGATCTTAGCCAGCAGTGGCTGATTGGCTTTTTCCAGCAGAGGGCGCAATAAGTTGACAATCTTTTGCGCACCGTCAACATTGGCCTGAAAATCCCACAGGTCAGTACGACTGTAACGGTCTTCCTCACCACTGATTTTGCTGGCTGCCACTTCTTCAATTAGCCCGGACGCGCCGCCGACCACTTTACTCGGCGGGAAAGTCAGCGTCGCAATTCGTTGTTGTAGTTCCAGCGTATCGCTGTACAGACGCTCGGCATACGTCGTCATGCCTTTAGTGGTGTGATCAGCAAATAACGCCTTCTCCAGGCGGTGAAAACCAGTGAAGTTTGGATCTTCAGCTTTCTTCTCATAGTCATCTTCACGGGCATCAATACTTCCATCCAGATCAGAGAACAGCTCCGCGATAGGCTCAATCCGTTCATAATGTTGGCGGGTTGGCGCATAGAGCTGCCGCGCCTCCTCCAGCTTGCCGGCTTTGATGGCATCGGTGAACTTTTGGGTCTGCTGTACCAGTCCATCGACCTCTTTAGTCACATAGACCTTGTATTCCGCGATCGGCCCGACCAGATCCAACAGATTGATTTGCGCTCCAGACATCTTGTCTGACGTCGCGGTAACTACAATCTTGCCTTTAGGGTTACTGAGCAGACCACAAGTCATGTCATATTCACCCGGTTGCAGGTTGGCGGTCATTTTTTGGGTAAAACCTGGCGCGATATTTTCACGCTCTTCCACCACCATCACCCCTTTGAGGATCTCCCATTCCAGATTTTTCTGGCTGTCATTCGATACCACAAACTGTGTTTTACCCGCCTTCAGGGTGATTTGCATCGGTTCACACTGCTTGTCGCTAACCGTTACCTTAACTTGCGGAATATCCGCAGCCAGTATGCTAAACACGGGGAGGGTAAATAAAGCGACGCACAACGATGTACGGTTAAAGAATGGTGCAGACATAGACATATCCCTTTTTACAAATAATGATTTTTATGTTGTGCCGGAACCGCTATTGGCCCCACGCGTTGCGGAAAGAAAAAGAAAAACAGCACCGGGATCAAATAAATAAAATAGACAGCCACTTCACTGACAGTTGGCGCTTCCTGATAACCGAAGATGCCTTCTAGCAACGTGCCAAACAGTGTATGGGTAGAAAGTGTGGTACTGAAATCAAACGCTACCTGTTGAAACTGGTTCCACAAGCCCGCTTCGTGGAAGGCGCGGATCGCCCCTGCGGCCAGACCAGCGGCAACAAACAGGATGAACAGACTGCTCCATTTGAAGAAATGGGCCAGATTCAGTTTCACGCCGCCCCAATAGATCATCATCCCCACCACGATGGCACACACTAGCCCGAGTACGGCGCCAATCGGCGCGGCAATACCGACATCCTGCTGAAAAGCCGCCAGCAGAAAGAACACCGATTCCAGCCCTTCACGCGCGACGGCAAAAAAAACCATCGCCACCAGCGTCCAGCCCTGACGTTTACTGGCGCCGAGTGCCTGATCGATAGCGCCTTCCAGATGCACCCGAACCGACCGGGACACTTTACGCATCCAGAACACCATGTAGGTCAGTATGCCAACGGCGATCACCGCAACAAGACCTTCGAACAGTTCCTGCTGTTTCTGCGGAAACTCTCCCGTAGTGGCATTGATAAACACCCCAAGCGCCAGACACAGCACTACGGCCAGAATGACCCCGGCCCAAACCGCACCCTGCCACTGTTCACGCTGGGTACGTTTCAGATAACTGGCGATCAGGCTGACGATCAGTGCCGCCTCAAGCCCCTCACGGAACATGATGAGTAAGGGAACAAACATGAATAATGGCTCCTTAAGCGGGCATGATGCGCAGCGGAATACACCTCCGCCGCAACAATATAAATGCAAACACAAGTAGTAACAATAATAGTTCTTATTTAACAATAAAAAGTAAGATGAGACAAAGTGATTTTTCTAATTAAATAGTGTAAAAAAACGAACCCGCTGACAGCCCGGCTATAGGGTTCCTGCATCACGGAAACCGAAAAACACAGGTAATGCGCTGAAATACCGACGCTACTGGACGGAGTAGCAGCGCGTTATACATCAGTGCATCGGCTCGTAATTGAATATAATAATTTGCATATGCTATAAACCAAGCGTATAAATGGCATATGCTATTAAAGAGGAGACGTTATGCCGCGACCTAAAATTCCAAGAATCATTTGTGGAAGGCCCGCTAATAGCTGTTTCAAACCTAATGGCCGATCAATGAACCAGCTTGAACGTGTTTATCTGAAAGAAGATGAGTTTGAAGCATTACGGCTGGTTGATCTGATGGGAATGCAACAACAGGAAGCCGCCGTCGAAATGGGCGTTTCCCGTCAAACACTGGCCAACGTATTAAAAGCAGCCCGCTTTAAAGTCGTCAACTGCCTGTCTCAGGGGAAAGCCCTGATGATGTCCCATAATGAGAGGAGTATTGACAATGATCACAGCCATTCCGATGAATGAAGATCGTATTGCCGGGCACTTTACCAAAGCGCTGAGCATAGCGTTCATTAATGAGCATGGCACAGAGATAAGTCGCCATGCTAATCCGGCACTGGACACCAACTGTACCGGCAAGCAGCAACTGATTGAGTTACTTCTTGAACAACAGGCCGACCATATCATTGTGCGTAATATTGGTACACAGATGCTGGGACGCTTACTGGAACATCATTTCCAGGTATTCCAGCTGAATGGCCGTCAACCTGATACGCTCAAACCAGACGACATCCCCGTAACCGCATTAACTGAAGCCAGTCAAGGGAAAGCCTCACCAAACCATGCTAACAAGCCGGAAGGTGGATGTGGCTGTCATCATCATGATGACAATCCCGCTACTGGCGGAATTGTCAGACGCTGCTGCCAGCAAGATGCCATTCATGCGCCTGGACATAGCGCCTGCCATTCCGGTGGGAACAAATCCGGTCATGGTCACGGTAAATGCTGCCATTCATGATGTTCTATACTCAAAATAATTCGAGTTGCAGGAAGGCGACAAGAGAGTGAATCCCGATAAGCTTACTCAGATAAGTGATTCGGGTGAATGAGCGCAGCCAACACACCTGCAACTTGAAGTATGACGGGTATATACTTATTTATCTTGCGGTGGGAACACCCACTATCGAGCCATACGTTTGTTAACAGGAGCCAAGCATGAGCAAGAGTTACAAAACCATTAATCAGGAACAACGTCAGTTAAGCGTGGCTTACCAAAAAGAGAGTACGGAGGTCATGGATGCGTTCATGGCGCTGCACAAAGCAGCCATAAAGGAAGGTGCGCTAAGCATCAAGCAAAAAGAGCTAATCGCGCTGGGCATCGCTATTGCCGCACGTTGCGACGGTTGTATCGCTGCTCATGTTGCCGACTCACTCAAGGCCGGAGCCAAAAGAGAAGAACTGGTAGAGGCTATTGATATTGCCATTTTAATGGGCGGTGGCCCATCGATGATATACGGCACCCAGGCACTTGCCGCCGTTACTGAATTAACTGAGTAATTTCGACTGACTTCCATACCGCGCCTGAGCCTGTATTCATTGACTACTTTCAGCAATTATCAAAAAGGCGCGGATGTAAAAACCAGAATATACCCTGAATAATTCAAGTTGCAGGAAGGCGGCAACACAGCGAATCCCCGGGAACTTACTCCCATAAGTGACCAGGATGAGTAAGGAGAGCCAACACCCCTGCCATTTGAAGGATCATGAGTATAGCAATAGGTACTAATGCGAGTCGGCTGATAACAGCATTATTAATTTTTAGTTAAGTCTTATATTATTCATAACATGAAACATTCAATAAAAAATAATAAAAAATATCACTACTCATACTAATAACAGATTGTGATAACCATAGTTACTGATCCGATGAATATACCTGTTATCTCACGTATTACAGGTATATTGGTATCCTTCAGTTACCCGGCACATCTCTGGGTTTCCCCCCTTAGCCCAGCCGCCAGTCGCACGCAAATAACTCTATATAATATTAAATAAAATCAATAAATTATATTGTAAAATCAGAAGCCACTCACCTACTATCTTCTGGCATATTGAAACCTGTTGGGTATAACAGCATTGCGATATAATCCCGTGACATAGTTAGTACAGATAAAATAGTTATCGAAAAAGTGAAAACAGATAATTATTTCCACTGAATTAAGGAATAAAGATTGGTTGCTTAATTCATCGCGTGACACAGATCAACGTTATGTCATATCAATATACTTTACGATGATTTAACATTTACTCAAGGATAATGGAGAGAATAATGGGAATAATATCGTCTTTCCTCTCTACTGCCGGTAAAATCGGCATTCACGGAACCAGCCCCACCAGTGGTAGCTTTGATTGTGATGCCCTGCCAACATCACTCCACGCAGCCGGTGTTCCCAATAAATCAGGTCTGCTGCTTACTTTCGTGCCTCCCAATGTAAATTTCTCGCAAGTCAGTGCTGCCTGGCAGCAGCTCTCCACCCCTAACAGAACCGTGGTTACCCTTTCATCGACAGGAGCGTTGTGCACCAAATCAGACACCTCCACCTATTGCGACATGGAGGGCCATCAGGGCAGTTGGTTATGGTTACCTCAGTCATTGATTTCCCAACATGAAGTCCACATGGTTGATCTGCACGTGCAGAGAAAAGCCACTGCACGTCAGCGGATTGATGCTATTCGCAAGGAATTGGAACGACTTGATGTCAAAATGCCGTTATCGGCGGACAGAACGTTTGCCCTGGTGTATTGCGATGGACTTTCTGCCTCGGAAGGTTTTTTGATGCAGGCCTGGTATGCCTGCGGACGCTTTCCCTGCCTGCCGATTGGTGGTTCTGCTGGCGGTAAACTGGATTTTAGCGCCACTTATATCGGTACTGGCGGTGCAGTACTACAGGGAAAAGCGGTATTAATTTTTTGCCGAATGGCTAAAGGCAAATCCTTTGCACCATTCAAAAGTCAAAACTTTGAACCGACATCAAAAAGCTGGCTGGTTGCCGAAGCCGACCCGGTGGCACGTACCGTTACCTCAGTATTCGATGATCAAGGCCAGACAATACCCATTGTTGCAGCATTAGCCGATTACCTCCGTTGTCCACCAGATCAAATCGGCAATCGCCTGGAGGGAAAAACCTTTGCAGTAAAAGTGGATAACGAATATTTCATTCGTTCTGTGGCGGCAATCAAAGCTGACCATATCGACTTTTTCTGCGATCTGGAGTTCGGCGACCGACTCCATCTGCTTCAGGCAACCGATTTTATCGCCACAACCCACAATGACTGGCAACAGTTCGTTTCCCACTGCGGTACAACACCTAGTGGCCTGCTGCTTAACGATTGTGTTCTACGACGAATGGGAAATCTCACAAAGCTGGATAAGGCCAGTTTTTTCGGAAACGTCCCGGCCGCAGGCTTTTCCAGCTTTGGTGAAATTCTCGGTGTTCCTATTAACCAAACCTTGTCAGCGCTGGCTTTCTTCAATCGCGATATCCAGGCCATGACTCGCTTTCCTGTCGAATATGCGGCATATGCTGGTCATTATGCGCAACGTTCATT
Source organism: Prodigiosinella aquatilis (assembly GCA_030388725.1). Lineage (NCBI taxonomy): Bacteria > Pseudomonadati > Pseudomonadota > Gammaproteobacteria > Enterobacterales > Pectobacteriaceae > Prodigiosinella > Prodigiosinella aquatilis. Next base: position 2,929,428 of record CP128857.1, read on the forward strand.
GCGTCGCTGGGAAGCGCTCAACAGCATTCAATCTCATGTTGTCAATCAGGTCGTAGACTATGAACGAACACTCGCGCCGTTGTTAAGCACTCTGCCCCAACTCGAAGATGCGACGATGCGTCAGAGCAAAACACTGGAAATGGCGCAATCTAGTATCCTCGAAATCAGCGATAGTGCGACATTAACCCGCTCCGAACAGGATCGGCTGGAAAACGGTCTTAACGATCTTGAGCATATTTCGCTCGATATCAGTCAAATAACCGGCGGTATCAATGCCATTGCCGATAAAACCAATCTGCTGGCGCTTAACGCGGCAGTCGAGGCTGCCCGGGCTGGTGAGGCAGGCCGGGGTTTTGCCGTCGTCGCTGAGGAAGTGCGCAAACTTGCCAGCTCGTCAAAAGAGCAGGTGGATGCCACCACAAAAAGCATTAAAGAAGCGGTGAATACCATTGCTCATATTCGGGAAATTGCCTCACAAACAGTCAGTACGACACAAGGAATGGCTGATAAGAGCATTTCTGCTGCGAATCAGATTGCCAGCATGAGTGCGGATACCAACAAAAACCACAGCAACCTCACCGCAAATCTGAATAATCTAAAAGAATTGGTCAAAGGGATGGATGCCATGCAGGACGCACTTGACCAATTAACCATGTTGCAACGATTGACATCATCCTGATGTACTGAATATTCGGCCCCCTCCTACCCGTGACGAATACACGAGGGGGCCAGCATTAATAGTCAGGATAAAGGGAATTCTACGTGAGTCTGGCGGGTAATCAGTGATCGCAACGGAACACTGCTTTTCATAATCGGCGATTTAATAACAATATAACTAAAGTATTTATCGATACCGACTTTGCGGTCCAACAGCCCTTCTATCACTTCCTGATAATGCTCAATGCTGCGGGTAATGAAACGCAGCAAATAGTCGTACCCACCGGTAATCAGGTGACACTCCATCAGTTCATCTACCTCGCGGATCGCGTTTTCAAACTTGATGAACTCTTCCCGGCGATGCCCTGCCAACGTCACTTCAGTAAACACCGTTACCGAATCGGTAATTTTAGTGAGGTTGATATGTGCCTCATAGCCAGTAATAAAGCCTGCGGATTCCAGTCTTTTTACCCGTTGCAGGCAAGGGCTGGGGGAAAGGCCAACCGCGTCAGCAAGGTTCACGTTACTGATACGACCATCTTTTTGCAGGTGTACCAGAATATTGATATCAATGCGGTCAAGTTTCATTAAACCGTTCATAACCCCCCTCATTGGCCAGTCAGACGCTATTACTCAGATGATATAGCACGACTCCGACGGTATAACACGCTTTCGGCCTGTTACGCCAGTGTTAACCCTGGGCATACCATCGGTGTGTGCTTTGTGAATAATGCTTTAAAATCAATAAGGAGTGAAATTACTATCCCAACCGTCCCGAGGCACGAGCCAGAGCAATATCAAAGATATGCGAAGCTTCTTCCAGTTGCGAATCACTGGTGACCAGCGGTGCCAGAAAACGAATGGTATTACGGTATACCCCACATTTAATCAGTAACAGCCCTTCCTGACAGGCATAATCCAGAATTTTCTGCGCCAATGTGGCATCCGGTTTACGGCTATCTGGATCGACTATTTCGGCAGCCAGCATAAAGCCCGTACCGCGCACGTCACCGATGCAGGCATACTTTTCCGCCAGTTGCTGCAATCTGGCCCACAGTTGCTGCCCCAGCGTATTTGCCCGAACCAGCAACGTCCCTTCTTCCATCAGATCCAACACCGCCAGCGCAGCGGCGCAGGCCAGGGCGTTACCACCATAAGTACCGCCCAACCCGCCTGGCAGAGCGGCATCCATTATATCGCCGCGACCCATCACACCAGAAATCGGTAATCCGCCGCCAAGACTTTTGGCAACCGTGATCAAATCAGGCACGATGCCGCTGTGCTCATAGCCAAACATTTTTCCGGTGCGGCCAAAACCACTCTGGATCTCATCACAAATCAATACGATACCGTGCTGCTGGGTCAATTGCCGCAGCGCCTGCATAAAATGAGGTGATGCGGGCAAAAAACCACCGTCCCCTTGTATCGGTTCGATAATTATCGCTGCGACCCGCTCCGTCTGAATTTGTGTGACAAACAGCGACTCCAGCGCCGCCAGACAGGTGGTTTCACTGATGCCATGGAAGGTATTGGGAAATGGAACCCGATAGATATCTCCGGGGAACGGGCCGAAATTCTGTTTGTAGGGCTGACTCATGCCGGTGAGCGCGATACCTAGCGATGTTCGGCCATGAAAAGCGCCGTCAAAAGCTATCACACCACTGCGCCCAGTATAGGCTCGGGCTATTTTCACCGCATTTTCCACAGCTTCAGCACCGCTGGTAAAAAATACGCTTTTATACGCCACATCGCTGCCTATCAACTGATTCAGCCGCCGTGCCAATTCAATGTAACCGGGGTACGCCGCCACCTGGAAGCAGACATGAGAAACCTGCTGGAGCTGTTGCTGTACCGCAGACACCACCGCCGGGTGATTATGGCCCACATTCAAGACGCCGATTCCGGCGACAAAATCGAGATAACGATTACCTTCGATATCCCAGACCTCGGCCCCTTTTCCTTTGGCGATAACCAATGGATGTGCGGTAACAACACCTCGCGGAATATGCTCTACGCGGGAATCAAATAAAAGGGTGTTATCAGCAAATACCTGCTGTTCAGCCATAAATTTCTGCATTGCGTTACCTCCTCGACGAGAAAATATCTGCGCTGATGTAATGTAATAAGCGCATTCTGCTGACAATCGGAATCACCGTATCAATAGCATGGAGTATTGAGTTAATGGGTATTGCGTAAGTTACATTTCAGAGCACATTGCACGAATGGAAGCGCCGACAATGGCAGATCAACGGCTAATATCCCTGTTGCCGGTCAATCAGCCCAATCATCGTTTCACCTCGTTCAAAACGGGCGATATTCTCCAGCAATGCCGCAACCGCTCCTTCAGCCTGAGTCTGACTGGCGATATGAGGCGTCAGCCATAATGCCGGGTGGGACCAAAAAGGATGTGTGGCCGGCAAGGGTTCAGGATCCGTCACATCTACCACTGCTGCGCGTAAATGGTGGCTATCCAGCGCCCGCAATAAGTCTTGATGATCAAGCTGTGCCCCCCTTCCCACCTGAACCAGCGCCGCCCCCTGCGGAAGCTGTGCAAATAGTCGGGTATTCAGCATGCCAGTCGTCGTGGGTGTTAATGGCAGCAGGCAAACTAAAATATCGGTACGCGCCAGAAACATGTCGAGTTCAGCTTCACCATACCAGCAGCGCACACCCGGTAACGCCTTAGGCGTACGGCTCCAACCCCCACAGTCAAAACCAAACTGTTGCAACTGCGCCAGCACCGCTTTTCCCAGTGTGCCCAGCCCCATCACGCCGATGCGGCGTTGCGGCGCAGGGATCAGTTGATGCCCTTGCCAGCGAGCTTCACGTTGTTGTTGCAGATAGCACGGCATGTCACGGTGCAATCCTAAAACGGCAAACGTGACATATTCCACCATCCCACGGGTAATGCCCGGTTCAACCATACGCACCACCGACAATGATTGCGGCAATCTGCGAAAATCAAATTGATCGGCTCCCGCCCCCACTGAAAACAGCACGTTGAGATTCGGTAAACTCGCCATCAATTCTGCTGGCGCATCCCAAGCCACCAGATACTCCACCGCTGCGGGATCCGGTATCTCCGGCCACTGACGAAAGATCGCCGTTGGCTGTTGTTGGGCAATCAGCGCCGCCCATTGTTGTCCACGCCCCGGCGTGGATTTAAACAGAATGTTCATCAGGCCAGCGCCTGCGTCATCAGAGCAAAGGCACTCATGCCAGCCGGTGTCGGTTGCCAGGGCGTACCACGGATCATCATCACCGGCGCATCCACCTGTTGCAGGCCGCAATCCCTTAACCAACTTCCCAGACCTAATGTTGGATCGCTGTCGATGCGCACAAATTCCCCGCGCCGTGATGACATCAAAGCACTGATCAGTTGTTGCGCCGCCATCGCACTATCAGCGATAACGGGGCCGATCACGCATCCGCGGCCGAAATGGTGTATGGCCGCGAACCCCACGGTTTTGCCATCCTGCACCAGCATTATCACTCTGGCCGTCGCCAACAAATGCTCAAACAGCGCCGGGCGATACAACCCATGAGCTTGCTGATCCAACGAGGTCAACAACGCCATGTCATCGGGCAACGCCAGACGTAATTGCTGGCCTGGCAGCAGTGGGATCGCCGCTATTGGCCTCAGTCGCGAACATTGATACTGGTGAATTTCTCCAGTGGCGGCGAATCCCAGCCTGGCATAGAGTCCCTGACCCGCGACGGTCGCATGCAGACGGACATTGCATCCCGCTAACCCATCCAGCAATCCTTCCATCAGCAAACGTCCGATCCCCTGCCCTTGCCGTGCCTTATCCACCACCACCAGACCGATAGTCGCCCACTCATGCCCCCAGCGCCAGCACAGTGCGGTGCCGACGGGTTGACCATCCGCTTCCATCATCAGACCCGTACCAAGCTTCAGCGCATCCCGCCAGTCTTCCCGGCGATGCGGCCAATCCATCTGTTGTGTTAACATCCAACCACAGTCAGCATCTGCGGTAGTCATCGTGCGTAATCTCAGACTCATTTTTCCCTCACATCATGCCCGGCACATCAAGCCCGGAACCATCCACCAGTCGTGAATAACGAAACGGGGTCGGGTCAACAATCGGCGTATCACCCGCGATCAAGTCGGCTGCCAGACGTCCGGCACCGGGACCGATACCAAAACCATGAGCACTGTAACCAGCCGACAGTAACAGACCCGGCAATTTTTCCACCGGAGAAATAACCGGAATGGCGTCCGGCGTGCTGTCGATCATCCCGCCCCAGGCTTGTACCGCTCGCACGGCAGCCAACGCCGGATACTCTTTCCGCATCGCCGCCAGACCTTCCTGCACCATCGACATATCCGCTGCCGGATCAAGGATACGTACATTTTCAAACGGTGAACGTGCATCAAATTGCCAGGACGCGACAGTTTCCGGGCCAGTGAAGAACGGCTTGAACCCGATACGGAGTGAAAGATTTTTGCGGCGCGACTTGAATGTTGGATAGAACTGCCGGGCATAGCGCAAGCTCTGGATGCCCGGTTCCAATCTTCCCCGACCAGAAACGGAGACCGTATAGCTGCCATCCATCTGTGGTCGACAGGCAAATGCGGCGGTATAGAAAGGCATGCTGATCACTTGTTCAATCGGCGCGGTACGAAACGCGGTTCCGATAACATTACCCAATGGCAGTTCGATACCATGACGGCGGCAGAACATCGAGGTCCACACGCCACCCGCACAAATCACACGGGTCGTTTTAACCAGCCCGCGTTCCGTCCACACTCCACTTACCTTGCCTGCGGAAATATCCAGCCCGCGCACTGCGCACTGCTGGATAACATCGGCACCCAGACGTTGTGCGGCGATCACCAGTCCGGCACAGGCCAGCGCGGGTTCAGCATGACCATCCATCGGCGATGATACGCCCCCCAACCAACGGGTGGTGCTGCCCGGCGTCATGGCTTTGGCCTGCTCAGCGGTCAGGATATCGCTGCGCACACCATAGGCTTTAGCCATTTGCCCCCAACGATCCCAGGCATCAATCTCCGTCTGATCCTGCGTGGCATACAGTAAACCGGAGCGACGGAATCCCAGTTCCTCGCCGGTTTCATGCTGTATTTCTTCCCAACGCTGCAAAGCATAAATAATTAACGGCAACTCCCGCTCATCCCGGTTCTGCTGTCGACACCAGCCCCAGTTACGGCTGGACTGCTCCGCCCCGACCAACCCTTTCTCCAGCAGCAAGACACTGATCCCTTTTTTTGCCAGTTCGTACGTCGCTGCGGCACCGGCAATGCCGGCACCCATCACCACCACATCCACTGCTTCCGGTAAGTGACCGCTATCCTGAACATATCTGATCGGTGCTGGCATCTGTTTTCCTCTGTTTAACCGTATGTTGTCGTATTATCTTGCCCGGTATACGAGCTTATTGCTGCAAGGTAGTGGTGTCATCCGACACTATTCCGCTTTTAAAATCTCGATAGGCAGTGCTTCATGCTCTTCCAGCCAGCCTTGCCGTAATTCCGGCACCGCCCGTTTCAATCGTTCATAATACAAATCAGTCGAGGGTTTATCGTAATCGGCCCGCGCGACCTGTGTCACCTTACGGCCTCCTTGCATGACAATAATCTCATCGCACACGGCACGTACCGCATGCAGATCGTGGCTGATAAATATCACCGTCAATCCGAGTTCCCGGCGCAGGTCGGTAATTAAATCCAGGATGGCGGCGGCGACCACCGTATCCAGCGCCGAGGTAACCTCATCACACAAAATCAGATCGGGTTCGGCGGCCAGCGCCCGCGCCAGATTAACCCGCTGTTTCTGACCACCGGACAGCGCAGCGGGACAGCGATGCAACACATCATGCGGCAGTTTAACCAGATCGAGTAATTGCCGCATCCGCCGTTCCAGCGCCGCGCCGCACAGTCCGTGAAACAGCATCAACGGGCGTTTGATAATGGTGCCAATGGCGTGGGCCGGATTCAGCGCCGTATCCGCCATCTGGAATACATACTGGATACGCCGCAGCTCATCCGGTGAACGTTGCGACAAGCTGGCGGCAATATAGTGACCATTAAACAGAATGTGACCGTCACCCGGCACGTTGATGCCGGCAATCGCATGCGCCAACGTGGTTTTCCCCGATCCGGACTCACCGATTATCCCCAGAGCCTGACCGCGATATAGCCGGAAATTAAAATCGTCCAGTATTTTGACCCGTGGCTGCCCATCTGCCCCCTTTGGTCCATAACCTGCTACCAAATCACGCACTTCCAGCAGCGGCTGCACCGTTGATTCTTGTGGCTGCCATACGCTTTCACGTTGATGTTGTCGGGCCGCCGCCAGCAAGGCGCGGGTATATTCCGCCTGCGGTGCCGTCAGCAGTTGGTTGGTGGTGCCATATTCCGCGATATTGCCATTGAGCAAGACCAGAATACGGTCTGCCATCTGGGCTACCACCGCCAGATCGTGACTGACGTAAATCGCCGTCATGCCGCGCTGACGCACCACACGCCGGAACACTTTCAGTACCTCCACTTGCGTGGTGACATCCAGCGCGGTGGTGGGTTCATCCAGAATTACCACTTCCGGGTCGCTCATTAAGGCCATCGCCGTCATCAACCGCTGCAACTGACCACCGGACACTTGATGTGGATAGCGCTGACCAATACTTTCCGGTTCAGGCAGCGCCAAATCGCGGAACAGCGTCTGTGCTTTGGCCTGTGCCTCTTTACGCCGCATCAAACCATGGATCAGTACCGGCTCAATGACCTGTTCCATAATGCGCATCGCCGGATTAAACGCCGCGGCGGCGCTCTGGGGAATATAGGCCACCCGATTGCCACGAAACTGACATAACCGGGATGGCGTCAACGAGCGGACATCCGTACCGGCAACGTGAATGTTACCGTCGGCAATCCGACAACCGTGACGGGCATAGCCCATCAACGCCAGTGCGATGGTGGTTTTGCCGGAACCGGATTCACCAATCAGCGCCAGCACTTCGCCTTTCTGTACCGTAAAGCGAATATCGGAGACCAGATTCACCTCCTGTCCCTCATCAGTCTGAGCGACAATACGCAGGTTCTCTACCGAAACCAGCGGCCGCGCTGTATGCGCTGTCACGTTCATGCACTCCCCCTGGCCAGCGTAAGTGGACGCCGCGTTTGCAGACTGTCAATAAACAGGCTGACGCCGATGGTCAGGCTGGCGATAGCGATGGCCGGCATCAGCACCGCCGGAGCGCCATCAAACAACCCTTGCATGTTTTCCCGTACCAGCGTACCCCAGTCGGCATAAGGTGGCTGCACGCCCAGCCCGAGGAAACTCAAGCCACTGAGTAGCAGGACGATATAGACAAATCGCAGACCCAGATCAGTCAGCATCGGGTGCAGCATATTCGGCAGGATATCGTGTACGGCAATATACCAGCGACTTTCGCCGCGCAAGCGGGCCACCTGTACATAGTCCATTGAGCGCAGACTACCGGCTATCGCGTAGGCAATACGATAAGCGCCGGGCCAGTAAGTCACCACCGCAGTGAGAATCAGCATTGGTAGTGACGATCCAAACACCGCGACCATCATCAAGGCCAGAATCTTGCCGGGCATAATCAGCAACGCATCATTGATGCGGCCAATCACTTCCTCCAGCCAGCGCCCTGCCAATGCGGCAAACAACGCCAGCGTCGTTCCCAGCAGGCTTGCCAGCAATGCGGCCGTCAGCGCCAGTCCGAGGGTATAACGCGCGCCATACAGAATTCGGCTCAGCATATCCCGGCCGAGATAGTCGGTACCCAGCCAGAAGTGACGGCTGACGTCGCCGAACAGATCACCGCTGCCGATATCCTCCAGACTGTGCGGCGCCAGACTATTTCCGCACACCGCCATCAAGATCCAGAACAGGGTGATCGATAAACCCACCCGCCCAGCGTTCGACAGTGATAAAACAAAGCGCCACGGCAACAAGAGTCGGTTCATCAGCCCCTCCACTTAGGATTGAACGCAATGGTGATGATATCCGCCACCAGTAACAACGACAGATAACAGACCGAGAAAAACATCACGCAGATCTGTACCACCGGCAGATCACGGTTGCTGACCGCATCCACCATCTGACTGGCCAGACCGGGATAGCTGAAAATGGTTTCAATGATCAGTACCCCGCCGAACAGATAGGACAGACTGAGCGAAACAGCATTGGCAATCGGCCCTACTGCGTTGGGTAAAGCATGACGCAGGATGGCACGCAGCGGTGAAACCCCTTTGAGCAACGTCATTTCAAGATAAGGGCTGTCCATCTGATTAATGATGGCTGAACGCGTCATCCGCGCCATTTGTGCCACCAGCACGCAACACAGGGTTATCACCGGCAGCGCGTAGGTACGTAAAAACCCCGCCAGATCCTGATTCGGCGACCCCAGAGACATAGCGGGAACCCAATGCAGCTTCACCGCAAAAATCAATACCGCTACCGTCGCCACCAGAAACTCCGGCACAGCTACTACGGACATCGTGCCGATCACCAGTACGCGATCCAACAGAGAACCACGTTTCATGGCTGCGGTAATACCAATCACCAGCGACAATGGGACAGATACCAGCGTGGTAACGGCTGCCAGCTCAAACGTGGCCGGAATGCGTTGCGCGATCAATTGCGTGACCGGAACATTGCTGGCGAAAGAGGTGCCAAAATTCCCGTGCAATATACCGGTAATCCACAAGATATAACGTACCGGCAAGGGCTGATCCAACCCCAGTTGCTGACGCAGCGCCGCCACGGTTTCCGGCGTGGCGGACTGACCGAGAATCATTTGGGCCGCATCCCCCGGCAACAGACTGGTGATGAAAAAAACCAGTGCCGAGATAATCAGTATCATCAACAGACCAGCGCTACAGCGCCGGGCGATCAGTGCCAACATGTACCGGTTCATTACGCTTCTCCTTGATCAGGCAGACAACCAGGCAAATTCATGGAAGCGATAGCCCATCAGCAGACCTGACGGCCAGGCCTCAATTCCTTTCACCTTACGGCTGTAACCATCAAGAGAACTGATGAACAACGGAATGAGTGTACTGTTATGGTCATAAATCAGCGTCTGCATATCGCCGTACATCTGCTTGCGTTTTGCCGTATCACGCTCACTGCGTGCTTGCATCAGCAACTGGTCAAATTGCACATTTTTCCAGCCGGATTCATTCCACGGCGCATCAGAGCGGTAAAACTGGGAGAACAGCATATCCAGCGTCGGGCGCGGATTAATGGAGCCGTAACCGATGGGATCTTTCATCCAGTGTGCTGACCAGTAGCCATCATAGGGTACGCGTCGTACCTGCAAATTCATCCCCACCGATGTCCCAATCTGTTGTAATAACTGACCGCCTTCCACCGCCCCTTCAATATTCGGTGTGGTGACAATTTCGGCTTTGATACCTTGTAGACCAGCCTTTTTCAGATGAAAGCGGGCTTTATCCAGATCGTAGGGCCGCTGCGGCAGATCCTTGTTGTACATCGGATGCCAGGGTGGAACCGGCACATCGTTGGCAATATCGCCATAGCCCTGTAACACGGTTTTCAACAGCATTTCTCGCGGTTGCATGTACTTCATGGCCAAAACAAAATCAGGATTGTTTCCCGGCGCACGATCAGCACGGATGATCAGATCGCTGTACATACCGGACTTACTTTCCAGAATGCCGAACTGATTGCTCTGGTTGAGGCGTTTTACATCCCGGGCCCCGATAGTCGCCACAACATGCAAGTCACCAGATAATAGTGCGTTAACACGGGCCGCCTGATCGGTCACGCCCAGCAGTTCAACTTCATCCAGATGCGGCAGTCCCGGTTTCCAGTAATTTTTATTGCGGATCCCTACCGAACGCACACCCGGTGAAAATTCCTGACAAACATAAGGCCCCGTGCCCACGGCTTTGGTGAAGCTTTTGGTGCCGTCCTGCAGGATCAAGAATGGGCTGGTGGCAAGGATGGACGGCAAATCAAAGTTGGGCTGTACCAGCACAATCTTTACTTCTGTCGGGTTGATCGCCGTTGCCGACTGAATCTGATCCGCCAGCTTGATAGCCACTGAACCGACTGCCGGATCTTTATGCCGCAACAGGGAATAAACCGCATCCTGTGCTGTCAACGGTTTACCATCGTGGAACGTGACGCCGGAACGCAGTTTGAACTGCCAGACGCGACCATCGGTAGTTTCAATACTCTCGGCCAAGGCTGGCTGAGGGATCATGTGTTTATCCAGCTCGGTCAACCCATTGTAAAACATGAACTGGCGCGTGTAGTCGCCATTATTACTGCCTTTAGCCGGGTCGAGGGTATCGGTAGCCGAGGCATTGGACACTGCTGCACGCAGTTTTCCGCCGTTGACCGGGGTTTCGGCGGCGAAGCCCAGATCCGGGAAACCGAACAGCCCGGTACTCATCACCACACCAGCAGACAGCAGCTTGATGACGCCCCGCCGGGAAAACGACACATCGGTGATGGCTTGCGTCAGCGGTGAAATCTTTGCCTGGTTATTTTTATCAAATTTACTCATCTGTCTACCCTCAAAATGATAACGTTGTAGAACTCAGGAGAACCGATCCCTGGCTTTGTAGTAGAGACCCGCTAGTGGTAAAAACCAGGGTTTGCCGAAATAACCGGGTATCGCTGGCCAGTGCTTGCGCATCCACGGGTTATCGCCAGCATGACCAGTAACACAGTTCGCCATAACGTTTCCCATCCATACCGACATCTGAGTACCGTGTCCGCTATAACCCACTGAATAGAACACGCCATCATGCTCACCGGCCCGAGGCAAACGATCGGCGGTCATATCGACCTGTCCACCCCAGCAGTAATCAATCCGGGCTTCTCGTAATACGGGGAATAGCGCACTCATGCCCGCTTTCAGTACCTCGCCACTGCGCTGATCCGAGGTCGGGTTGCTCATTGCGAAGCGAGCACGACCACCGAAAATCAACCGTTGATCTGCCGTGGTACGAAAGTAATTGCCGATATTCATTGACGTCACATAAGTGCGTGTCGTCGGAAACAGCGCGGCCAACAGCCCGGCATCCAATGGCTCCGTGGCCACGATAAAGCTGCCCACGGGAATAATGCGGCGCTGGAACCAGCGGAACGGGCCGTGATTAGAACAACCAGTCGCCATCAATACCCGGTCGGCATCAATTTCACCGCGTAGTGTTATTACCCGGTGGCGATAGCCTTCCACCCGATGCAACCCCGTCACGGGAGTCTGTTCAAAAATACGTGCGCCATGACGAGCCGCCACATTCGCCAGCCCAATGCCAAACTTGCCCATGTGCATCTGTCCACCACGGTGTTGAATCAACCCGCCATGAAAACGGTCGCTACCGATTTCATGGCGAACATCCGCCGCACTCATCAGCTCAACGTCTGGATCAACCGTGTTACGCATCATTTCCCAGGCTGCCTGCAACGCCGGGAAATGAGACGGTTTACTGGCCAGTTTCAGCTTTCCGCAACGCAGAAAATCACACTCGATCTGCTCTTCCACCACCAGCCGCTGCACATAATCGACGGCATCGGCATAAGCACGGTAATAGCGGCTGGCCTGCTCCAGCCCCTGGCGGGCTACCAGTGAAGAAAAGTTTTGCGCCACACCGGTATTGCAATGTCCCCCGTTGCGACCTGACGCCTGTCCCAGCACCGTTTCCGCTTCCAACACCACCACTTGCTGTCCGCTGCGGGCCAGACTTCTCGCCGCAGACAACCCGGTAAACCCGGCACCGATCACCACCACATCAGCCCGCGACGGCAGTTCATCCTGATCCCCGCCAGTAAAAACCGGTGCTGTTGCCTGCCAGAAGGATTCCAGTTTCATCACCCGCCCCTTTTCGTTACGGCGCAATTTGTGGTTTAAAGCCCGACAATGGCGGCCAGCCCACCGATATTGCTAATTTCGGTGTAGCCATAGTATGGATTGCCGGCATCATGCCCGCGGTTTACAAAAACCTTATGGGTGATCCCCATATCGTGAGCGGTCATCAGGTCATAACGCAGACTGGAAGAAACATGCAGAATCTCTTCCGGGCCACAGTTGAGCTGAGCGAGCATATATTCAAAGGCCCGCATCTGTGGTTTATATGCGCCAGCCTGCTCGGCGGTGAAAACCTTGTGAATCGGCGCGCCCAGTCGCGGCACGTGATATGTGATCAGGTCATCCATAGAATTGGTCAACAACACCAGCGGGAATTCACGTGCCACGGTTGCCAGCCCGGCGGGAACATCCGGATGCGGCCCCCAGGTGGTGACAGCGGTATTGATGGTGTCACAGTCATGTTCATCACAAGGGATATGCCATTTGGCACAGGTGCGTTGCAGCGCGTTACTCACTACCTGCGAATAGGGTTTCCACGCGCCCAATACTTCATCCATACGGTAGGCCGAGAAATCGCTGATGAAGCCAGGCATATCCGCTTCGCTGACCCGATCAGCAAATCTGGCGGCAGCAGCACCGGCCATATCAAATTTGATCAGAGTGCCATAGCAGTCGAACGTGATGTATTTCGGTTTAAACACAGCCATTTGCTACCTCAAAAAGTCAGAAATGGAGAACACCGCACTGATTCAAAAATCAATCAATACGCTTTTATCGCGGCGACAGCTTTCAAATGCCTGGCGGCCTAAATCCTTGCCAATCCCCGAACCATGAAAACCGCCAGTAGGAATAATAAAGTCACCGGAACGGCCATAACGGTTGATCCACACTGTACCGGCGGCGATACCCCGCATGGCACGTAAGGCACGCTGAATATTCAGGGTATGCACTCCGGCACACAGGCCGTATGTCGGATGCGCCGCCAGCGCCAGCCCCTCATCTTCATCGTCGAACAGTTGCACCGTGAGCACCGGGCCGAAAATCTCTTCAAGGACTGCCGGGTTATCCGACTGCACGCCAGCAATCAGCGTCGGTTGCCAGAAATAGCCATCACCGGTGGCGTCAAAACGGGCCCCACCCACCAGAACGTCTCCCCCTTCAGACCGGGCCGCAGACACCCGTTGTGCCACTTTCTGCGCTTGCCGGGCATCGATCAGCGGAGAATAACGGCTGCTCTCCAGCCAGGTCGCACCGGGACGTATCCTCTGACAACCGGCAATCAGCTTTTCAAGTAATGGACCCGCGATAGCGCGCTGTACAATCAAGCGAGTTCCGGCCACACAAGCCTGACCGCCGTTGGCGGTAAATCCCCGCAGGATACGTCCGGCTACCTCGTCAACATCCCCGGCGTCATCAAATACCAGTTGTGGGCTTTTGCCGCCCAACTCCAGCGTCACCGGCTTCATACCGTTGAACGCCGCGTCGCTCATGATGCGCGCGCCGGTCTGGGTCGAGCCGGTGAACGAGACTTTGCGGACCAGTGGATGTGCTACCAGAGCGGCGCCGGTTACTGCGCCGCTGCCCTGAATGATATTCAGCACACCGGGTGGCAGCCCCGCCTCCAACGCCAGTTCAGCCAGACGTACAGTAGAAAAGGGTGTCAGCTCAGAGGGTTTCAGCACCACCGCATTACCTGCCGCCAGCGCCGGACCACATTTCCAGGACGCCATCGACAGAGGAAAATTCCACGGTGTGATAGCACCAATAACCCCATAGGGTTCAGGTACCAACATGCCAAGGCTGGTATCGCGGGTAGAAAACAGGTCACCGCTATACTTATCAGCGCACTCGGCATAAAAGCGAATGGCTTCGGCGGTAAAAGGAATTTCGTGTTGACGCACATCGGTAATAGGACGGGTTGAGCCCACCGCTTCAAGCTGGCCAAGATAATCCGCATCAGCTTCGATCAAGTCAGCCCAGCGCCGTAATACGACAGCACGCTGACGCGGCGGACAACGACTCCAGCCACTCGTCTTCAGTGCACTATCCGCCAACGTAACGGCCTCATCCACTAACTGGGTATTCGCTTCATGTAAATCCGCATAAGGCTGACCATCTGACGGACGCATTACCGTGATTGAGTTGCCTTGCCCCACCCGTTGCCGCCCGTCAATAAAATGACTGGCAGGCAGTGCGACACTATCGGGATTGAAACTCAACATAACCTGCGCCTTATAGTTGAATGCACTGTTTATCGTCACCATTTTTCACGATGACGGTGTAGTCGCGTCGTTGAAAAATACGTTCAATTATCAGATAAGTTTTAATTATTTAAGTCACATCGCGGCGTTAACTTATCCCCAACCTTACGTTAACTTTCCGTTTAATTTCTGTTTTGACTAATGCAGAAAGTATGCCAGCCGATAAAAAATAATAATGCGTAAAAACGGAGCCAAAAAAATTTTATGCCGTTATGAACGGTAAAATTTTCCAGATACGCCGACCAACTAATTACATGATTTTAATAAAAAATAAATGCACTATCACAATGCAATTAATTCACTACTTGCACCATTTAGGACCAATTGATTCTCGCGGACAATACGCTGAAAACATGGGGGGAAAAATAAAAGGGAAGAAACGCCAATCTGGATTAATTCTGTCGGCGTTTTAACAATTACATTAATTAGGGCAATAAATAATTAATAAAATTTATCTGATAATCCACCGCATTTACAACCAGTACTGCCTGAACCTGCCGTCACATCTCGCAACAAAAAATCAATATTTACTCATTATCTCTAAACCCATTCTGATAGCCGAATAATACGAGGTCGCCACACTGAAAAGGATGTCAACCACAGAAGGTCACTATCATGCTATCAAGAAGACGCATATCTCGACTTGGCTACCGACCAGACCTGCCGGATATCCGCGATCACCACTACGCACCTGCTCTTGCTGTCCTGCATAGTCTGCCACCCGCAATGGAGCTGGCTGTCGATTTTTCAGCGTATAACCAGGGAGAACTAGGTTCTTGCACCGCCAATGCACTGGCCGCCACCAAACCACCAGCAAATTGCCATAAAGAAGCGCGACAGTATGTCAACACCACCATTACAGCGGTTCAGCCCGGTATGCCGCGTCGTACAATGCAGGTTACATAACCGCCCTCAATCATTGGAAATCAACATCAGCAGGTCAGTGGAGCCGATATCAATCCCTTCCTGCGACAATAGGGTTGCGACTTGTCCCCGGTGATGGGTTTGATGATTAAAAAAATGGACCAGTAAAGCAAAAAAGGGTTTGTTTGAAGCAATATCCTTCGTGTTTGAATATCTTAACCTGCTATCAAGATCCGCCTCGGTTAACAAACCGATCCATTCACGGATAGTGAGATCAAGCTGTTTGCGGTGTTGCCACAGGCTCTCTATATCGGCGAATAATATTTGCGCCAATGCTGTCGGCATGGGTTGAACCCGGACAAAATCTAATGCCGGGTTGTTCGGCAGATGATTGGCAAAACGTTTAAGCCACAAGGTATCAGCCACGACCAGATGATTCAGTGTCCCCAGGATAGAGCCAAAGAAAGCTTTTTTGTCCTCACTCAGCTGAGTGGGCGATAAACATCTGGCAGCCTCATAGATCTTGGTGTTCATCCACTGGTTGTATTCCGCCAATAGTTGGATATGTCCGGTTCGCGTCATTGTCATCTCCAGACAGATGTTAATTAAACGGTCAGCTCATAGGGTCAAAGGCATCATCCGACCCTCTATTTTTAACCCATTCATGGCCAGTTCATGTGAGAACAGCGCTCACCACTCAGCATTTACCATCCACATCAGGCATTGACCACCCGCACACATTGCCGGGTGTGCAACATGAGAGCATGCTATTTTTGAACTTTACCATAGCTTATCGACCGAAGATAAATGCTGGACAGATGATTCCCGGAGGCTGTATGTCGAACCAGACCGTTGACCATTATTCTGCTGAAACCGGGCGGTTTTATAATCCTCGAAAAACCACCGCGCCGCGCCTGAGCCTGAGAGAAAGCCTGTCGTTACTCTTCAAACTGGGGTTCGATACCGCCTCACGCATCCCGACTGGCAAACTCCCCGACATTCAACCGGACATGACTACCTTTCTGGCGCCGGCCGACCACCTGAAATTTATCTGGTTCGGGCATTCCACACTACTGCTGAATCTGGAAGGGAAAATCATGCTTGTCGATCCGGTGTTTTCCGCCACCGTTTCGCCTTTCAGTTTTATGTTTCGACGATTCCAGCCAGCAGCGATAACGCTGGATGAACTACCAAAAGTGGATATCATCCTGATTTCCCACGATCATTATGATCATCTGGATAAGAAAGCCATTAGGTTCTTTCTCAACCAGGAAACCGCATTCATCGTGCCGCTCAAGGTCGGTAAGCATTTACAGAAATGGGGGATTGAGCGCTCACGCATTCAGGAGCTCGATTGGTATGACACCCTGCGCTACGGCAACCTGACATTCACCGCCACCCCGGCCCGTCATTTTTCCGGCCGTAGTCCCTTTGCGCATAATAAAACCCTGTGGGTTTCCTGGGTGATCCAGAGTCAGTCCGAACGGATTTTTTTCAGTGGCGACTCCAGCTACGACACCCACTTTAAAGACATCGGCGAACGTTTCGGCCCGTTTGACCTCGCCTTCATGGAAAATGGTCAATATGACCGGCGCTGGCCGGATGCGCACATGATGCCGGAAAATACCATTCAGGCGGTGCAGGATATACAGGCAAACGTGTTTGTGCCCATCCACTGGGGGATGTTCACCCTCTCATTCCATCATTGGTCGGAACCGGTGATTCGCACCAGCCAGTTGGCGAGCGAGCGACAGCTCACTATGCTGACCCCACGACTGGGTGAGATTGCCACCAAACATCTGTCCCCCGTCTCACCTGCCTGGTGGGAGAGGGTACAGCACGTTGATGGCGTATTGGACGCCGCCGTACCTTCACAGGAAACCCAGGTGGAATAGCCCGTGATGTCGATGTATTCCTGCATGCATCAACGATCTACCCAGTCGTTGGTTTTGCCCGATAAACCACAAAACCAACTATCGAAAAAATGACTAGCCTGACAGATCAGCGCGGTTTTAAAGGCGGCGCGCTATTTGTCTGACGCGGCCCGGTGAGAAACGGTTTTTCCTGATACAACGCAATGGGCAAACCAATGATATAACGCTGGCGTAACCGGGAAGAGAGGTAATCCATTAGCATGACGACCACGACCAGAATCAGGGTGATAAACATCACCACATCCCAGTTCCACAACCGCATGTTTTCAGCGTAAACCAAGCCGACACCACCCGCTCCCACGAAGCCCAGGACAGCGGCCGAGCGAACGTTAGATTCCATCTGATAAAGGCTAAGCGCCAGTAAGGTAGGAAAGGATTGTGTGAAAATACCAAAACGATGCTTTTGCAGGCTATTCGCCCCCACCGCCGTCAATCCCCGACTGGGTGAGCGCTCCACGGCTTCATGACCTTCGGCGTACAGTTTACCCAGCAGGCCGGTATCCTGCATGATGATCGACAGCACGCCGGCCAGCGGCCCCATTCCGACGGCGCGGACAAAAATCAACCCCCAGATAGCCATATCAATGCCACGTAATGTATCCAGCACTCGTCTCACCAGCACTGCCAGCGGTCGTTGCACTGGCGTTATCATCACATTGCGGGCGGCCAAAAAAGAGAGCGGCAACGCCATCAAGGTCGCCGTCAACGTACCGACAAACACAATGGCAAGCGTGATCAATATCTGCATCAGGTAATAGCCAAAAGGCCAGTTAAGGAAATCGCGCCAGACAAACATACTCATGAAATAGTGGCCAATTTCACCGCTTCCCTGTAACCACTGTGCCCAGCTGATACCAAAAAAGACAAAAAAATAGAGGTAATAGAGCACGATCGCGACAGCCAACAGACCAAGACGGAACAAGTAACGCCGTTGTATGCTAAACAGTTCGTGGTGTTGCTGTTTTACTACGGACAATTCCACCTGCGGCGCGTTTGTCAGCTTCATTTTTCCCCCTCCACCACTCGACGGCGCAACTTGCCGGAGAGTGCGTCCAGGACGAAGACCACCAGCACAATCTGTAGCATCGTCATACTGACCTGATCGTAACGATCCAGTTTAATGTTGGTCATGAGTTCCTGCCCGATACCGCCCGCCCCCACCAGACCGAGAATGGTGGACTGACGGAAATTGATTTCCAGTCGCATAAAGCTGTAAGACAGAAAAACCGGCTTTACCTGCGGCCACATCCCGAAACGCATACGTTGCAGGACACTGGCCCCACAGGCCGCCAGACCTCGTACCGGTTTGCCGGATGCAGTTTCAATCGCTTCATAAAATAGCTTGGTCAAACTACCGACAGTGTGCAGCGCCAGCGCCAGAAAGCCCGGTATGGCGCCGATGCCAAACGCCATAACAAACATCACCGCCCAGGCCAGTTCCGGCATGGTACGTAGAAAAGCCACCAGAGTGCGGACAGTAAAACGCACCCCCGGTGGACTTTGCGTGTTATTGGCCGCCAGAAATGCCAGCACCGTCGCTACCATCACCGAAAACACAGTGGAGGCCAGCGCCAGTTGCACGGTTTCCCAAATCAACGGCAGTTGGATTGGCAGACGATAACCCCAGTAGGCCAGCGACCCCTGTGTATGACCATCCGCCAATAGCAGCTTCCAGTGCAGCACCGGCAGCGTCTCTGACAGATAATCCAGAAAATGAGGAAACGCCACCAGAATGGTACGCGGATTAAATTCCGCTATATGACCCGCGCCCAGATACAGCAGAACCAGCATCAGCGACCAGAGTAGAGAATCACGCGTCTGTCGCCCGCGTATCTGTTGGTAATAGTGTTCAAAGTCAGGGTTCAACATGCTGTCATCGCCTGTTATCAGGCCGCCCATTCAGATGGCGGCCTGTATTCACCGTTCTGTCAACGACCGCCGCTGATCAGTTCGCGTTTCAGTTCGATGATCGTTTTATAGTCATCCAGCGTGGCATCGCCAATGTGCTGCTTGCCACCCATCGCTTTCACGAAACAGGCATGGTCTTGCTTATCCAGCGTTTTTACCGCAGCAATCAGTTTGGCTTTGAACGCTGCCGGCAGCGCATTGCTCACCAGTATCGGACCGTTAGGGATCAGCGGTGATTCCCAGATAATGCGGATTTGTTTCATCAAATCCGGGTGATCCATGCGAATCAGGCGAGTAAAGGCACCACTGGAATACCCGGTGTTATAATTACCCACCATTGATGTCCAGGTCACCGCACCAGCAAACTGGCCATTCAGCACGCCCAGAATGTCCTGCTCATGTCCGCCCGAGAATGTGGTGCTGGAAAAAAAGTGGTTATACTGATTATCCGTCGTGCCACCAAATTTCTGTTTGAACGAGTGGTTAGGGATCAGGTAGCCAGAGGTGGAATCTGGATCAGCGAAACCAAACGCCTTACCTTTCAGATCTTCCAGTTTTTTGTAGGGACTGTCAGCCTTGACAATAACCACTGAGTGGTAACCGCGAGACTGATCAGTGTCATCCACCGCGATACCCGCGATATCCACCGCTTTTGGATCTTTGATGTAGACCGAAGCAAACGCTGACGGTGACATACTCAGCACCAGATCGATTTTCTTGCCCAGCAATCCCTGAATTACGCCGGAATAGTCGGATGCGTTGCGCATCTTGGTATCCACATTCAATGTCTTGTCCAGAAAATCTTTGACGCACTGATTGTCGCCAATCTGCTGCGTGGCATTCTGCCCACCCAGAATACCCAGGTTAAGCTCTCTCGGTGCATCGGCAGCAAAAGCGTTGGCCGCAAACATTGCAGCTAACATCGTGGTCAAACGAACAATTTTTTTCATCGGTTCTCGCCTATGTGTAGTCATGTCAAAGATAGTGGTCATGCCAAAAGTGGCGTTATTAGTGGAGTTGATTAATCTCATCGCCATAGAGAGTGTGAAGCAAAGCGTCGGTTAACTCAGCGGGATGACCGTCAAACAGAATACGTCCTTTAGCGATGCCGATCGCCCGCGTACAGTACTCTTTTACCAGTTCAACGGAGTGGAGATTCACCACCACGGTGATGCCGTTGTCACTCACCTGACGCAGGACATCCATGATGCGTTGGGTATTTTTGGGGTCGAGCGATGCGACCGGTTCATCGGCCAGCAGAATATGGGGGTTTTGCATCAGCGCACGGCAGATGGCGACACGCTGCATCTGTCCACCGGAGAGATTTTCTGCCCGCTGCAACGCATGGGGTAGCATACTCATCCATTGCAGCAGGCCGATGGCATGCGCACGATCTTCATCAGAAAAGCATTTGAAAAAGGATTTAACAGGGGACGTCTGGCTCAACCGGCCAAGCAGGACATTGGTAAGCACATCAAGCCGCGGCACCAGGCAAAAATCCTGGAAAATCATCCCGCATTCACTGCGCCACTGCCGCATCTGGCGGCTGTTGAGTTGTGTGATGTCCTGTGTATCGCCATTGTCGCGGTAGTGCAGGATCTGGCCTTCACTGGCCGGGAGTGTACCATTCATGACATGCAACAGTGTTGACTTCCCTGCCCCAGAACGGCCAATCACCGCCACCATTTCACCACTGTGCAGATCAAAATTGAGGTCATCCAGTACCCGTTGCTGCGCCGTATAAGCCTTACTTAACTGGCGGACTTCCAGCACTTTCTTCTGTGTAATCGGCTGGGAATGAACGTGCAGATAAGTCTCAGATTCCAACAGTACCTGTGTCATAGCTGTGCCATATCTCGTCAATCAGTGAACGGAATAGCTGCTATTAAGGGCATCACAGATGAAAGCTTCATGACAGATTCATGATTAAAAAATGAACATAGTGGAGAACGTGTCATGATTGGTGCCAATTAAGATGTAAAACACCACCAATTTGCATCAGGCATGCAGTATCAGACCATCCTCGGCGGTAGCTACTCTATCCGGTAGGGTATGCATCATTAACCAACTGTCCATTTCATGACTCAGGTGTGTCAGCCAGGTTTGCGCTGGATTAAGCGCCTCATGAATGGCCAGTGCCCGGGTCAGGTCATTGTGATTTCGGGGCGGCGGTTCGCAAGGGGCGGCGGAGCAATCGACAATCAGATGCGTCAGCGCCCGTTCGCTCAGATAACGAAACGTCTCCGTCGGCAACCCGATCGTGTCCGTCAGGTACGCCAGCGTCTGGTGAGTATCTTCCAGCAAATAACCGAATGTCGGCCGCGAATGATTAAGTGGTAGCGGTGTCACGCGAAGTTCGCCTAATCGCAGCGTCTGGAACGGGGTCAGAAACGGTTTAAAATCCAACATCCCCGGATGCTTGTAGAGATCGTCGCAGCCCTGCATATCTGGCGGGCCATATACCGGGATTTTCTCCCCGATCCCCCAGCGTAGCGAAAACAGCCCCTGAACATGATCCATGTGGTAATGGGTTAGCACTATATGACTGATTTCGCCTGGACTGAAGCGCTGTTCCAGTCGCGGCAGCCCGGCATCCAACAACGTCGTTTCGTCGCCACAACGAATCGACGCGCTACAGGGACCGCGCCGGTAACGGTATTCACGCTGCGCCCGAACACACGCAGGACAGTCACAGCCAAACACCGGCACCTGCCGAACATCGCCGGTTCCCAGAAAAGTAAACTCCATCACGTTTTCTCCAGCAGTTGGCAAAATGCCAACAGGGTGTGTGATAACGGTCCATCATTCATCAATTGCTGACAATCGGCCGGCACCACATTATTGGCACGGCGCAGTCGTTGCTCAATCTCAGCAGCGCTCTCCCGTCCGCGTTGACGCAACCGCTGAGCCAACACCGAAGTAGAAACCTGTAGACACACTGGCAGCAGTTGTGCGCCATAACGCGCCTGAGCCTGATGCAGGGCAAACCGCGAGCCATTAGCCACCACATCCATCCCTTGGCCCAGCCAGACATCAATCTCAATGCCCAGACCGTAATAGTGCTGATGCGCCTGCCAGTGCAGCGCAAACAGCCCGTTGACCTGACGACAGATAAACTCCCTCTCACTAAGAGCGACATGATTCTCGCCCCCGGCATCGGCAGGACGGGTGATATAACGATGAGCCACCAGCAGGTCATCCAGTGCCTGCTGGCGTAGAGCCGCTAGTAATGAGTCCTTGCCAGAACCGGACGCACCCATCAGCCAGATAAGCCGTGCCATCAAAACACCTGTCGCCCTTGCGCCCACACATGCTGCACCCGCACCTGACCATGCGGCGCATGCGCCAGCACCAGGTCCGCCCGCTTTCCCTCGGCAATCTGACCGCGATCCGTCAACCCGATGGCCCGGGCCGGATTAGCAGAGACCAGCGCCACTGCCTGTGACAGAGTGAATCGGTTACTGTCATCGTCGGCGATACGGAATACCGCATCCAGCATACTGGCGGGATAATAGTCCGACGACAGAATATCCAGCAGGCCCAACGCAGCCAGATGATGCGCCGACACATTGCCGGAATGCGAACCACCGCGCACAATATTCGGTGCCCCCATCAGTACCTGCATACCGCATTGGTGAGAGGCGTGGGCCGCCACTTCGGTGGTGGGAAACTCCGCAATCATGCTGCCCAGCCCATGGGACTCCTCAACATGTTCAGCCGTGGCATCATCATGACTGGCCAGTGCAATACCGCGCTCACGACAGCAAGCGGCAATCGCCAACCGGTTCGGTTGAGACCAACGCCCCGCCAGACGACGCTGCTCCGCATCAAACGCATCCATTTCGTCATCATTCAGATGATATTTTCCCTGATAATATTCGCGATATTTTTCTGGCGAGGCGAACTGACGCTGCCCCGGCGAATGATCCATCAGGGATACCAGCGACAGATTTTGTGTATCCATCAGCGACTCAAACAGCGGCAGCGTGGAATCATGCGGTAACTCGCAACGCAGATGAAGACGATGTTCCGCCCGGTTCACACCCTGCTGTTGACTATGAACAATAGCGCTAATCATCCGTTGCAGATTATCCAGCCGGTGGCCGCCATCGCGTACATCACCAACCGCCACCGCATCCAGCACGGTGGTAATACCGCTGGCGACAATTAGCGCGTCGTGACTACTCATGGCAGAATGTGCTGGCCAATCTACCTTCGGGCGTGGCATGAAAAATTTGTCCAGGTTATCGGTATGCAACTCCACCAGCCCCGGTAATAACCAGCCATTCTCCCCGTCCAGCGCCTGTGGCAGCCGGCTAGGGGTATCGGAAATCGCACAAATCACGCCATCCCGGCATTCCAACGAACCGCTGACCACCTCATGGTCCATAACCATCCGTACATGATTGATAATCATAGCACTGGCTCCTGCATCACCGGGTCCATCACATACAGACGATCGGCTACTCTGGCACGCACTTCCGCATCATGAAATATCCCCACTACGGCAGCGCCACGTTCACGTGCCGCTTCGATTAGCATCACCACCGCGTCGCGGTTGGCATTGTCCAGTGAGGCAGTCGGTTCATCCAGCAGCAACACCGGATAGTCAGCAATAAAACCACGCGCGATGTTCACCCGTTGCTGCTCTCCGCCGGAAAAGGTGGACGGCGCCAACGACCACAGATGGGATGGCACATTCAGGCGCGACAACAGTGTCCGCGCCCGCTCTTCACACTCGCAGCGTTCCACTCCCCGCTCCAACAGCGGCTGCATGACCACCTCCAGTGTCGGAATACGTGGGATGACCCGTAAAAACTGGCTGACCCACCCCATAGTTTCCCGCCGTACTGCCAGCACCTCGCGGGCCGGGGCCGTCACCAGATCGACCCATTGTTGCTGATGGTGTACCCAGACATGGCCGCTGTCCGGTTGATAGTTGGCATACAGTGAACGTAGCAAGGTGGATTTCCCGCTACCGGAATGACCATGCAGCACCACACACTCCCCGGCCGCCACCGTCAGACTGGCGTCATGCAGCACGGGCAGTTGGGTGCCGTGCTGATTATGCAGCACAAAGGTTTTACACAGATTTTCGACGCGAAGCTGAATATTCATGGTTTTTACAACCTGTAGAGAAACATTATGGGTACCCGCAATATTGGTTCGGGCAAGCAAAACGACTCGTATCTATATATACCTGGTGACGTTCGTGTAAATGCTAGCTCAGCACCGATGACACCAGCAGTTGGGTATAGGAATGATGCGGATCATCCAGCACCCGATCGGTTAATCCACTTTCCACCACTTCACCTTGACGCATCACCAGCAAACGATGGGCCAGCAACCGGGCGACACCGAGATCGTGGGTCACGATCACCACCGACAGATTCAAATCCCGGACCAGATTGCGTAGCAGGTCAAGTAATCGCGCCTGTACCGACACATCCAGACCACCGGTAGGTTCATCCATAAATACCAGCCGGGGATGCGTCACCAGGTTACGGGCAATCTGTAGGCGTTGCTGCATACCACCGGAAAACGTGGTCGGCAGATCATCCAGTCGGGAAAGTGGAATTTCCACATCCGACAGCCATTGCCCGGCCTGACGACGGATATCACCATAATGCCGCTGTCCCATCGCCATCAGTCGTTCGCCGATATTTCCCCCGGCGGATACCTGTGGACGCAGACCGTCCATCGGATTTTGGTGTACCACGCCCCATTCGGCGCGCAACAGCCGGCGACGATCGCTCTCGCTCATGGCATATAAATCGCGTCCCCGATAGCAAACTTCACCGTGTTGCGGCGTCAGACGCGCCGACATCGCCTGCAACAACGTGGTTTTACCAGAACCAGATTCGCCAACAATACCCAGCACTTCACCGGGATAAATCTCCAATGACACATTGCTGAAACCCTTCCCCGGCGCATAAAGATGGGTGAGTTGTCGTACTGTCAGCAATGGTTGTTCAACAGCCTCGCTAGTGTGAGTCATGGCGCAGGGCCTCCTGACGTTGCTGGCAATAATCGGTATCAGAACAGACAAACAGTCGAGTGCCTTGGTTATCCATAACCACTTCATCCAGATAACTCTCCCGCGAACCGCATAGCTCGCACGGCTGCTCCCAGCGTTGTACGCTGAATGGGTGGTCATCAAAATCCAGGCTTTCCACTTTGGTATAAGGCGGTAAGGCGTAGATACGTTTCTCTCGTCCGGCACCGAATAACTGAAGCGCGGGCATCATGTGCAACTTGGGATTATCAAATTTCGGAATCGGTGACGGATCCATGACATAGCGATCATTCACCTTCACCGGATACGCATAGGTGGTGGCAATATGACCGAAGCGGGCAATATCTTCATACAACTTCACCTGCATAATGCCGTACTCCTCCAGTGCGTGCATTTTGCGGGTTTCCGTTTCCCGCGGTTCGATAAAACGCAGTGGTTCGGGGATCGGTACCTGATAAACCAGAATCTGATCTTCACGCAGCGGGGTTTCCGGAATGCGGTGACGGGTCTGAATCAACGTGGCTTGCGTGGTACGTTCAGTAACGGCAGCGCCACTGACACGCTGGAAAAAACGCCGGATAGATACCGCGTTGGTGGTATCGTCCGCCCCCTGATCGATCACTTTCAGTACATCCTGTTCGCCGATCAGACTGGCAGTCAGTTGAATACCCCCCGTGCCCCAGCCGTAGGGCATCGGCATTTCCCGTCCGCCAAACGGCACTTGATAACCGGGTATGGCCACCGCCTTGAGGATCGCCCGGCGCAGCGTGCGCTTGGTGTGTTCATCCAGATAGCCGGGGTTATAGCCGTTCAACGCTTTCATCCTTTCCCTCCTGATGTGCCTGACGTAAACGCCGTAACAGTTCCAGTTCGGCCTGAAAATCCACGTAATGCGGTAATTTGAGATGTGAAACAAAACCAGCGGCTTCGACATTATCTGCATGCGACAGTACGAACTCTTCATCCTGCGCCGGGCTAGTCACACGCTCGTTATACGCTTCAGCCTGCAAGGCACGATCCACCAGCGCCATCGCCATCGCTTTACGTTCGGCACGGCCGAATACCAGTCCGTAACCACGGGTGAAATACGGCGGCTCCTGTTCCGGCACCGTGAAGCCGTTCACCATTTCGCATTCCGTCAGCAAGATCTCACCCACCTCCAGTGAGAACCCCAGTTCTTCCGGCTCAATCTCTACCGTGACATAACCAGTACGAATTTCACCGGCAAACGGATGTGTGCGGCCATAACCCCGTTGGGTGGAATATCCCAGCGCCAGCAAAAAACCTTCATCGCCGCGTGCCAACTGTTGCAGGCGTGCGGAGCGGGAAGCGGGATACGAGGGAGGTTCACGGGTGATGTCCTGTGGTTCGCTGCCATCATCTTCCTCCCGGGCAGCGATGCCTTCCGACGTCATCAGCGAGAACATTGGCGGACATGGCTCAATCGGCGCATTGTCCGACGTCGACACCGATGGAGTCGCACCTTCCGCCAGTAAAGCAAAATCCAGCAGACGGTGGGTGTAATCATAAGTGGGGCCAAGCACCTGCCCGCCGGGTAGATCTTTGTAAACGGCCGAGATACGCCGTTCCAGACGCATCTGGCTACTGTCGAGCGGCACGCTGTCCGCCAGACGCGGCAAGGTCGTACGGTAAGCACGCAGCAGGAAAATGGCTTCCACCAGATCGCCACTGGCCTGTTTAATCGCCAGTGCCGCCAGTTGTCGGTCATAAATCCCGCCTTCGGTCATTACCCGATCCACCGCCAGACCCAGTTGCTGTTCAATTTGATCTACCGACAGTTCCGCCTGGTCGCTCGTTCCCCGGCGTAACTGCGCCTGTAACTGATGGGCAGCGTCGATCGCCTTTTCGCCCCCTTTAACCGCAACGTACATCAGGACACCTCCACATGCGTGGTGCGCGGCAGTGCCATCAGCGACTCACCACTGGTGAAAATAAAGTCAAATCCCAGCGGGAATGGGTGCGGCCGCTCACGCAAATAATGCAGCACACTTTCCGGCAGTTGTGGCGCGACACCGCGCGGTTCCGCCATTCCCGGCCCGCTAAGTGCCAATGGCAGCCCCCCGCCCAGACTGGGCACCTCCACAATGATCGAGGTGCTTTTTTCCGGGGCCAGTGCGTCACCGGCAGGAAAACCCGCCAGTGAAACTTGTGGCACTGACAGCAATAGCGCAAAATCCGCCTGCGCACGTTCAGTAACCAGTGTGCCAGTATGAAAGCGCAGATTAGTGAGCAGGGTTTCATCCTGTAATGCCGGATCCAGCCATAGCGGCGTTTCACGATCGACCAACGTCAGCAGCACCGCGGTCGCGGCTGGCGAAAGCGCGCCCCAACACGGCGAATGAGGGAGAGAAACAATCACCCCCGGTTCGCTCATGGCCTTTAAAATACGGCGGAAGGCGTATTGCGCGTCCCTGAACGGATGGGTAAAGCCAGCAAGTAGCGTCATTCATTGTCTCCACGAACCAAAGTAAAGAAATCCACCTTGCTACTGGCAATTTCCTGTGCCCGCTGCTGTAATTGCTCTGCGCGGGTTGCCGCCAACGGTACGATTAGCTGCTGATAAAGCGGCGTATCGGCACCCTGTTTTTGCAACAGGGCATCCACCAACGCACACAGCTCGGCGTGCGGTTTGTTACGTCCGATCACGTAGCTGTAACCACAAGTCCCATCATCAAGCCGTACTACTGCGCGAGTAAGGGTGACATCTCCCAATACAAAGCGTTTTCCAGTGCCACCCATGCGCCCTTGCACGCGCGCCAGTCCGGTCTCTGGTGCACGCAACACCTGGTAGCTATAGCGCAAACCCAGCTGTTGCCAGTGTTGTTGCATGACGTCCGGATCGCTGTGCGCCAGTATCGACATCCAGCGTTGTCTTGCCGTTTGTATTGCCATCTAGTGCTCCATGGTCAGTTCAATCATCTCTGCCCGAACCAGGCTGACGGAATACTCCGCCACGCGATCACTGTCGGTACAGATATTCAGGGTACGGATGCACAGCAGTGGCGACTGTGCCACCGTTTCCAGTAGCTGCCGCTCTTTCGCCTGCGCCGGACGGGCACTGATGCGGGTTTGGCGACGGGTTAACGGCTGGTGCAGTTCGCGGGCGATAAAGTCGTGCAGCGACCCGCTATGAAATTGCTGTAGTGCGGGCCACCAGTTGAGTTCCGGCAAATAATGGTCGATCACGCTGACCGGCACAGCATTGACCCGCCGCAGCGTACGCAGGTGAATCACGGGTTTCCCTTCCTGACAGCCTAATGCAGAAGCCACGTCGCTATTGCAGGGCCGCAACACAGCCAACAGACGTTCACTGGTGGGATGGCTGCCCTGCTCCATCAGATTCTGACTGAACCGGGCCTGAGCATGCAGCGGATAATCATAAGGGCGCATCAACACCAGGATACCGATGCCTCGACGGCGCTGAACCAGCCCTCTATTCACCAGTTCGTCCACCGCACGGCGTAATGTATGGCGGTTCACTGAGTAGCGATCCGCCAGTTGCTGCTCAGAAGGCAGGTAATCACCACTGCGATACCCCTTGCGCAGTTCCTCTTCCAACTGCGCGGCAATGGCTTGATATAGAGTGGTAGGATGTCTAGATAACTGAATCATTCAAAAAATCCCGTCATTGTCAGGTGAAAAACTCGTATCAGAAGAAAATCCATCAAATCGCTTGGAACAAGAACAAATACGCAGGGAAACAGCGGTGATTCGCATGACACTTACCTTGTATGGGTAATGTGCAACATGATGCCGACTGACTGTGACACTGAGGTGAAGGATGCATTGCGGGATAATGAAGAGATGTAACGGAGGGAAGACAAAAAAAAGCCAGTCAGATTACCGGACTGGCTTGTCACATCGTGACAGCACGACGTTGACAGAATTTCGCTGGTTTTTCACTGTATCGAAAGTTCCTCATCGATGAATTCTGGTTTAACCCCTGCCCGCTGCGTTTTCCATAACTTCTCCAGTGCCCGTTCTGCTTCAAGCAGAACATGGCAACACTGTTCATGGGTGATAGTCAGCGGTGGCTCAATACGGATCGACTTGGCATTGTTCAGCGTACCGGCCACCAACACTCGGCGTTGGAACAGTTCACTGGCAAAGGCATAACCGATCTCGTTCTTTTTAAACTCAATAGCCTGCAACAATCCCCGTCCGCGAACCTCGGCCACCAGCTCCGGATAACGTGCCGCCAGCCGTTTCAGCCCGGACAGCAGGAAGCTGCCTTGTTGCGCCGCCTGTTCAGGCAGATTGTCCCGCAACAGCACATTTATCGTTGCCAGCGCCGCCGCACAAGCCAGCGGATTGCCACCAAACGTAGTGGTATGCAGGAACGGGTTATCAAACAGCACCGAGAATACCGCTTCGGTTGCTACTGTCGCGCCAATCGGCATCACGCCGCCGCCCAGTGCCTTCGCCAGACAAAGAATATCGGGCTGAACACCATAATGTTGGCAGGCAAACATTTTTCCAGTACGTCCCATACCGGTCTGAACTTCGTCCAGAATCAGCAATGCCCCAATCTCGTCACACAGTGCACGCACCGCAGGCAAGTATTGATCCGGAGGCAAAATCACCCCACCTTCACCCTGAATCGGTTCCAGGATCACGGCGGCAATGCCTTCACCGTTACTTTGGCATTGATGAATCTGCTTTCTCATGGCGTCAATGTCACCAAAAGGCACATGATGGAACCCCGGCAACAGCGGCATGAAAGGTTTGCGGAATATCGGTTTGGCGGTAGCGGAGAGAGAACCCAGCGATTTACCGTGGAACGCCCCATGAGCGGCGATAAAACTGAATTTACCTTTTGGCCCCTGATACGCTTTCGCCAGCTTCAATGCCGCTTCCACTGCTTCCGTGCCACTGTTGGATAAAAAGCTGTATTTCAGGTTACCCGGCGTAATCGCCGCCAGCGTTTTTGCTAACATACCGCGTAGCGGGTCCAGCAATTCCTGGCTGTGCAACGGCTGTTTGGCAAGCTGTTTCTCAACGGCAGCCACCACGGTAGGGTTACGGTGGCCAACATTGAAAATGCCATAACCACCGAGACAGTCGAGATATTCATTACCTTGGGTATCGAGCAGGGTATTCGGGCCGCTGGCGCGCCACTCTACTGCGCCATAGCCACCGCCGCTGGTAACTGATTTCCGGTATTCGAGGAAACCAGGATTGACATATTCACGGAAGGAATTCAGTGTTTCCTGATTTAGTGTCTGTACATCCTCATCGGATAACACATCACTCATAATCCATTTAAGCGCCTGCTGAGAACACTCTAGCGGGTTGAGACAAGTCGGCAATCTGGACAAAATAGACTCCTTGCTTAACGGGTATCATGTGATACCAATTTAAGTAATGCACAGAACACGCCAGTTGCCCATCAAATTTTGAAATAAAAACTTTTCGCCTCTGGATAGAGGCTTTGTAAGATTAAATAAATAGGAACAATGCGGAACAGAGATAAAAACCCATATCAGTATTCTTCAGGATCAAATACCGCCAAAAACCCAGACCAAATGCACCATTAGTGGGCATACTGCCCACTAAAGCGCCACGAGTTATCAACAACACGATTTATCAATAACAATGGCGCTGGTTCTGAATCAATGTCGGATCATAATATGGCGCACCAGGGTGTAATCCTCCAGCCCGTACATGGACAGATCTTTGCCATAACCGGAAAGCTTTTGCCCACCGTGGGGCATTTCACTCACCAGCATGAAATGCGTGTTTACCCAGGTACAACCATATTGCAGCCTGGCCGCGATACGATGGGCACGGCCCACATCTTTTGTCCATATCGACGAGGCCAAACCATAGCCGGAGTCATTGGCCCATGCCACGACCTGGGCCTCGTCATCAAATGGGGTGATGGAAATTACTGGACCAAATACTTCCTGCTGCACGATTTCATCGTCCTGACGGGCATCGGCCAGCACTGTCGGTTGAAAATAGTAACCGCCGCCTGATACACGCGCCCCACCGGTAATGACCCGAATATGCGATTGTGCTTTGGCCCGTTCTACGAAACCAATCACACGTTCCAGTTGTCCGGCTGTGATCAGCGGCCCCAATTCAGTATCGTCATCCTGCGGATCACCCATATTCAGGGTAGAAACCGCTCTACCCAGCGCCGCGACCACTTCCTCATAGACTGGACGTTGCACATATAACCGACAGGCCGCCGTACAATCCTGACCCGCATTATAGAAACCAAAGCTCCGGATCCCCGCCACGACCTGCGCCAGATCGGCATCCGCAAATACAATGACTGGTGCCTTGCCGCCCAGCTCCATATGTGTGCGTTTAACACTGTCAGCGGTATGAGCCACAATGTGGGCACCGGTGGCGATAGAGCCCGTAAGCGATACCATGCGCACCAGTTTATGACCGGTTAAAGCATCACCGATATCTTTCCCCCGACCAAACAGGATGTTGACCACACCCGGCGGGAAAATATCTGCCAGCAGAGTGGCCAGATAAAAGGTGGTCAGCGGTGTCTGCTCTGCCGGTTTCATCACGACACAGTTGCCGGCGGCCAGCGCTGGAGCCAACTTCCATGCTGCCATCATCAGCGGATAATTCCAGGGTGCGATAGACGCGACAACGCCCACCGGATCACGGCGGACCATCGACGTGTGTCCTTCAAGATACTCACCGGCGGCTGACCCACTCAGACAACGGACTGCGCCGGCAAAAAAGCGAAAGACATCGACGACGGCCGGGATCTCATCGTTCAGTACCGCATGGTAGGGTTTACCACAGTTCAGCGATTCCAGTTTCGCCAGGGCTTGGGCATGCGTTTCAATCGCCTCAGCCACTGCCAGCAGCAGTGCGGCACGGGTTTTGGGTGATGTACGCCCCCAATGAACAAAGGCCGCGTCCGCCGCGTTCACCGCGTCATCGACCTGCGCCAAATCAGCCTGTGGAATAGCGGCGATCTCTTCACCGGTAGCAGGGTTGTACACCGCCAGATATTCGCCGTTTCCCGCAACCTGTTTACCATCAATAAGTAATTTGTCGTGCATAACACTCTCCCTTTGAGCAGAAATCTATCTGTGATGGACTGGCAAAATAGTTGTCACATTCAAAAAAGATGACGACCAGTTACTGACCAGCATCGATGTTTGTTGGCAACGTTGCCTTTACACCCAAGATCCCCAGGAATACCGCGCCTAAGGTCACTTCAGCGGCTTACACCGCTACGCCCATCGACGCACACGCCCTGATATCTGAGATATCTGAGATATCTGACTTTGTCAGCAGTCTGCTGATTCCGACCACCGGCTGACCGGTGTTTTTCGCATATATCTTGTATAGCGCTGCACAGCGCATTTCACCAGATATTACCCCGGTTCGATAACCAGATGAGCGAGATCAGATGAAGGGAGAGTAACAGCGGCTGTAACGGTAAACTGGCAAGGTCATATTGCAGAGGACGGAACATGAAAGTGCGGTGATTTTTACATATTTAAGCGGTTATCAAAACACGTCTATACCCGTCATACTTCAAGTTGCAGGTGTGTTGGCTGCGTTCGCTCACCCGAATCACTTACCTGAGTAAGCTCATCGGGATTTGCTCACTTGCCGCCTTCCTGCAACTCGAA
This sequence comes from Prodigiosinella aquatilis, assembly GCA_030388725.1. Lineage (NCBI taxonomy): Bacteria > Pseudomonadati > Pseudomonadota > Gammaproteobacteria > Enterobacterales > Pectobacteriaceae > Prodigiosinella > Prodigiosinella aquatilis. The sequence continues at coordinate 2,962,561 of CP128857.1, forward strand.
TTATTTTGGGCTTATACCGCCATTTATCGTCCATATTATACTAATAAGTTTTATATTATCTTCATTTTAATAACTAAAGATACTATTGAGTTTTCTAACCATCATCCTTGGAAAAATGTGAATCGCCCTCACATACCAGTACCAAGGGTTGAATCTGTCGCAATCGTTAATCATTATCATCTATTGATGAGATAATAAAGCGCGTTAATATTGACATTAATATTAATAAAGCGAGCAATAAAAAAATAATATAAAAACATGATATTTATCAATTTATTACGTTAAGTACCATACGTTATCCATTTCAGAAATCATTTAGATTAAGACATTTATTAGTATTAATCGCCAATAAAAAACAAACCAAGAACCTTATTACAACAAAAACAAAACAATAATATAAACAAAAAATCGACAACAAAGCCAAAATCAAACCTGAAAATAACGCTCAATATTCCAGATTATTTAATAAACTAATTTTATAATTAAAAAACTAAAAAAACCAATAATTATTTATTATTGCAGAGGAGTTCTTTTATTTAAGATAAATTTAAGACAAATTAAAGAAACATTAAAAATAATAGACTCAGATCAAGAAAAAAAATGATCAATAATATCTATAGTAGCCGTGACGAAAGTAAGCCAATCTTAATTAATTAACTCGTCATTATGAGTAATGGGGAATCTATGGACTTTATCATTCAGCTTATCATTGTCTTGATATGCCTGTTTTATGGCGCACGTAAAGGTGGGATCGCGCTGGGTTTATTAGGCGGTATCGGACTTGTCATTCTGGTTTTCATTTTCAAACTTCCACCAGGAAAACCACCAGTTGATGTAATGCTGGTTATTATTTCTGTAGTCGCCGCATCCGCAACATTGCAAGCATCTGGTGGTTTGGATGTCATGTTGCAAATGGCGGAAAAAATGCTGCGCCGTAATCCGAAATATGTTTCGATTATTGCGCCGTTTGTCACCTGTATCCTGACCATTCTTTGTGGTACTGGACATGTGGTGTACACCATTTTGCCCATTATCTATGACGTGGCAATCAAAAATAATATCCGCCCTGAACGTCCAATGGCGGCCAGTTCTATCGGTGCCCAGATGGGGATTATTGCCAGCCCGGTTTCTGTCGCCGTGGTATCGCTGGTTGCCATGTTGGGTAACTTTACCTTTCAGGGTAAACATCTTGAATTTCTGAACTTACTGGCAATCACGGTTCCGTCAACCTTATTGGGTATTCTGGCTATCGGGATTTTCAGTTGGTTCAGAGGTAAAGATCTGGATAAAGACCCCGTTTTCCAAAAATTTATTTCCGTACCGGAAAACAAAGAATACGTCTACGGTGATACCGCTACGCTGCTGGATAAAAAACTGCCGCGCAAAAACTGGGTAGCCATGTGGATCTTCCTGGCGACTATTGCGGCTGTAGCGTTGATGGGGGCAATACCCAGCCTGCGTCCGATATTTAACAACAAGCCGTTGTCCATGGTGTTGGTCATTCAGATGTTCATGCTACTGTCTGGCGCCATCATCATCATAGCGACTAAAACCAATCCCGCGTCTATTTCGAAAAACGAAGTGTTTCGTTCAGGGATGATCGCTATTGTCGCGGTGTATGGTATTGCCTGGATGGCGGAAACCATGTTCGGCGCCCACATGTCGCAAATTAAAGATACACTGGGCGCATTGGTAAAAGATTATCCCTGGGCTTACGCGTTAATCCTGCTGCTGGTTTCCAAATTCGTCAACTCTCAGGCCGCAGCACTGGCTGCCATTGTGCCTGTAGCACTGGCGATTGGTGTTGATCCCGCCTATATCGTGGCATCAGCGCCAGCCTGCTACGGTTACTACATTCTGCCGACTTACCCCAGCGATCTGGCTGCCATCCAGTTTGACCGCTCCGGTACTACCCACATTGGTCGTTTCGTCATTAACCACAGTTTTATTTTGCCAGGGTTGATTGGCGTGAGTACATCCTGTGTCTTTGGCTGGATTTTAGCGGCACTGTACGGCTATTACTAACCGCGCGATGCGCCGGATGGTTCAGGGAAATCCGGCGTTAACGTGAAAAAGGTTTTCAATCGTCAAAAAACCGGGCAATGCCCGGTTTTTTTATGGATACGTTACTCCTGACTGGCGGGCCGAGCCTCAAGTCCGATCAATTCACGCTCGTAAGCCCGTGCTTTCTCCTCGTCAAACTGACCTTCCCATTTGGATATCACCAGCACCGCCAGTGAGTTACCTACCACATTGAGCGCGGTACGCGCCATATCCAGAATACGGTCAACCCCGGCGATAAACGCCAGGCCTTCCAGCGGAATCCCGACACTGCCCAACGTCGCCAACAACACCACAAAAGAGACCCCTGGTACACCGGCGATGCCCTTGGACGTCAGCATCAGTGTCACCACCAGCAACAGTTCCTGGCTGAGAGAGAGGTCAATACCATAGAGTTGGGCGATGAAAATGGCGGCGATACTCTGATACAACGTAGAGCCATCCAGGTTAAAAGAGTAACCAGTTGGCACCACAAAACTGGTGATGGCTTTCGGCGCACCATACGCTTCCATTTTTTCAATGATCCGTGGCAGTACGGTTTCCGAACTGGCTGTGGAATACGCCAGAATCAGTTCATCTTTCAGAATGCGGATCAACATTGTCACGCGCAGACCACTCACGCGTGCCACCAATCCCAGTACCACCAGCGCAAAAAACAGGATGGCGACATAAACCAGTATCACCAGTTTTGCCAGTGGCCACAGTGAAGCAAAACCGAAATTGGCCACAGTGACGGAAATCAACGCAAACACCCCCACCGGAGCATAACGCATGATCATATGTGTCACTTTGAACATGGTCTCCGATGCACTGCGGAACACATTCAGCAAAGGTTCACGCTGTTCTCTCGGTAGCGAGGACAAGCCCAACCCAAACAGTACCGAGAAAAAAATCACCGGCAGCATATCCCCTTTAGCCAATGCGGCAAAAATATTGGAGGGAATCAGCGACAGAATAGTCCCCACCAAACTGTGAGTACCGCTTTGTACTTGTTGCGTGGTTTTTTCATACTGGGAAATATCCACCGAGGTCAGCGTCGACATATCGATGCCATAACCAGGATGGAAGACATTCGCCAACGTAATACCGAGAATAATGGCCAATGTCGTAATGATTTCAAAATAGACGATGGTCTTTAAACCGATGCGCCCCAATTTCTTGGCATCACCAACACCGGCAATTCCCACCACCAGCGTAGTAATAACAATGGGGACCACAATCATCTTGATTAACCGTATAAATATGTCCCCTGCCGGACTAAGGATATTACTGATTAGCCATTGCTTGTCATTGGGATACTCATGTAAAAGTGCACCGACAACAATACCAATAATCAGTGCGATGAGGATTTGCCAGGCAAGACTAACTTTCTGTTTTTTCATAGTGATAATCCATGTTTATGCTCCCTGCGACCACCCTGTGGCAAAACGACTGCCAGCAATAAATTCAGCTCAAGCTGAATTGGTAAAACGAGGAGAGATTACGGAGATAAGATGTTGTTATTATCGTGATAAACCATTTCATTTCAGCAAGCCACAGACTTGAAAATCACATAGTTATTCATAAAAAACGAACAAGTATTTGATTACAAAAATAAAACATATTCCATAAGTTATTGTTATCGCCGAGAATGCTACTATCCAGAACAGATGAGATCAAGAAAATCGTAAAATTGATAGTTCATAACTATGCTGAATGGCATGCCATAATGGTCATCATGTGCGTTATACCCGATCGCAAAAAAGGGCTGCCATCTCGCAGATATAGCAGCTCACGCCGGACCAGGAAGGGAGAACCGCGTATTAACTACGTCGGCCAGGTTGTAATGACAATGTGAAGATTCACGGATAATTTTTTAACTGCTGAAAGTTCACACCTTACTTCAAGTCAATTATGCTAGTGGCCATTATCAGTACAAAGTTTTGCTATTCCATACCAATACCTAATTTGATTCTTTTATGGTTTTTCTATCACCCGTATTTCGGTTAGCAAGATCATCGTTCCCCTTGGATAGGTTTAACTACAGAACAGGAAGGCTAATGTTAACCGGTATAATATTTGCGCTGTCCGCAGGCTTGATGTGGGGATTGATATTTATCGGGCCGCTACTCATACCCGACTACCCAGCCGCCTTACAGTCTACCGGGCGTTACCTCGCGTTTGGTCTGATTGCCCTCCCGCTGGCCTGGAGTGATCGCGCCCGTCTGACGCAGCTAACCCTTCAGGACTGGCTTGAGGCACTGAAGCTTTCGACGATCGGCAACCTGCTGTACTACCTCTGTTTGGCCAGTGCCATCAAGCGAACTGGCGCACCGATTACTACCATGATTATCGGAACACTACCGGTGGTGATCGCCATAAGCGCCAACCTGCTTTATAGCCGTCATGATGGTCGCTTATCATGGCGACGCCTGACACCCGCGCTGGGGCTGATTGCTGTGGGGTTAATCCTGGTGAATATAGCGGAGATCACCAATGCGTCGGCACCGCTATCGTTATGGAACTACCTCAGTGGCATGGCACTGGCCCTGCTGGCCGTTGTCTGCTGGACCTGGTATCCATTGCGCAACGCTCGCTGGTTACGCCAACATCCGGATAAAAACCCAGGCACTTGGGCTACTGCACAAGGTGTCGCGACACTACCACTGGCACTGGTGGGATACCTGCTGGTTGGTGGTTATCTGGCGTTGACCGAGCCGCACTTCGCACTCCCTTTCGGCCCACGACCGGAGGTATTTATTACGCTGATGGTGATCATCGGCCTGTTCAGCTCCTGGCTCGGCACGCTGTGTTGGAACGAGGCTAGCCAACGCCTGCCCACCGTATTAGTGGGGCCACTGCTGGTATTTGAAACGCTGGCGGGTCTGGCATATACCTTTTTACTGCGCCAATCCTGGCCGCCATTGCTGACATTATGCGGAATTATCTGCCTGATCAGTGGCGTCATTTATACCATGCGAATTAAACCGAAACCGATGGTTTCCACCGTATCGCCGCCGCCCATGACTGACCACGAACATGGTTGAAGCCGCGCCAGAACAGATCAAACAGACGATCGGCGCTGCGGAGGCACATTATATATACCCCAAATAATTCAAGTTGCAGGAAGGCGGAAAGAGAGTGAATCCCGAGGAGCTTACTCAGGTAAGTGATTCGGGTGAACGAACGCAGCCAACACACCTGCAACTTGAAGTATGACGGGTATAACCCGTATATGGGGTAACAATATTATCCCCGCCGCGTAGTCATCTCGATAAAATGAGTGCGGGATGGCAGGCTAGCGACATCTCCGTCAGGTTCTCAGAAACACCGTCACGTCCTGTTCTACTTCTTCCATCTGTCGTAATGCGTCCAACGTATCACGGGCTTCACGTTCGTCGAGGCGGCTCATGGCAAACCCGACATGAACCAGAACCCAACTGCCGATCAACGGTTGCTGATCGTCATCACCCACGATCAATGCCACATTGACCTCACGCTTTACGCCACAGACATCCACCCACGCCAATTGGCGATCCACTGACGCCCACTCCACGACCTGACCCGGAATACCAAGACACATATCCAGCTCCTCTCGATTGTCGACACAAAAAAGAATGAAACAGACTAAGCAAATTTAATGCCAGCGATCTTGATTACACCCAACCGAACCATAAAAACAGCGCTTATGACGATAATTTACCTTTTGATTCCCACTGTTTTGGCGAAAAACGCATCATCTTCCTTCTTCCGGTGTTTTATCCAGAATGAAAAAATCTTTTGCTGTCGATAGTGACGAGATTGCCTTCATTGTCGGAAAGAACCGTCGTCACTAATGTCGAGCGACGTTTTTCACACCACTCATTTTTCAGAAAAAAGAGAGCAACACATTGATTTAAAATAACTAAGTAAGAATTCAACTCACATGGCATGGAATATGCTTTCCGGCGATAGACTACTTCATCATGACCCCGGAGGGTATGGCTATGAACCGCTTCGTCATTGCGGAGCCAAAACGTTGTATCGGATGCAACACCTGTATGGCCGCCTGTACACAGGTACACCGCCAACAGGGACTACAGACACATCCGAGATTGACGGTCGAGCGCGATGCCGGTGGCACCGCTCCGGTACTATGCCGTCACTGTGAGGATGCGCCTTGTGCCAAAGTATGTCCGGTCAATGCCATTACGCATCAGGATAATGCGGTGGTACTGGATGAGAATACCTGCATCGGTTGCAAGCTTTGTGCTATCGCCTGTCCATTTGGCGCAATCACTCCATCAGGCAGCAAGCCGCTGTCTATTCCGGAAACTTTTGATCAGCATATTCCGCTGTCCATGCTCTCTGACGTGCCGGTCAGCGTTTCCTCTATTCATCCGTTCCTGTCATGGAATGCCGGTGTTCGCAGCATTGCGGTGAAATGCGACTTGTGTGACTTCCTGGAAAATGGCCCGGAATGTGTGCGTGTCTGTCCGACCAACGCCTTGTATCTGGTCGATGACCAGAGCATGGAAAACGCTATAGCCGCCAAGCAGAAACAGGCGATGGAATGGCCGACCGGTAATATTCCTTTCCCGCCAACGGAAACTGAACGGGAGCCAAAATTATGATGACTGCATTGCAATGGCTGAGTCTGTCACTGGCATTTTATCTGGCGGGCGCACTGCTTTCCCTGTGTCTGTCGCGTCAGGAGTCGCTGGCTATCCGCCTGAGTGGACTCTGTTCGTTTGTCGGCGGTTGCGCCGGCGTCGCGGCGGCATTACCCCTATTACTCGGTGGCCCGGTCGTCACTGCCATGTTTAGTGGTCCCTTTGATGCCTTCGCCCATCTGACCTTACGTCTTGATGCCCTGGCGGCATTTATGGTGATGGTGATCTCTCTGCTGGTGATGATGACATCGCTCTACTCACTGGCTTACCTCCAGGAATACCGCGGACGCGGCGCCTGGGCGATGGGGTTCTTCATGAACCTGTTTATCGCCTCGATGGTAGCGCTGGTGGTGGTGGATAACGCTTTCTACTTCATTATTCTGTTTGAAGTGATGTCCCTTAGCTCCTACTTCCTGGTGATTTCCGAACAAAACGAAGAAGCGGTCAGCGCTGGTCTGCTCTATTTCCTGATTGCCCACGCCGGTTCGGTGCTGATCATGATCGCCTTCTTCCTGCTCTACCGGCATAGCGGTAGCCTGGATTTTGCTGATTTCCGCAAGGCATCGCTATCTGCACCGCAGGCTTCCGTTGTCTTCCTGCTGGCGTTCTTTGGTTTTGGTGCCAAAGCCGGGATGTTGCCATTACACGGCTGGTTGCCACGCGCTCACCCGGCAGCACCGTCACACGCTTCCGCGTTGATGTCCGGCGTCATGGTGAAAATCGGTATCTTCGGGATCATCAAAGTCGGTATCGATCTGCTCGGTGCCACCGAAACATGGTGGGGCGTGGTGGTATTGGTGTTTGGTGCGGTGTCTTCGGTACTGGGTGTGCTGTATGCGCTGGCCGAACACGATATCAAACGGCTGTTGGCTTACCACACGGTAGAAAACATCGGCATTATTCTGATGGGCGTCGGCGTTGGCATGATTGGCATTGCCACGCATCATCCACTGCTGGCGATGCTGGGTCTGCTTGGTGGCTTGTATCACCTGCTTAACCATGCCGTGTTTAAAGGCTTGTTGTTCCTCGGGGCCGGAGCCGTCATTTATCGTCTGCACACAAAAGACATGGAAAAAATGGGGGGTCTGGCTCGCCTGATGCCACGTACCGCACTGGCATTTATGGTCGGGTGTATGGCGATCTCCGCGCTGCCGCCACTGAACGGTTTTGTCAGTGAATGGTTCACCTATCAGTCTCTGTTCAGCCTCAGTCACGACGGCAGCTTTGGCCTGCGTCTGGTGGCGCCAATTGCCATCGTGATGCTGGCGATTACCGGTGCGCTGGCAGCCATGTGCTTTGTCAAGGTTTACGGTATCAGTTTCTCTGGTGCGCCACGCAGTGAAAAAGCCGCTCAGGCCCGGGAAGTCCCGTGGCCGATGACCACCGCCATGCTGTTGCTGGCGTTACTGTGCGTGCTGCTGGGTATCGGTGCCAGCGAGATCGCTCCCATCATCGCACAAGTGGCCGCCAGTCTGACCCACAATAGCGCCCCGACCGTGGCACTGGGTATGCAGGTATTCCCTGGCAATCCGCAACAGACCACACTGAACACCCCATTGATCTTCATTCTGTTGCTGGCATTACCGCTGCTGCCGCTACTGCTTTACGTCGGCTGTCGCGGTGCTCGTCTGAACTTCCGTCAACGCGGCACGCCGTGGGCTTGTGGTTATGGTTATGAAGCCTCGATGGCGGCATCAGCAGGTAGCTTTACCCAACCGTTACGCGTGATGTTCGCGCCACTGTACCGGATGCGTAAAACTCTGGATCCCGCCCCGGCGATGCAAAGCGCACTGGAACATACCACCCAGGCAGCAGGATACGTCGAACCGGTGTGGGACGACCATATCGTGGCGCCATTAGTGCGGGGCGTACAACGTCTCGGCCGCGCCGCGCAGTGGATTCAGAATGGTGACTTCCGGGTCTACTGCCTGTATGTGGTCGCCGCGCTGGTCATTCTGATATTCGCGACAATGGCCTAAGGAGAACAGGATCATGACTCACGTTTCCGTACTTACCCTGATCGTCTGTGCCCTGTTACAGGCCGTGCTGTTACTGGCTATTGCACCGCTGATGTCTGGCATGTCGCGGGTCATCCGCGCCAAGATGCACTCTCGCCAGGGGCCGGGCATATTGCAGGATTACCGTGACATCTTCAAACTGCTGCGCCGTCAGGAAGTGGCGCCGCAGCACAGCGGTGGTGTCTTTCGTCTGATGCCGTTTGTGTTGCTGAGCACCATGATGGTGGTGGCGATGACGTTACCTATCATCACCGATGCCTCTCCGTTCGGGGCGGGTGGCGACATCATCACCCTGCTCTATCTGTTTGCGGTGTTCCGTTTCTTCTTCTCGCTATCCGGTCTGGATTCCGGCAGTAGTTTCGCCGGGATTGGTGCCAGCCGTGAGCTGACACTCGGCGTGCTGGTGGAGCCGATCCTGATTCTGGCGCTGCTGGTGGTAGCACTGATTGCCGGATCGACCAATATCGGCAACATCAGTGAGCAGCTGGCCAACGGCCATTGGGTTTCACCGACCGCAACCGTACTGGCGCTGCTGGCCTGCGCCTTCGCCGTTTTCATCGAGATGGGCAAAATCCCGTTCGATGTAGCCGAAGCCGAACAGGAATTACAGGAAGGCCCGCTGACCGAGTATTCCGGTGCTGGCCTGGCATTGGTGAAATGGGGTATCAGCCTGAAACAGGTGGTGGTTGCCGCGCTGTTTCTGTCAATTTTCATCCCGTTTGGTAAAGCCGCCAGTGTCTCGCTGGCGGGCATACTGTGGGGTTCACTGACCTTTGTCATCAAGCTGGGAGTGGTATTTATCGTTGCCGCCCTGATTGAGAACAGCCTGGCCCGTGGACGTTTCCTGCTGACCGGACGAGTTACCTGGCTGGGCTTCGGCGTTGCGGCGCTGGCGTTCGTTTTCTATCTGACTGGTCTATAAGGAGTAAGCATTCATCATGGAGACTTTTGCAATAAAGAATGTTGCCCTTGCGACCATCCTGCTGCCGTTCTTCGGCGCACTGTTGATCGCTTTTATGCCGCAGCGACAGGCCAAAATCCTGTGCAGTCTGTTCGCATTGCTGGCGACGCTCGGCATGGCCTGGCTGGCCTGCGCCTATTTCAACAGCGGGAAGACGGACGTCACCTTCACCCTCTACCGCTACGGCCAGACTGAAATCTTCGGATTCATACTGGACCGAATCAGCCTGCTGATTGGCTTTGCCGTGGTGTCCCTCGGCCTGCTGGTGAGCATTTATTCCTGCGGTTACCTGACGCTGGGTAACCGTGAACATCCCCATGAAGGGACCAACCGTTATTACGCGCTCCTGTTGGTGTTCATCGGCGCGATGGCCGGGCTGACACTCTCTTCCACCATTCTGGGGCAGTTGCTGTTCTTTGAAATCACCGGAGGATGTTCCTGGGCGCTGATCGGCTACTACCAAACCCCCAAGTCGCTGCGCTCGGCGATGAAAGCACTGTTGGTAACCCACGTGGCCTCCATCGGGCTTTATCTGGCGGCGGCGTATCTGTTCGTCAACACCGGCACCTTTGCGCTCAGCGCGCTGTCGCAGTTAGATGAAACCGGCAAGATCATCGTGTTCAGCGGAATTCTGTTTGCCGCCTGGGGGAAATCCGCCCAGTTCCCGTTACACGTCTGGTTGCCGGACGCGATGGAAGCACCCACACCGGTCAGCTCGTACCTGCACGCCGCGTCAATGGTGAAAGTGGGGGTTTACATTTTTGCCCGCGCCATTCTGTCTGCTGGTGAGGTTCCGCACGTGATTGGCGTCGTCGGTATCGTGATGGCCACCATTACCCTGGTGTATGGCTTCCTGATGTATCTGCCGCAAAAAGATATGAAACGTCTGCTGGCCTACTCCACCATCACCCAGCTGTCTTACATCTTCTTTGCGCTGTCACTGTCGATCTTCGGCTCACGCATGGCCTTTGATGCCGGTATTGCCTACATCTTCAACCATGCTTTCGCCAAGAGTCTGTTCTTCCTGGTGGCGGGCGCGCTCAGCTACAGCTGCGGTACCCGTATGTTACCGAAGCTGAAAGGGATCATGCGCAAGATGCCGCTGCTGGGCGTGGGATTCTGCGTCGCAGCGCTGGCGATCACCGGGGTGCCGCCTTTCAATGGCTTCTTCAGTAAATTTCCGCTGTTTGCCGCCGGTTTTGCGCTGTCCCGTGAACAAGTGTGGTTGCTGCCACTGCTGATCATCACGCTGATTGAATCGGTTGGCAGCTTCGCCTGGTTCCTTTACTGGTTTGGCCGCACCGTACCGGGCGAACCTTCGGAGGAAGTGGCTACCGCGACACCAGTGCCCCGCTCCATGCAGGCGGTGCTGTTGGTACTGATTGGGATGTCACTGTTTTCCAGCGTCATTGCCGCCCTGTGGCTGAAATAAGGAACGATCATGACTGGATCACTTATCGTAAATAACCTGGCCGGACTGCTGATCATCACTTCACTGCTGGTGATCGGCGCCAGAAAGCCCACCACCTCGGCTTGTCTGTACGCACTGCAATCGTTAGTGCTGGTGCTGATTTTCATTTCACTGGCCAATACCTTGCACGCACCGGAGTTGTACTGGTGGTCCATCAGCGCCTTTATCACCAAAGTGGTGCTGGTGCCGACCATCATGTACCGCTCCTTCCGTAAGCTGGCCGACCCGAAAGCCGATGGCGGCGTGCTCAGCCCGGCGATGATTATTCTGATCGCCACGGTGATTGTGGTACTGAGCTACTTCGCGGTGGCCCCGGTGCAACTGCCGATGGTCAGCGAACTGAAACCAGCGCTGGCAGTATCGCTGGGACATTTCATGATTGGCCTGCTGTGTATTGTCAGCCAGCGCAACATTCTCAAACAGGTATTTGGTTACTGCCTGATGGAAAACGGTGCGCATTTGACGCTGGCGTTGCTGGCAAACCGCGCACCGGAGCTGGTGGAAATCGGTATCGCTACCGATGCCATTTTTGCGGTCATCGTGATGGCACTGATGGCACGCAAAATCCATCGCACACTTAACACGCTGGATGTTCAGCAACTGACAGCGCTGAAAGGGTGAATAACATGAGTAATATCGATCTCTTTCTCATCCTGCTGGGTTCGCCGCTGGTGGTCGCCCTGTTGGCCTTTGTCTGCCGCTTTACCGGCGGCGCGGCGCGCGGGTTGGTCAACCTGTTGCACTTGCTGGGTATCATCGTGCTATTGGTTGTCACGCTGTTCGCCGTGTGGACCGTCTACCAGCACGGCGAGTTGCTGGCCGCCAACCGCTGGTTGCATCTGGATAGCCTGAGCGCCCTGTTCCTGGTCATTCTGGGTATCATCGGCTTTATCACCGGCCTCTATTCGATCGGCTATATGCGCCATGAAGTGGACAGTGGTGAAATCACCGTGACCACATTGTGCAACTACTACGGTTTCTTCCACCTGTTCCTGTTCACCATGCTGTTGGTGATCACCAGTAACAACCTGATCCTGATGTGGGCGGCGATTGAAGCCACCACGCTCAGCTCGGCGTTTCTGGTGGGGCTGTACGGTCAGCGTTCCTCGCTGGAAGCGGCCTGGAAATATATCATTATTTGTACCGTGGGTGTCGCGTTTGGTCTGTATGGCACGGTGTTGGTGTATTCCAATGCCGCCAGCGTGATGGCTAACCCTGGCGACGCCATTTTCTGGACTGAGGTGATGAAACACGCCAGCCAGCTAGATAGCACGCTGATGCACCTGGCATTTATCTTCATCCTCATCGGCTTTGGCACCAAAACCGGCCTGTTCCCGATGCACGCCTGGTTACCTGACGCACACAGTGAAGCCCCCAGCCCGACCAGTGCGCTGTTATCAGCGGTACTGCTGAACTGTGCATTATTGGTAATAATCCGCTATTACATGCTGATCAGTGCCGCTATTGGCCCCGAGTTCCCACAACGACTGCTGATTATTTTCGGCACGATGTCGGTCGCCGTGGCCGCGTTACTGATTCTGGTACAGCGTGACATGAAGCGTCTGCTGGCCTATTCAAGTATGGAAAATATGGGGCTGATTGCCGTGGCGATCGGTATCGGCGGCCCGCTGGGCATACTGGCGGCGTTGCTGCATACACTGAACCATAGTCTGGCGAAAACCCTGTTGTTCTGCGGTTCCGGTAATGTGCTACTGAAATATGGCACCCGCGACATGGATGCGGTGAAAGGAATTCTGCGCGTGATGCCGCTCACCGGCGCGCTGTTCGTGGGGGCGCTGGCTCTGGGCGGCATGCCGCCATTCAATGTGTTCCTGAGTGAATTTCTGACCATTGTTGCCGGTATTCACGGCGGACATCTGGTGCTGGTGATAGTGCTGCTGGTGCTGCTAACCGTGGTATTGGCTGGTCTGGTACGCATGATAGCCAGTACCGTACTGGGCAGTCGCCCGGAAGCGGTCAGCAAAGGTGAACTGGGTTGGTTGACCACCGTCCCGATGGCGGTTCTGCTGATACTGATGCTGGTAATGGGCACCCATATTCCACAGCCGGTTACCCACCTGCTGGAAAACGCCACCACCATCGTACTGAACAACGGCAAGCCAGCCGAAACGCAGCCATTTTCCTTGTCATGGCAGTCATTGTTTCATCGTCAAACGGCGATTACCACCACCGCAACGGACGCTGCGCCGCTGGCTGAGCATTCATCGTTAACCCCTTCCCGTCAGGAGATGTACCGTGATTAATGAAACCCCTGTTGCCAACCTGGACAAACTGGGTGCTGGCTATGTCGCCCGCGTCAGAGAGAAATTCCCGGCGACAGTCCTGGAGGAGGAGTGGCAAACCCACAACCAACTGACCCTGACCGTCAAACTGAACATGCTGCCGGAGGTAGTGGAATTTCTGTACTACCAGAATGGCGGCTGGTTATCGGTGTTATTTGGTAATGATGAACGCTCACTCAACGGTCACTTCGCGGTCTACTACGTGCTGTCGATGGAAGAAGGCGAAAAATGCTGGGTGGTAGTGAAAGCCCTGGTGAATCCTACCGTACCGGAATTCCCGTCCGTCACACCACGCGTACCGGCTGCCGTCTGGGGTGAGCGCGAAGTGCGCGACATGTACGGACTTATCCCGGTGGGTCTACCGGATGAACGCCGTCTGGTGTTACCGGATGACTGGCCGGACGAACTCTATCCGCTGCGTAAAGATTCAATGGATTACCGCCAGCGCCCGACACCAACCTGTGACGACGAGTCCTATACTTTCGTCAACGAAGCCACTGGCGACACCCGAGTGGTGCCAATTGGTCCGTTGCATATCACCTCGGACGAACCGGGCCACTTCCGTCTGTTTGTCGATGGTGAACAGATTATTGATGCCGATTATCGCCTGTTCTATGTCCACCGCGGCATGGAAAAACTGGCGGAAACCCGCATGGGTTACAACGAAGTGACTTTCCTGTCTGATCGGGTATGCGGCATTTGTGGTTTCACCCACAGCGTGGCCTATACCTCGTCGATTGAAAACGCGCTGGGCATTCCGGTACCGCCTCGCGCCCATGCCATCCGCAGCGTGCTGTTGGAAGTGGAACGTCTGCACAGTCATTTGCTGAATATTGGGTTGTCCAGCCACTTTGTCGGCTTTGATACCGGCTTTATGCAGTTCTTCCGGATACGTGAAAAATCCATGCAGATGGCGGAGATGCTGACTGGCGCACGTAAAACCTACGGTCTGAACCTGATTGGTGGCGTGCGCCGCGATATTCTGAAAGACAGCCGGTTAAAAACCATCAAGCTGGTGCGGGAAATGCGTGAAGAAGTCACCCAACTTACCGATATGCTGCTCAATACCGCCAACATGGGACAACGCACCCAGGGTATCGGTATCCTGGATCGCAAAGTGGCGCGTGACTACAGCCCGGTCGGGCCGATGATCCGCGCCAGCGGCTTCCAGCGTGATGTGCGTATCGATCATCCGTTTGCCGGTTACCTTGACCTGCCGATGGAGCTGCATCATCTGGATGCCGGCGACGTCTATTCGCGGCTGCTGGTGCGCGTGCGTGAAGTCTTCACCTCACTGGCGATGATTGAATTCGGTCTGGATAACCTGCCGGAAGGCCCGCTGCTGAACGAGCATTTCACTTATCAGCCGCATAAATTCGCACTGGGCTTCACCGAAGCGCCACGCGGTGAAGATATTCACTGGAGCATGACCGGCGATAACCAGAAACTGTTTCGCTGGCGCTGTCGTGCCGCCACCTACGCCAACTGGCCGGTACTGCGTTACATGCTGCGCGGTAATACCGTTTCTGATGCGCCGCTGATTATCGGCAGTCTCGATCCGTGCTACTCCTGTACCGACCGGGTAACACTGGTGGATGTGCGTACGCAGAAAATCACCACCGTGCCTTATAAAGAAATGGAGCGTTACGGTCTGGAACGCACCAACTCGCCGCTTAAATAGAGAGATGCATTATGTTGAAACTGTTTAAAACTATCCTGAAAGCGGGCAACAGCACGGTGAAATACCCGTTTGCCCCGCTTGAAGTTGCGGCGGGTTTTCGCGGTAAACCCGAGTATGACCCGGAACAGTGTATTGCCTGTGGCGCCTGCACCATGGTCTGCCCAGCGAATGCACTAACCATGGAAAACGACGTGGTGAACGGTACCCGCACCTGGCAGTTGTTTCTTGGCCGCTGCATCTTCTGTGGGCGCTGCGAGGAAGTGTGTCCCACCCGCGCCATCGCGCTATCGCCGGAGTTTGAAATGGCGGTCAGCAATAAAGCCGACCTCTATCAACGGGCAACGTTCAAATTGCTGGACTGCCATGTCTGCCATCGTCCGTTTGCACCGCAAAAAGAGGTGGAATATGCCATGGCGCTGCTGGTGCAATCCGGGTTGACGGAAGCTGAAGTAGAATCTCAGCGCAGCCGTTTTGAAACCTGTCCCGAATGTAAACGTAAACAGAATATGAACCAACGGGGTAACGTGATGTTGAGTCAGCATCTGTCCGCCCCGACGACCAGAGAGGGAGAGCGCTCATGAGCATGCTGCCTGATGGTGTCGATCACTATCGCACTACGCCTATCACCCTTGATGAGCAGGCGATTAAACTGAAAAAAACGCTGCTGAAGGACATTCAGCGTTCTGCCTATGTTTACCGCGTGGACTGTGGCGGCTGTAACGGCTGTGAAATCGAAATTTTTTCCGCCATTACGCCGCTGTTCGACGCCGAACGCTTCGGTATCAAGGTAGTGGCTTCCCCTCGTCACGCCGATATCCTGCTGTTCACCGGCGCGGTCACCCGCGCCATGCGCACACCAGCGCTGCGTGCCTATGAATCGGCGCCGGATCCGAAAATCTGTATCTCGTACGGTGCCTGTGGCTGCGGCGGCGGTATCTTCCACGATCTGTATTGCGTGTGGGGTGGTAGCGACAAAATCGTGCCGATTGACGTGTACATTCCCGGATGCCCGCCAACCCCCGCCGCCACTATCTATGGTTTCGCCGTGGCGCTGGGCCTGCTGGAGCAAAAGTTGCACGGCAGCGACCATACTCAGGGTGATAACGAAAAAGCGACCTTGATTCACCCGGATGTTCCACTCGATTTACGCATTCTGTTGGAGCGTGAAGCCCGTCGTATGGCCGGTTACTGGCAAGGTCGGGAAATCAGCGACAGCTTTTTGGCCTTGCTGGAAAACCAGCCGCTGGAAGGGCTTGATCAACGTATCAAGGCCTACCTTCAACAACATAACGATCCGCGACTAACGGAAATCTTCGGCCAGTTGCAACAGATTTATCTGTCGTTACTTAATGGGGAGCGTTTGCGATGAATACGCGGGTCATTTTCTATGCCTTGAATCAGAAATTTCTCGATACACAGGACAAGATCCCGGAGCAGGCGCAGCAGGTCATGTACTACTCGCTGGCTATTGGTCATCACGTCGGGGTCATTGATTGTCTGAAACGGGTATTGGAATGCCCGCTGACAGAGTACGAAAGCTGGATCGATCAACTGGCGGAGGGTGAAGCCAAACGAAAAATGGCCGGTTTGATGAAATTCGGTGAAATTACGATTGATAGCACTCACACCACCCTGTTGGGTGGTGCTTTCAGCACACTGGACAGCACGCAGGACCACTACGCTGAATGGACCCGCACCCTGATGGACTATCTGGGGGCGATTGACCGTGAAACGGCTCTCTACCTGATGGTGAAACGCGTTGATTACTGAACGTCCACTACGAACTGAAAATATGGTGCTTACCGTCGGTAATACCATGATGGGCGACGATGGCGCGGGTCCGTTGCTGGCCGAGCGCATGACGCAACAGCCGATTGATGGTTGGTCGGTGATTGATGGCGGCGCCATTCCAGAAAACACGGCGCACACGCTACGCGAACTGTGTCCACAGCGCCTGCTGGTGGTGGACGCCACTGATATGGGTCTCAACCCTGGCGAAATCCGCATCGTCAATCCTGATCGTATCGCCGAAGATCTGTTGATGAATACCCACAACCTGCCGCTAAATTTCCTCATTGATCAGTTGAAGGAAGACATTCCCGAAGTGATTTTTATCGGCATTCAGCCAGCACTGGTGGCGTTCTATTTTCCCCTCGGCCCGGAAGTCACTCAGGCGGTAGACACATTGTACCAGCGGCTGGCGACCTGGGAAGGCAATGGCGGGTTTAGCCCGTTGGAATGATTACCCCACCCTAACCCTCTTTTCGGCAAAAGCGGCCCCTTGATCAGAGCGTCTGATCAAGGGGCCGTGTCAAGGTGAAGGCCGGATGGAGATGGCCCCTCTTACCGCATTTTTTCGCTTGTGCCCCAAAAAATTTGGCTCTATTTTATGATGCATCATATATCTGGAGTAGCCCTGATGACAGATCATAAGACACTGTTGTTAACCGGTGCCAGCCGGGGGATCGGCCACGCGACGGTCAAACATTTCCATGCCGCGGGCTGGACCATATTTACCGCCTCGCGGCAAAGTTGGGTGGAAGACTGCCCTTGGGCTGAGGGATTACTCAATCACATTCATCTCGATTTGGAGGACATCGACAGCCTGAGCGCGGCCATACCGATGATTAAAGAGCGTCTCGGTGGACGACTGCATGCACTGGTCAATAATGCTGGTGTTTCTCCCAAAGGGGAAGACGGCAGCAGGCTGGGCGTGCGTGAAACCGACTATGCCACCTGGATTCGAGTATTTAACGTCAATCTGTTCTCCACGGCGATACTTGCCAACGGCTTGTTTGACGAATTGCAGGCCGCCCAGGGAAGCATCATTAATATCACCTCTATCGCCGGTTCCCGCGTACATCCGTTTGCCGGAGCGGCTTATGCCACTTCAAAAGCCGGGTTATCCGCGCTCACTCGTGAGATGGCATGCGACTTCGGCAAACATGGTATTCGCGTTAACGCGATTGCGCCCGGCGAAATTGACACCGCCATTCTTTCACCGGGAACACTGGAGATGGTGGAGCATACCGTCCCCATGAAACGGCTGGGAAAACCGGAAGAAGTGGCGTCGCTGATCTATTTTCTCTGTACGGCGGGCGCCTCCTATGTCAACGGAGCGGAAATTCACGTCAACGGGGGACAGCATGTCTGATCCTCATGTCCTGTTCACCACCGATGTGCCATTAGTATCGCTCGCGCAGGCACATCACGCTTCCCGTGAACGTTATGGTGTTGAAGGCGATATCACGCCACTACCGGGTGAACGTGATGCCAATTTCTATCTTTGTACGGAAAAACAGCATGGATACATGCTGAAATTTATCAATCCGGCCGAAGAACCGGCCGTCAGTGATTTTCAGAGCGCCCTGCTATTACATATCGAACAACAACATACCGATTTGCCTGTTCCCCGCGTCCTTGCTGACCAACACGGAAATAGGGCTCCGGTCGTAGATCTTGCCGGACAAACGCTACAGACCCGTCTGTTTTCCTGGTTATCTGGCACACCGTTACATCAGGTTACGCCGAATCCGCAACTGGCTCACCATCTTGGGCAAACCCTGGCGCAACTTGATATCGCATTGCATTCATTTACCCATCCAGCGGCAGAGCGGACGTTACTGTGGGATATTACGCACATGGAACGGGTAGCGGGATGGCTGGATTATGTGGAAGATCCGGAGCAACAGATATTGATCAAACGTGGGTTGTCGCAGTGGGAAAACAGCGTTGCGCCCGTTATTCATAAGCTGCGTAGGCAGGTTATTCACAATGATCTCAATCCGTACAATGTTTTCACCACCCCACAGGCGGACTGGCAAATCACCGGCATTATTGATTTTGGCGATGCCCTGTACGCGCCGTTGATTAATGAGCTGGCAACCGCCCTCGCCTATCAGATCAGCGAGAGTGATGACCCGCTGCTATGGATTACGCCTTTTGTTTCGGCCTACCATACCCATCTGCCGTTAACCGAGCAGGAAATCTGCCTGCTTCCCCGGCTGATCGTGGCTCGTTTGACGCTGATCCTCTCAATTACGCAATGGCGCAGTGCGCTCTATCCGAAAAACCGGGAATACCTGCGGCGGAATCTTCACCGTGCATGGCGTAGTTTGCAGAATCTCAGTCGTTTCCCGCTGACACAATATGAAGATCGTCTCCTGACCACCTGTAGAAAGGGCATCCAATGACCCCTCACTCTGAGCGAGATTTGCTGGCACGGCGCAAAAAATTGCTGGGTGCCGGCTATCGGCTGTTTTATCAGCAACCGCTTCACGTTGTCCGCGGCGAAGGCGTCTGGCTGTATGACAGTGACGGCAACCGTTACCTGGATGTCTACAACAACGTGGTTTCCGTCGGTCATTGCCATCCAGACGTCGTCGCGGCGATCGCCACCCAGTCAGCGCAGTTGAATACCCATACACGCTATCTTACTGATGCCATTCTGGAATTTGCCGAGGACTTTTTACAGGAATTTCCTGACGAACTGCAAAATATCACCATGACCTGTACCGGCAGCGAGTCGAATGATTTAGCCTTGAGAATCGCCCGACAGGTTACTGGCGGAACCGGCATATTAGTCACTCGCTGGGCGTATCACGGCGTGACTACCTTGCTGTCCGGCCTATCCCCGGCGCTGGGCGCTGGCGCACCCCGTGGTGACAACGTCTGGTTGATTGATCCGCCCGACACATACCACCATGCTACTGGCAGCATGACCACCAGCGTCGTCCGGGCGCTTGAAGCGATGCAGCAGGCTGGTGCGCGCCCGGCAGCGTTGTTGTTTGATACCATTTTTTCCAGCGACGGTGTGTTCAGTGGTGAGATGCAAGACGTTCAGCAGGCCGTCAGGTTGGTACGCGATGCGGGTGGGTTGTGTATTGCGGATGAGGTACAGGCCGGATTTGGTCGCACCGGTTCACATCGCTGGGGGTTCGCTCGCTATGGCATCACACCCGATCTGGTGACGATGGGAAAACCGATGGGTAATGGCCATCCTGTTGCAGCGGTGGTCGGGCGACCGGCGTTATTTGATGAATTCGGCCGCAACCAGCGTTACTTCAATACCTTTGGCGGCAATCCGGTGTCCTGCCAGGCCGCTCATGCCGTACTGAACATACTGCGACGGGAACGATTACAGGAAAATGCATTACAGGTGGGCCATTATCTTGAGGTGGGTTTACGTAAGCTGGCAGCACAACATGACGTGATTGGCGATATCAGGGCCTATGGCCTGTTCATTGGCATCGAACTGGTGGACAACGCCAGCCGCCAGCAACCAGCAAGCGCTTACGCGGAACGGGTGGTTAATCTAATGCGACAAAAACGGGTGCTCATCAGCACGACCGGGCCGAATGGCAATATTCTCAAAATCCGGCCCCCGCTGGTTTTTCAACCTGAGCATGCCGATATCTTGTTAAGTACGCTGGATGAGGTGCTGACCACGCACCCTAACAATTAACTATCAGGGTTTTTCCCCGTGGATCGCCTGCGTTGCGCTTTCACCGATTTGATCGGCAACACGTTGTAATGTTGATAAATATTTCTGCGCTGCCTGTTCTATGGTCATTGCCTTGGCAATATAGATTAAACTCAGGCAGCCAATGAGCCGCTCATCATGGCGAACTGGCACCGCAATAGCCGCGATGCGAGACTCACTCTCCCAGTTCTGATAGTTTTCGCCATAGCCATTTCGTTGTACGCGTTGCAAGATTTCTGCAAGTCTCACTGGTTCTCGCGCCAGACGGTACTCATCGCCTTCACGCCCCGCCAACATCGTAATAATTTGCTGTCGTTCGTTCTCCGGGCAAAACGCAAGGTATGTCAGACCGGAAGCCGTCAATAACAATGGCAACCGTCGCCCGACCATAGCCCGGTGAAACGACAGTCGACTGAAACGATGGGTAGTTTCTCTGACCACCATCTCATCCACATCAAGTGTGGTCACATCCGTAGGCCACACCACTTCCCGCAGTAAGTCACCCAGCAATGGGGCAGCAAGAGCGGAAATCCACTGTTCGTCACGAAATCCTTCACTTAACTGACGCACTTTCAATGTCAGGCGATAGCTATCATCGAACGCGCTACGGCACACATAACCCTCCTGCTGAAGGGTTTCAAGCAAGCGCCTGACCGTGGTGCGATGTAAACCGGTCAATAATGAAAGCTGGTTGCAGTTTGCGCCACCATCCAGACGGTTAAGGGCATTGAGAACATCAAGCCCACGGGATAAACCGCGCACATTTTTATATTCACTCATTGGATTATAGGGCTCATTTTTACTAAAAAGTTTTATTTAACAATGAAGTGCACCTGGTGCACATCCCATCACTTTTTCATTGTAGACCAAAAAATACCCTCTATACTGATCCAACAATTAAAATATATTTCACATAAAATTAACATATGAACACATTACCTAACCCTACACCGTCGCTGCCATGGTCTGATTCTTTTATCCGAGAACCCGATCTGCCCTGCATAACCGCTGCACGGTGTCGCCCCGAAAAGTTGTAACGGGGTAGCAACCATCAGGCACCACTTAGGTGCGTTTCTGCATAACACAGATTTCGCTTGTAAAAGTGTGGATGGCTATTGCCCAAATCCGGCGATAAGTCTCGGCTAAATGCAATGAGGTAACACCATGACAACGACACTGTCGGCGTTAACGCCGAAGGAATATCAATCACAAGTTGCCATTATAGGCACGGGTCCGGTCGGGCTGATGATGGCCAATTATCTTGGTCAGCTCGGCATTGATGTGCTGGTGATTGAAAAGCTCGATGCGCTTATCGACTACCCTCGCGCCATTGGTATTGATGATGAATCATTACGCACCATTCAGTCCGTGGGATTGATTGAACAAGTCCTGCCGCATACCACTCCCTGGCACGCCATGCGTTTTTTAACCCCCAAAGGACGCTGTTTTGCCGACATTCAACCGATGACCGACGAATTTGGTTGGTCTCGACGTAACGCTTTTATTCAGCCTCAAGTCGATAAGGTGTTATGTGAAGGTCTGAAACGCTTCCCGAACGTACAGATGCGTTTTTCCCGGGAATTGACTCAGGTAACTCAGCAGGAACAAGGCGTCACGCTAACCCTGGACACCGCTGAGGGCAAACGAGAAATCGTCCATGCTCAGTGGCTGGTCGCCTGTGACGGCGGCAACAGTTTTGTGCGTCGTACACTGGGCATTGGGTTTGAAGGCAAAACCGCACCTAACCAGTGGATTGTGATTGATATCGCCAACGATCCACTCAGCACTCCGCATGTTTATCTGTGTTGCGATCCGGTCCGTCCCTACGTCTCTGCCGCGTTACCCCATGGTGTGCGCCGCTTTGAATTCATGGTGATGCCGGGAGAGACCGAAGAACAGCTAATCCAGCCGGACAACATACGCGCACTACTGGCAAATGTGTTGCCCGACCCGGATCGCGTCGAACTTATCCGTAAACGGGTCTATACCCACAACGCCCGGATTGCCAGTGAGTTTCGTCGGGATCGTATTCTGCTGGCAGGCGATGCCGCCCACATCATGCCGGTCTGGCAGGGTCAGGGGTATAACAGCGGCATGCGCGATGCGTTCAACCTTGCATGGAAACTGGCTCTGGTGGTGAATGGCGAAGCCAGTGACCAATTGCTGGATACCTACCAGCAAGAACGCCGGGATCATGCCAAAGCGATGATTGATTTATCCGTGATGGCAGGAAATGTCCTGGCGCCACCAAGGCGCTGGCAGGGTGTCGTACGTGATAGCCTGACCTGGGCCATGAACTTTTTTCCACCGGTAAAACGCTATTTCCTTGAAATGCGCTTCAAACCAATGCCGGCCTATCGACAAGGGGCGTTGATCACCACAAATGACAAAGAGACGCCAATTGGTCGCCTGTTTATTCAACCCCCGGTACTGCTGGAAAACGGGAATCGAGTGTTACTCGACGACGTGATCGGGCCTCGCTTTGCGGTACTGGTATGGGGATCTAATCCCTTATGGGGACTGAATGCATCCCAGATAGCGCAATGGCGCCATGTGGGCGTCACGTTTATTGAGGTCGTACCGGATGTGCAACTGTCGGCGCTCGGCGACGGGATACCCGGCGTGATCCGGGTGGGGGATGTGACAGGCCGTTTACGTCATTGGTTCGCCGCCAACAAAGGCTCCGTCGCCATCCTGCGTCCAGACCGCTTTGTGGCTGGCGTGGCTATTCCACAGACGTTGGGCGATACCCTCGATAATCTGGCGGCAATTATGACGCTCGCCCCATCATCTGTAGAAACACAGATTGAAAAGGTGGCCTGATATGAGCGCCTATTTACACTGCCTGTCTCATACCCCGCTGGTGGGATATGTAGACCCGGAACCCGCTGTTCTCAATGCGGTAGATGATGTCATTGCTGCCGCCAGAAAGCGCATCGCCGAATTCAATCCCGAACTGGTCATCCTTTTTGCACCGGACCACTACAACGGTTTTTTCTACGATGTGATGCCGCCATTTTGCATGGCGATGGCCGCCACCTCGATTGGTGATTTTGACAGTGAACCCGGCGAGTTACCGGTTCCCGTCGATATCGCGCAGGCATGTGCCAGTGCACTGCTCCATGACGGTATCGATATGGCCGTATCATGGTGTATGCAGGTCGATCATGGCTTCGCTCAACCACTCTCTTTCTTGCTGGGAGGGCTGGATCGCTGTCCGGTCTTACCGGTGTTCATCAACTGTGTGGCCCCGCCACTGCCGACGTTCCAGCGCACACGTCTGATGGGGGAAGCCATCGGGCGTTTTATCCGCAATCTCAATAAGCGCGTGTTGATCCTGGGGTCCGGCGGTCTGTCTCATCAGCCCCCGGTGCCTGAGCTGGCAGGGGCTGATGCCCATCTGCGTGACCGGTTGCTCGGCAGTGGTCGCACCCTGCCGCCCCACGAGCGCGATCTTCGTCAACAACGCGTCATCAATGCTGCCCGCCAGTTTGTGGGGGATCCTCACTCGCTCCACCCTTTAAACCCGGTATGGGACAACAGATTCCTGAACATTCTCGATCAAGGGCGTCTTGCCGAGCTCGATGCCATGAACAATGACGAATTATCTGCCATTGCCGGGAAATCAACCCACGAAATTAAAACCTGGGTTGCCGCGTTTGCGGCGTTATCCGCGTATGGGTCTTACACCACGGAAGCACGCTATTACCGCCCAATCCCGGAATGGATCGCGGGTTTTGCCTCCATCAGTGCTGCACCACATCGTTAACCCTGTCAGGAGAATTATCATGAACACACAATTGTCTTTCAACGAAGCAGAAACCAGTCATTTTGTTGATGTAGAAGAAAATGGCCAGCATCTGCGTATTCATTACAACGACTGTGGCAGCGGCAAAGAAACGGTCGTGATGTTACATGGCTCGGGTCCAGGGGCAACCGGCTGGGCGAACTTCAGCCGCAACATCGACCCGCTGGTAATGGCCGGTTACCGGGTCCTGTTGTTGGACTGCCCAGGTTGGGGTAAGAGTGATTCGATTGTGAACACGGGATCTCGCGCAGATCTCAATGCCCGAGTGCTGAAACAGGTGATCGATCACCTGGATATCGAGAAAGTGCATCTCCTTGGCAACTCCATGGGCGGACACAGTGCGGTGGCGTTTACCCTCAGTTGGCCTGAACGTACCGGCAAGCTGGTATTAATGGGGGGCGGTACCGGTGGTATGAGCCTGTTTACGCCCATGCCGACGGAAGGGATCAAGCGCTTACAAGCGTTGTATCGGGAACCGAACATCGACAACCTGAAAGCGATGATGGATATTTTTGTCTTCGACACCCGCGATTTGACAGACACCCTGTTTAAGACCCGGCTCGACAATATGCTGGCTCATCGTGATCATCTGGAAAACTTTATCAAAAGTAGCGAAGCCAACCCGAAACAATTCCCGGACTTCACCCCCCGACTAAATGAAATCAGTGCGCCGACACTGATTATCTGGGGCCGTAATGACCGTTTTGTGCCCATGGATGCCGGGCTGCGTTTACTTTCCGGAATACCGGGATCACAGTTGCACATTTTCCGCGATTGCGGTCACTGGGCTCAGTGGGAACACGCCGACACCTTCAACCGCATGGTTGTTGATTTTCTGGCCCACGCATAAAGGAGCCGATGATGAGTCACCATGAACTTGACGCGTTGGCACTACAGCTACGCGACGCTGAGCATACCGGTCGTCCGATTGGTCCACTACGTGACATTCTGGGTATGGACAACGCCCAGGATGCCTACCTCATTCAACGACTGAATGTCGCGCACTGGACAGCGGAAGGCCGCCGGGTGGTGGGGCGGAAAATTGGGCTGACCAATCCGAAAGTCCAGCAACAACTGGGGGTTAATCAGCCCGATTTTGGCACCCTGTTTGCGGATATGTGCTTCGGCGATAATGATCCCATCCCCTGGGGTAACGTGATGCAACCCCGTATTGAGGCGGAAATCGCCCTGATCCTTAACCGGGACCTACCAAACACCGACACTACTTTTGCTGAACTGGCGGCGGCAATTGAGTGGGTGGTTCCGGCACTGGAAATTGTTGGCAGCCGAATCCGTGACTGGTCAATCAGCTTCGTCGATACCGTGGCAGACAACGCCTCATGCGGATTGTTTGTACTGGGTGGGCCATTCCAACGTCTGGCCGGGGTAGATCTGCGTCACTGTATGATGCAAATGACTCGCAATAACGAAATAGTTTCTACCGGTCAGGGCAGTGAATGTCTCGGTAATCCTATCAACGCCGCCGTCTGGCTGGCGCGAAAGATGGCAACGCTTGGTGAACCGCTACGCAAAGGCGACCTGATTTTAACCGGTGCGTTGGGGCCAATGGTCAATGTCAATGCCGGGGATCATTTCGAAGCCACCATCAGTGGTATTGGCTGTGTCGCCACCCGTTTCTCTCACACCGCCGGACAGGAGTATCCCCATGAATAAAGTTAACGTTGCCATTATTGGCTCGGGCAATATCGGCACGGATTTGATGATCAAGATCCTGCGCCAGAGTAACCATCTCAACGTCGCGGCGATGGTAGGAATTGACCCCGATTCCGACGGGCTGGCACGGGCACGACGTATGGGCGTACCAACCACGCACGAGGGGGTAAAAGGGCTTATTGCCATGCCTGGGTTTGCCGACATCCGTATTGTATTCGATGCGACCAGCGCCGGTGCCCATGTCCACAATGATGCCTTATTGCATGCCGCGAAACCGGATATTCAACTGGTCGATCTCACCCCTGCCGCCATCGGTCCGTACTGTGTGCCGGTGGTTAATCTGTCCGAAAACCTCACCCAGAGGAATGTCAATATGGTGACTTGTGGCGGGCAGGCCACCATTCCAATCGTCGCGGCAATCTCATCCGTGTGCCAGGTGCACTATGCCGAAATCATCGCTTCCATCGCGAGTAAATCCGCCGGTCCCGGCACCCGCGCCAATATCGATGAATTTACCGAAACGACCTCACGAGCGATTGAAGTGGTAGGCGGAGCCAGCAAAGGCAAAGCGATCATCATTCTCAACCCCGCAGAACCACCACTGATGATGCGGGATACAGTATATGTGCTCAGTGAAGCGGCATCCCAGAAGCATGTTGAGGAGGCCATCCATCTCATGGCAGCAGCGGTGCAGGCGTATGTACCTGGTTACCGCCTGAAACAGGCGGTTCAGTTCGACGTCATCCCACCGGAACGACCATTGCATATTCCCGGTGTCGGGGATTTCTCAGGGCTGAAAACCGCTGTCTACCTGGAAGTATTGGGGGCAGCGCACTACTTGCCCGCGTATGCGGGGAACCTGGACATCATGACCTCTGCCGCACTCGCGACCGCCGAGCGGATGGCCGAGTATCAACGTCAATCAGCAGGAGCCATAGCATGAATAAAAAACTCTATATCTCCGATGTCACACTACGTGATGGTATGCATGCTATTCGCCACCAGTACTCATTGGATGATGTCCGTATTATCGCCCAGGCGCTGGATAGCGCGGGAGTGGACTCCATTGAAGTCACCCACGGGGATGGATTACAAGGCTCAAGCTTTAACTACGGATTCGGCGCCCACACAGATGTAGAGTGGATTGAAGCGACAGCAGATGTTGTCAAACAGGCCAGTATCGCCACCTTACTGATCCCAGGTATCGGTACCATCCATGATCTGAAGAGTGCCTGGCGCGCAGGAGCCCGTGTGGTACGCGTTGCCACCCATTGCACTGAAGCAGACGTCTCCCGCCAACATCTGGAATGGGCGCGGGAAGCCGGGATGGATGCAGTGGGTTTCCTGATGATGAGCCACATGACCACTCCCGAAAACCTGGCCCATCAGGCAAAACTGATGGAAAGCTATGGTGCCACCTGCATATATGTGGTGGATTCCGGCGGTGCCATGAATATGCACGATATCCGTGCCCGATTCCGGGCCCTGAAAGCGGAGCTAAAACCAGAAACCCAAACCGGTATCCACGCTCACCATAACCTGAGCCTTGGCGTCGCCAACTCGCTGGTGGCAGTGGAAGAAGGC
Organism: Prodigiosinella aquatilis; assembly: GCA_030388725.1. NCBI lineage: Bacteria > Pseudomonadati > Pseudomonadota > Gammaproteobacteria > Enterobacterales > Pectobacteriaceae > Prodigiosinella > Prodigiosinella aquatilis. The sequence goes on from CP128857.1 coordinate 2,990,235, forward strand.
TGTGATCGTATCGACGCCAGTCTTGCCGGGATGGGCGCGGGCGCGGGTAACGCCCCACTGGAAGTGTTTATTGCCGCCATCGACAAACAGGGCTGGCAGCATGGCACTGACCTGTATACGTTGATGGATGCGGCGGAGAATCTGGTGCGGCCACTTCAGGACAGGCCGGTCAGGGTTGACAGAGAAACGCTGGCGCTGGGCTATGCTGGCGTCTATTCGAGTTTTTTGCGTCACTGCGAAGTGGCCGCCGCTCGCTACGGGCTAAATACAGTGGATATCCTGGTTGAACTGGGTAAGAGGCGAATGGTGGGAGGCCAGGAGGATATGATCGTCGATGTCGCTCTTGATCTTACTCGTCAGTAATTCCTGATAGTCGAATGATGATAACGCGTCAGCAACGAACTGACGCATCGCATAACGCGCTGTCACTTTACCTGCAGGTACCTATTATGAGTATGAACATCGCCCTACCTACGTCCCGATTACTGTTAACTATCTCGTTGTGCTTTCTTGTCGCTTTAATGGAAGGACTTGATTTACAGGCTGCGGGTATTGCCGCGCCTGGGATAGCTACCGCGTTCTCCTTCGATAAAATGCAAATGGGCTGGATTTTCAGCGCCGGTATCCTCGGGCTATTACCTGGAGCGCTGGCCGGAGGCTGGCTGTCAGACCGATATGGCCGCAAACCGATTCTGTTTGGCTCCATGGCATTATTTGGTCTGTTTTCTCTTGCAACAGCACTCTCCTGGAATTTCCCCGCCCTGGTGCTCGCCCGCTTTCTAACCGGTGTTGGATTGGGTGCCGCCCTACCCAATCTGATTGCACTATGTTCGGAAGCGGCAGGGCCACGTTTGCGAGGTATCGCCGTCAACGTGATGTACTGTGGCGTACCGCTCGGTGCGGCATTCGCAGCGTTCACTGGTACTTTTGTCAGTATTGGTGAGTGGAAAACCGTTTTCTGGATTGGCGGATTCACGCCGCTGGCACTGTTGCCGTTACTTGGCTGGTTGCTACCGGAATCAGCGCATTATCAACGCCAAAACAGAGCAGCCCCACCCCCCGTGCAAGTGTTGTTTACTCCCGGCACGATACGGGCAACCGGCTTACTGTGGCTGTGTTATTTCTTCACCCTGCTAGTGGTGTATATGCTGATCAACTGGTTACCCTTGTTACTGGTAGGTCAGGGTTTTTCATCAGGTGAAGCCAGTTGGGTGATGCTGCTTCTGCAACTGGGCGCTACTTTGGGAACCTTATCGCTGGGATATTTAATGACCCGGTTGAACGCGCTGGCGATGGCAACATTAATCTACCTCGGCATGTTGACGGCATTGCTGGTATTGGCCAGTGCCGAACAACTCAGCACCATGCTGCTGGCTGGCTTTATTGCCGGGTTCTTCGCAACCGGGGGTCAAGGGGTCTTGTATGCGCTGGCCCCTCTGTTTTATCCCACCGAGATTCGTGCCACCGGCGTTGGCACGGCGGTGGCAGTCGGGCGCTTGGGCGCAATGAGCGGCCCGTTGCTGGCAGGAAAAATGCTGTCCCTTGGCACCGGGGCAATAGGCGTAATGGGCGCGGCAGCACCGGGGCTGGTGATCGCAGGCGTTGCCGTGTTCTGGTTGTTCAACTGGCAACAGCAGCAGTCTCTGGCTAAAGGCTGACCGGCAGGACAACGTGACATAAAAAGCCACTGTCATGAAGTGGCTTTTATCATCAGGTTCCGATGACGAAAACGATCATCTGTCTCGCTGGTGTGGTACTGAATGGTGCTGAGAACTGCCGTATGATTGAGGGTCATTTATCGACTGTCGGCGCCAGTTGATCATTACCTTTACTATCCACACTGTTAAACAGCTTTTCATGACCATCCTGAATATCGTCCTGAATCGCCAATCTGGCGGCCTCTGGATCACTGTTTCTCAGCGCTGCCAGCACTTCCTGATGATGACCGATAGCCATGTGTTGTGAAAACTGGGCATAGGACTGCGCAATCAGCGGTCCGGTTCTCATCCACAAACGATCCAGAAAACTGCAAAGCAGTGGCATCTGCGCGGTTTGCGCCAATAGCAAATGGAATTCGCTGTTCAACCGCAGCGCATCCACGAAATCTGCCTTGTTAATCGCCTTAATATTTAACGCGATGTTCTCTTCAATCTGCGACAATCGGGTTGGTGTTACCAGACGAGCAGCGTTCTCCGCGCCAATGCCTTCAATGGCAATACGCAATGTGCGTATTTCCAGATACTGCGCCAGCGTCAGTTCCGGCACCCGAATATCCCTTGGGGTGCGAAGTTCCAGGGCCTGTTCTTTCGCCAGTTGCAAAATAGCGTCGCGCACCGGTGTGACGCTGGTTCCCAGTTGTGCCGCCAACTCTCTGATACGCAGACGATCATTCGGCTTAAGCCGCCCGGTAATCAATGCATCGCGTAATGTTGCATAAACACTGGCACTTAAACCGGCGCGATTAATAGACGCAATCGGATAGTTCACTCATTCACCCAATAGATAGTCATAAGAAAAGGAAAACAGATAATGTGTTTAGCGAAGATTCACTGGTTATATACCCCAAATAATTCGAGTTGCAGGAAGGCGGCAAGCGAGCGAATCCCGATAAGCTTACTCAGGTAAGTGATTCGGGTGAGCGAACGTAGCCAACATACCTGCAACTTGAAGTATGACGGGTATAAACAACAGATACCTTATGGCAATATATACCCTAAAAGTGAGATCGCTTACCACGAGTACCCACAGAGACGTATCCATCACGCGCTACTACCCACCGTCGTCAAATCTGCCGACACACTACGGCCAGCATTCGTCACTCAGCGCTTAGCAACGTATAACCCGGCTAAAAATAATATTTAATACTTTATAAATCAAATAATTAATACATAAAGAACAATCCTGGCATAAACCCTGCTTTAGGTGTGGTGATGTGTCGGCAGCAAGTCTATTGTCGACAAAACCGCAATTTAACCTGAGCCGAGGAAGGAGAAAGATGTCATGAACCGGTTCGTATTAGCAGATCCCAAGAAATGTATTGGCTGTCGCACTTGCGAAGTCGCCTGTGTGCTGGCTCATAGCGATGGCAATCCTTCTTCGCTGTCACCCGAACATTTCTCGCCACGGCTGAAAGTGGTAAAGGGACTGAACGTCAGCACCACCATTCAATGCCGGCAGTGTGAAGATGCCCCCTGTGCCAACGTATGCCCGAACGGTGCCATTATCCACGATGGGGATCACATCAAGGTTCTGCAGGAAAAATGCATCGGTTGTAAAACCTGCGTCGTGGCTTGTCCTTATGGTGCTATGACGGTGATCAGTAAACCGGTCGCTCGTATCAGTCATTATCAGACGCTGGGCCACTGCATTAAGGCCGAGGCGCAAAAGTGCGATTTGTGCGAAGGTCGAGCCGCAGGCCCGGCGTGTATTGAGGTCTGCCCGACAAAAGCGTTACGAATGATCAACCGTGATGAAATTCAGGCCATGATCCAACGTAAACAACGGCGTGCGGCACTTGATGAAGCCGCAGACATGCAATTCTGAGTAGTGCCATTCGGGTACGCTGAAGGAGAAGAATCATCATGCAGAAAGTGATTACCGTCTGTCCTTACTGTGGGTCAGGCTGCAAAATTAATTTACTGGTAGAAAATGGCAAAGTCGTCGGTGCCGAAGGTGCCAACGGTGTCACCAACGAAGGTGAGCTATGCCTGAAAGGCTATTACGGCTGGGATTTCCTCAACGACACCAAACTGCTGACCCCTCGGCTGAAACAGCCGATGATCCGTCGTCAGAAAGGGGCACCGTTTGAAGTGGTCAGTTGGGATGAAGCCATTGAATTTGCCAGTTCCCGCCTGATGGACATCAAGGAAAAATATGGTCCGGATGCCATCATGCACACCGGTTCGTCCCGTGGTCCGGGTAACGAAACCAACTTTGTCATGCAGAAATTTGCCCGTGCGGTGACCGGCACCAACAATATCGACTGCTGCGCCCGTGTCTGCCACGGCCCGTCAGTTTCCGGCCTGCAAGTCACGCTGGGCAACGGCGCGATGAGTAACTCTATCTGCGAGATTGAACACACCGACTGTATTCTGGTATTTGGTTACAATGCCGCCGATTCGCATCCGATAGTCGCACGCCGCATCATAAAGGCCAAAGAGCGCGGTGCGAAAGTCATCGTCTGTGATCCTCGCCATATCGAAACCGCCCGTATCGCTGACTTGTGGTTGCCACTGAAGAATGGCTCCAACATGGCGCTGGTCAATGCGTTCGCCAATGTATTACTTAACGAAGGTTTATATAACCAGAACTTTGTCGCCCAGCATACCGAAGGGTTGGAAGAATATCGCAACCTGGTGGCCAAATACACGCCGGAATATGTAGCAGAAATCACCGGTCTGTCACCGCAGTTAATCCGTGATGCCATACGAATGTACGCCGCTGCGCCATCCGCCACTATCTTGTGGGGTATGGGTGTAACGCAATGGACGCAAGGTGTCGACGTTGTGAAAGGGTTATCCGGCCTGGCGTTGTTGACCGGCAATCTGGGTCGCCCCAACGTGGGCGTCGGTCCGGTACGCGGCCAGAACAACGTGCAGGGTGCCTGCGACATGGGCGCGCTACCGAATCAGTTCCCCGGCTATCAAAATGTCACCGACGCGGCTATCCGCGAAAAATTTGCCAAAACCTGGGGCGTACCTTCCCTGCCCGCCCACGTGGGTTACTCGCTCACTGACGTTCCCCATAAGGTGAAAGAAGGTAAAATTCGGGCCAATTATGTCATGGGAGAAGACCCATTACAGACCGAACCCGATTTGTCGGTGGTACGTGAAGCCTTCAATGAGCTGGATTTGTTGATCGTACAAGACATCTTTATGACTAAAACCGCTGCCGTGGCCGATGTCATTTTCCCCGCCACTTCCTGGGGAGAACATGAAGGGGTTTATACTGCGGCAGACCGTGGTTTCCAACGTTTCTACAAAGCAGTGGAACCGCAGGGCAATGTGAAACCGGACTGGGAAATCATTAGTCTGATGGCGACCGCCATGGGCTACCCGATGCACTACAACAACACGCAGGAAATCTGGGATGAGCTGCGTCACCTGTGCCCGCTGTATTACGGAGCGACCTACGAAAAAATGGCCGGTCTGGGTTATGTTCAGTGGCCGTGTCTTACCGAAGACAATCCGGGAACTCCGTGGTTGTACGCAGGTAACAAGTTTGACCGCCCTAATGGTAAAGGCTTCCTGTTTGCCACCGAATGGCATCCGCCGATGGAGCAGACTGACAGTGAATACCCACTAGTGCTGTGTACCGTGCGTGAAGTTGGGCATTATTCCTGCCGCTCCATGACAGGTAACTGTACCGCATTGCAAACACTGGCCGACGAACCCGGTTATGTGCAGATCAGTCCGGAAGACGCCGAGCGTCTTGGCTTGCGTGATCAGCAACTGACCTGGGTTGCTTCACGCCGCGGCAAAGTCATCAGCCGCGTGTCAGTCAGTGAGCGCATCAACAAGGGCGCGGTGTATATGACCTATCAGTGGTGGATCGGTGCCTGTAACGAGCTAACGCTGGATGAAGTTGATCCCATCGCCAAAACACCGGAATACAAACACTGTGCCGTCAAACTGGAAGCGATTGCCGATCAGAACTGGGCGGAAAATTATGTCCAGCAAGAATATAGTGCGCTGAAAGCCAGACTGCGCAAGGAAGCAGAAGTCGCTGGTTGATCTTCATAAGGCGCTCCGCTCTGGAGCGCCTTAAATCACAAAAAACAACACGTTGATTGTTATTCCCAGCGATCTCATCACCGTCGTTCGCCCACACGAGATTGAGCTAGCACAGTGGCGATGTTATGCACGACTCACTCAATATTCTCGATTTCTTTCACCGAGATCCCCATTCGCTGCATACGGGAAAGCAGCGTGGTTCGCTTCAGGCCCAACCGGGCGGCAGCCCCTTTCGGACCCGCGACAATACCGTTGGTTTCCCGCAATACCCGGATGATTCGCTGACGTTCGGACTCCTCCTCGCCCTCTTGCTCCAGGTTTTTTTCGGCCACCATCGGTGACGAGGGGACCTCAGTCGCATGATAAACCGGCTTTGGCGCCTCCAGCGGCGAGAGATGGTGTTGCAACTCTTCCATTTGCAGGTTCAGCGTAGTACCGCGGGTCAGGATCACCGCTCGCTCAATCACATTCTCCAGCTCACGCACATTACCTGGCCACGGTAGACGGCTTAATTGGCGCAAAATATCAGACGGAATACTGTCGATAGTGCGATTCATTCGGCGGGCGATCTTGCGAGTGAAAAATTTCACTAGCAACGGAATATCTTCCGGCCGCTCACGCAGTGGCGGGATCACAATCGGGAAGACATTAAGACGGTAGTAAAGGTCGCTACGGTACTCACGGTCAGCCACCATCTGTTTTAGATCGCGGTTAGTAGCGGCGATCAGCCTTACATTCACAGGAATGACTTTACTCCCCCCTAAACGCTCAATTTCCCGTTCCTGCAATACCCGCAGCAACTTGGGTTGCAGCTCCAGTGGAATATCTCCGACCTCATCCAGAAACAGCGAGCTATTGTCCGCCAGCTCAAAACGCCCCTGCCGTAGGCTAGTCGCGCCGGTAAAGGCACCTCTCTCATGACCAAACAGATCACTTTCCAGTAAACCGGAAGGGATAGCCGCGCAGTTCATTTTGATCATCCGGTTGGATTTGCGCTGGCTGAGACTGTGAATAGCCCGGGCAATCAGCTCTTTACCCGTACCGGTTTCTCCGAGGATCAATACCGTGCTATCGCTGGCTGCCACCATTTCCACCTGCTCCAGCACCTGGCGGATAGCAGCGCTGCGACCAATAATCTCACCGAATTCTTCACCACCGACACTATGAATGTGCTCGGTCAATTGCTCAGTCAGATAGAAATTTTCATGAATCAGCGAGTCTTTCAACCGCGTAATCTGCTCATAAGCCAGCGCATTATCCAACGCAATCGCAATACGGGCCGCAATCTGACGCAACAGCTTTATTTCTGCGTCACTCACGGTCAAATCACTGCGATGCGCCAGTTCCAGAACGCCCAACACCCGGTTTCCAAACGCCAGTGGCAGCAGGCAGGCATGTTTTAACTGGCTGTCAGACCACTGCGCCAGATAGCGTGGCGCACCGGCATGGATAATGGACTGTTCAGCATTAATCAACTGCACCTGATTCGTATCAATAACGCCAGCTGCCAGTGCTTCGGCACGATCTACTTCACCCTGCACCTGTTTGGGCGAGCGCCCGGCAAGGTAGTGAGTGGCGTAATATTTCAATTTTTTTTTTCATCGCCATCGCTGTCCTTTAATACCAGCGCAATGAAATCGATACCGAAAAAGCGGTGAATCTCCTTTGAAACTTCCAGCGCCAGCGCTTTCAGTTCCAACTTGGAAATCACGGTATTGGTGACATCTACCAAAATACGATAGTGATCGCGCTCATGCCGCAGACGTTCTTCTTCGCGCTGCGTCAGCTCACGCTCACAGATATTCTCGACCACGACAGATATGACACCGGACAAGGCCTGGAAAAAATCGATCTCACTATCAGTAAACCGGCTGCCGTCGGTTTTAAGAAACTCGATGCCGCCCAATGCACGATGCGATGCCAACAACGGTAACTGGCAATAGTCGCTCAACCCAACATAAGCGGATTGTTCAATAAGATGGGGGAAATCACGTTGAAAATGCACACGATCACAATGCAGCAAGGCATGGGTGTTCCACACTACGCCGCCCGGACCATCCGCCAGTAGCACATTCTCTTCGCTGCATATCGTACAGCTCGCCTCACGGTCATGACGATAAAACAGGATCTGGTTATGTAGAGGATCGATCAGCAACAGGTTGACGCGTCCAAAACGCACCACTGAAAATGACAGGCCATCCAATACCTGCAACAGTGCATCAATACTGCGTTGCTGCAATAACGCCTGTGACACTTTCAGTAAGGCATCCTGCCACAGAATGGAAAGACGGGAAGGTGAATCTGTCAGTCGTGTCGCCATAACCACCGCAATCAACTTGCTATAACCAATTATGGAGAACAGTTTAGGATCTTCATCCAGTAAATGACACGCTACCTCGCCAATAGCTTGATCTGAATCGTACTTAAGAAGTGCTAATTAACCTTATCAACACACCAGGATAATAATAAGAATTATTTACCACCATAATGATCTCATTTTTTGTTCACGGTAAGCGCGTCATCGTCACTTTTGACGAATAGGCATTCTGCTGATGGCAATGTGACGTCACGGTCTTATTTTGGTTATTGATTTCTTGATAACGTAATGTAACGCCATAATGACATTGTCAATGCAGAAGTGCCATTACCTGGATTTATCGCACTGAGGAAAACCGATATTATCCACTTCGGTATCAATATTGTGGAGATAATGAACAGCATTAATGATAGAGACTCATTATCACGAAACAAATATATTACTTTCTGACAATAAGCCGCTTAATGAATAAGCAATAAGATGCTTATAATTAACACAATGAAATTCTGCCAAATTTTATTTATCGTTAATAACACCATTAACATAAGTAAATCTTATGATTTAGTCATCTCAGGATTGAAACTTCAACCATTTTCATACTAAAAACTTGTTTATAAATGTAATTCATGATAATGGCAAGCGATTGCCAGCAGTCATTTGCTCGCTATTTTCCATCCAAAGAACGCTACCCGCTTTTTTTTCATCCAATATGATAATTTTGAATCTTATCACGCAGAAAAAAATGTAAAAAAAAATAATCGCTGTAATATCTGGGACGCAGACACAACACCCCAATAACAGGTCAAGAGCGGCAACACCGTGTATTCACACGATACACGCAGCCCACTATGCCAATAATACTGTGTGTTGTCTGAGTCAATTCATCAACATGAGGTCAATATGCAAAGGCAGAAGTTAGTTATACAAATAGCTTTGGCTATCCTATTAGGGATATTCGTAGGATGGGTATGTCATCAATATCTGGATGGCGGACGTGCAAAAGAAGTAGCGTCTTACTTCAATATGATTACCACCATTTTTCTGCGCTTGATCAAAATGATCATCGCACCACTGGTATTCGCCACGCTGGTTTCCGGTCTGGCCAGTATGGGGAACTCTTCAGCGGTAGGACGCGTCGGTCTGAAAGCCATGACCTGGTTTATCTCCGCCTCTTTCCTTTCCCTGCTTATTGGTATGGTGTTGGCCAACTTCTTCCAGCCGGGTGCCGGAATGAATCTGGTGGTCACTGCTAACGCGCATGTCGCTACCGGTCTGAACACCGACGGTTTCACATTGAAGAACTTCATCAGTCATATCTTCCCGAAAAGCATTGTGGAAGCGATGGCAAACAATGAAATTTTGCAAATTCTGGTCTTCTCTCTGTTCTTCGGCTCGGCTCTCGCTTATGTCAAAAACAAGAATAAAAATGCGACAGCGATTGCATCCCTGATCGAAGAGTTGGCTAAAGTGATGTTCCGCGTAACGGATTACGTCATGAATCTGGCACCCATTGCCGTGTTTGCCGCACTGGCTTCTGCCATTACAACGCAAGGCCTGGGACTGATTTATGACTTTGGAAAATTGATCGGCGAATTCTACCTGGGTCTGGCATTACTGTGGGCAGTGCTGTTCTTGGTGGGTTACGCGTTTCTGGGCAAAGCTATCACAGTGCTGGCAAAACTGATCCGCGAACCCACGATGCTGGCATTTGCCACCGCAAGTAGCGAGTCGGCATATCCAAAGACCATGGAAGCACTAACCAAGTTTGGCGTACCGAAGAAAATTACCAGCTTCGTATTACCGCTGGGGTACTCTTTCAACCTTGACGGCTCCATGATGTATCAGTCATTCGCCATTCTGTTTATCGCTCAGGCTTACAATATTGATTTAAGTCTGACGCAACAGATCTTGATTCTGCTGACGCTGATGCTCACCAGTAAAGGGATGGCTGGCGTCGCTCGCGCCTCAGTAGTGGTGGTAGCGGCAACATTACCCATGTTTAACCTGCCGGAAGCCGGTATCCTACTGATTATCGGTGTTGATCAGTTCCTGGATATGGGACGTACCGCCACGAATGTGATTGGTAACAGTATCTCCACCGCCGTTGTCGCCAGTCTGGAGAAAGACGTGACTGACGACGAGGAAGAAGACGTTATCGCTTATCAGGAAGCACAGGTCGGCCAGAACAGCTAATCACTCGGGTCATAACCTGATAGATTTCAGGTGCAGGAAAGCGACAGCCGGGTGAATCCCCAGGAACTTACGCAAATAAGTAACTGGGGTATGCGAAGGCCGAGAACACACCTGCACATGAAAGATAACGAATATAGCGGCCATCGCGGTCGCTATTATTTTATCTTCCTACTGATGTAACGCTTTCATATAACGCCAGAACTTTTCTGAAGCCACATTCAGCCGGGCATCAAGGCGATAGAGATAGACTTCCATATGCATAACCGCATTTTCCATCTGAAGAATAACCAATTCCCCATTCTTCAATTCTTCTTTGATGGAATAGTCCGGTAACCAGGCAATACCGTAACCTTTTTGCGTCATGCGCTTCAGCAAATCGCTCATGGAAGAAACGAAATTTACCGTGAATCTTTCGCTATCAATGCTAGAAAGATAACGGTTAACCTGACGTCCCATATAACTGGTATCAGCATAATTCAGGAGTGGGACAGTAGCGGCATTCACATCAAATATCGGCTTTCCCGCCGGGGAAGCAGCACATACCGGATAAAGCCGCGACGCCAGAATTTCTGTATGTAAAAACGGCTCAGACATCAACTCTTCGTTATAAAAAGAGAAAATAAAATCACTGCGGCCATCTTTAAGGTTTAAAACCGCTTCATCTACATCGATGGATTCCACATAAAATATCTTTTCCTGTGGTTCTGGAACGGTCTTGAGTAATTCCGGCATGATAAATACCGATAATGAATGTGCGGCAGCAATGGTAATTTTGTTTTTGTAATTACTGCCACCATGCAATTTATTTATCTGATATTCAAGATCATCTAACGTATTACGGATATGCGCATGGAATACTTTCCCCTGCTCCGTTAATTGCAACGGTGTGGAATTACGGTTAAAAATATCAAAACCTACGGCACTTTCCAGTGCGCGAATACGTCGACTAAAGGAGGATTGAGAAATATTTCTTTTTTCGGCGGCAGTAGTAAAACTACGGTATTCCTCCAGAGCGATAAAATCATACAGCCATTTGGTCTCAATATTATTCAGCATGGTATACCCGTCGTTAGCATGGATAGTAATGCCAGTAAAAGCATAGAGATAACTAAAGCTATGCAAATCATACATAGCAGATGGGAATTTAGCAATTCACATTCTGAACGATTATGCGATTATCCTTTTAATTTCAATATATAAGAGGTTAAGAGTGTGAACAGTTTAATCGGTATTCTTGGTGGCATGGGGCCGGGTGCCACTGTCGATGCCATGCAAAAATTGATTAAAAACACGCCAGCCTACAAGGATCAGGACCACATTCCGCTGATTGCCATTTCTATTCCAGATATTCCTGATCGCACTCAATGTATTCTTCAGAATAGCGCCTCACCGCTAAAAAAAATGATTAAATACATGAAAATATTGGAAAATGCGGGCGCAGAATGCATCATTATCCCCTGCAATACCGCGCATTACTGGTTTAATGAATTAAAACAACACACCCAGGTTGAGATGATCAGTATTATTGAGACCACCTGCCAACTGATCAAAGAGAAAAATATTCACCGGATTGGGTTGCTGGCAACGACTGCCACCATTAAAGCCGAAATATATCAAGGCTCTCTGAGGGAAAATCAGGTGCAGTGCTACATCCCTGAAAGGACAGAGCAGGAACAGGTCATGAACAGTATTTACGCCTATAAAGCCGGTGATTTTGATCAGGCCTATCATCTGTTGCTACCGGTAAAAGAACACCTGCAACAAATGGGCGTGGAAAAAATAATACTGGGTTGCACCGAACTGCCGCTCATACTGGAAAATGAAATCAAGGCCGCACCGTCCGACTATATTGACGCCACCGAAGAGTTGATCAAAAAAACCGTGTCTTGGTATTACCAACATGCAGGTCGTAATAACGTTGCGGCGTAAACGCCCAACCGTTTAATTACCCAGGATGCAGAATAGACGCTACGCAGTATGGCAATGCGTAGCGTCTGAAAAATCATGTTTTGCCATAACATTCACCGCGTTGCATATTTCCTTACATTGTCCAGCTACTTGAATTGGCTATAACATATCGGCCATATTTCACGTTGTCAGGGTTTTCTATCAAACCACGCACTGCCACAAATTGCTTCATCAATTAAAACCACAGCTAATCAGTTTGATTTAATGTGGTGAGACTTCCTATTTGCTCCGGCAAAAGATATCGTGATGTTCAAATAAACTCTGAGCGAATAACAATAATACTACTGGTTACTATCATTGTTGCCGACGAAGCAGGGAAACTCAGCCTTATGTCTATTTCAATCTATCCGCATCATACGCTTACTACTCTCACGGCGATTCTGGCCCGGCGTGATTGGGAGAATCCAGCTTGTACCCACGTTCAGCGCTTGCCGGCACATCCCCCATTTCAGAGCTGGCGGACACTAGAGCAAGCCAGAGATGATGCATTGTCACCGCAGCGACACTCGTTAAATGGCGAATGGTCTTTCAGCTATTTCCCTCAGCCGGAAGTGGTACCAGAAAGCTGGTTACGCCAGGATTTACCTGATGCTGACCAGATCACCGTGCCCTCAAACTGGCAGATCGCCGGCTACGACACCCCCATTTATACCAATGTCAAATACCCGATTCCTGTCAGCCCACCCTATGTACCCAAACAGAACCCCACGGGGTGTTATTCGCTCACATTTTCTATGGACAGTGAGAGAATAAATCACGAACAGACAAGGATTGTTTTTGACGGTGTCAACTCAGCCTTTCATCTGTGGTGCAATGGACATTGGGTAGGCTATTCTCAGGACAGTCGCCTACCGGCCGAGTTTAACCTCACCGCCTATCTGAAAGTGGGAGAAAACCGACTCGCCGTCATGGTATTGCGCTGGTCGGATGGTACCTATCTGGAAGATCAGGATATGTGGCGTATGAGCGGAATTTTCCGCGATGTCGCGTTGCTGCATAAACCCGATATTCATCTGTGCGATGTGCACATCACCACACCGTTACATCATGATTACACCCAAGGAACGTTGTGTGTGCAGGCGCAGGCCAACCTACCAGAAAAGACGACGTCGACCTGGCAACTGCATGTACAGCTGTGGCGCGGAAAAGCGTTGGTGGGAGAAACCCACCGTCCGTTTGGCAGCCAGATCATTGATGAACGTGGACATTATCACGACCGCGTACAACTACAGTTACCCGTCGAGCATCCCGCACTCTGGAGCGCCGAAGCGCCCAATCTGTACCGTGCGGTGATAGCGCTGGAAACCGCGGAAGGAGCACTGATTGAAGCCGAAGCCTACGATGTCGGTTTTCGTGAGGTCACCATCAGTCAGGGATTGCTGAAGCTTAACGGCAAACCGCTGCTGATTCGCGGTGTCAATCGTCATGAACACCAGCCTGAACGCGGACAAGCTATCGACGAAGCCACCATGCGTAACGATATTCTGCTGATGAAACAGCACAATTTCAACGCAGTACGCTGTTCGCACTATCCCAATCACCCATTGTGGTATCGCCTGTGTGATCGCTATGGTTTGTATGTGGTAGACGAAGCCAATATTGAAACCCACGGCATGCAGCCGATGAACCGTTTATCCGACGATCCAGGCTGGCTACCCGCGTTTGCGGAACGGGTAACGCGTATGGTGCAACGTGACCGCAACCACCCATGCATTATCATCTGGTCATTGGGTAATGAATCAGGATATGGCCGTAATCACGATGCCATGTACCAATGGATCAAGCAGCAGGATCCCACCCGACCGGTACAATATGAAGGGGGCGGTGCCGACAGCAACGCAACGGATATCGTTTGCCCGATGTATGCCCGCGTCGATCAGGATCAGCCCTTCCCGGCCGTCCCAAAATGGTCCATCAAAAAGTGGATTGGTCTACCGGGAGAAACACGTCCGCTGATTCTGTGTGAATACGCCCACGCCATGGGCAACAGTCTAGGCGGCTTTGATCGCTACTGGCAGGCATTCCGCCAACATCCCCGGCTGCAAGGCGGGTTTATCTGGGATTGGGTCGACCAGGCATTGATACAGTATGACGATCAACAACACCCTTTCTGGGCTTATGGCGGAGATTTTGGCGACCAACCCAATGATCGCCAATTCTGTCTGGATGGTTTGCTGTTCCCCGATCGCTCTGCGCATCCCAGCCTGTATGAGGCTCAGCGTGCCCAGCAATTTTTCCAGTTTGAGCTGATTTCCACCCAGCCCCTGACACTGGAAATCACCAGCGAATACCTGTTTCGCCACTGCGACAACGAAACGCTGCACTGGAACATCATGCAGGATGATCAGCAAATCAATGCTGGCAGTCTGCCGTTGACACTGGCACCACAGTCCAGCATCACCATCACATTACTGGATACGCTGCCACACACCGACAATGTGGAAGCCATGTGGTTAAATGTTGACGTCGTTCAACCCAACGCTACCGACTGGTCAGCCGCCAATCACCGCTGCGCCTGGGATCAGTGGCCATTGCCCGTTTCACGGCTATTACCGACGCCTGACCATTTCGATGGAACACCGCCACAACTGAATCAGGACGACGCCTGGACACACGTTTATCACAACGATCAACACTGGGTTTTCAACCGGCAAACCGGCCTGCTGGAACAATGGTGGCAAGATGGTAACGCAGGTCTGCTCAGTCCGTTGCAGGACAATTTTGTCCGCGCCCCGTTGGATAATGACATCGGCATCAGCGAAGTTGACCATATCGATCCCAACGCATGGGTAGAACGCTGGAAGTTGGCGGGCTTATATCAACTGAAAACTCAATGCATACGGATAGAGGCGGAGCAGTTAAGCAACAGTGTGCAAATCGTGACCGAACATACCTTCTGTCATCAGCAGCAAACACTGCTGATAAGCCGCAAAGTATGGCAGATCAACCATCAAGGCGTGCTGACGGTCGATATTAACGTCGATGCGGCGGCGTCCCTGCCGGCGCTGGCTCGTATAGGACTGAGCGCCCAACTGGCGGATTCACATCCATCAGTAAGCTGGCTGGGACAAGGCCCACATGAAAACTACCCCGACCGTCAACTAGCAGCACGCCACGGGCGCTGGACATTACCGTTGGAGTCCATGCACACACCGTATATTTTTCCGTCAGAAAATGGTTTGCGCTGCCATACCCGACGACTGAATTACGGCAACTGGTGCGTCGAAGGTGATTTCCATTTCGGTATCGGCCGTTATAGCCTGACGCAGTTGATGGACTGTAGCCATCACCACCTGCTGAAACCGGAACATGGCGTATGGCTGAATCTGGATGGTTTCCACATGGGGGTTGGCGGCGATGACTCCTGGAGTCCGAGCGTACATAGCGACTATCTGCTGACCGCCACTCACTACCACTACCAATTACGGCTCCAGAGGCAGTAATCAGCACAGCATCAGGGAAGATAACCCTGATGCTTTCCGCCTGCTATAAAGCAAATCGGTGTATTGATGATGTTGCCAGTGCCATTTGCCATGCAGGTCTGAATATAGCGGTGCCAAACAATGCCATTCTGAAGTGTGCTGCGGAATATTGGCACGGCCCGATAAGACGGGTGGATCACGGTTTCAGCCAGATCTGGTGATTTATTCTGCATTCGATACAAAAGTGTGAAAACAGGCTTTGACATCCCCTCAGGCCATCGTTAAGATGCGCCCCGTTCACACAATTCCTCTGTAGTTCAGTCGGTAGAACGGCGGACTGTTAATCCGTATGTCACTGGTTCGAGTCCAGTCAGAGGAGCCATATTTAGAAAATCCCGCTTAAGGCAACTTAAGCGGGATTTTTGCTTTTTAGCATTGTATTCAATACGTTCGCGTGAAGAATGCCGCCCGTCTGCTTGCCAGTATGAACAACCCTATCTTTTCGGTTATCGGGCACCAGCCAGTCACGAAACTGAAACCTCACCATCTCATAGTTCTGCTGAAAGGCATCGAGAAAAAAGGCGTTATATTTATGCGGACGACAAAACCAAAACCGCTCTCATCAGGCTGTTTGACCGTATCAGAACGTGGGCAAGGAACGGTCTTCCGGTCCCGTTTGATGCCAAAAACCGGGAGAGGTTTCTGTTCCGCACGATAGACGAACGGGAACAGGCTCCCGACAGCCACGATTAAATGCCGTCGATGAGGAAATCTATTGCGGCTTTTACCTGATTACGGTACTGCGACGCATCACAAAACACCGCCCCCAGAGCCTGGACAGGGATACTTGCCAGCTCGTGCGTCATTACGGCGTACTCTTTGCCGTCCGTCAGCCTGACGACAGGGACAAGGCGATCCGGTCGGCGGCCTGCCGGGTACTTTTCAACCGGGAGCAACGGGATCACTATCCGACGATTCAACTGCCCAATAATATCGCTCGTGACATCGAGCAACAGCGGGTAAATGGCGCTTTTCCCGGTATTACCGTATACGGTGAATTGCATGGTTAAAACGTCCGGTATTCATCGCTGAAACAGCCGTGTTCATCATGAAAACGGTTTAATGCGTCGATGGCTTCCCTGTTCTCTTCCTGCCATTTTTTCGCTTCATAGTGGCGAAGCTCTGCATCCAGGGCGGTTGTCAGGGTGGCACTCAGGTTAATGCCCGCTTCACGCGCCCGGACCAGTAAGGCACGCTCTACCGTCATGGTCACGCTCTGCGTGTTGCGTTGTTTCACGGTCATGGTTTATCTCCTACATGAATACGTGCGTGTTACACGGCATAATACACTTATCATAACACCAAAAACAGGCTCTGCTATCGTTGCAGTCCTGCAAACTTCACAGTCAGTCGTCATACCTGAGCCGTCGTTTACAGCAATCACCGATGTACAAACGCCGTTTGCGGGATGCGCGGGCTCTTTGCCGCCCGCACCCGCAGCCTGCGAATTTTCCGGGCATATTATGTCCAGAAAATTCGCAGGGAAATTTAAACATCTGCCACCTTCCCTGCCCCGCAATAAGGTTAAAGCCGCACTCCTTTGCGGCTTATCATTTCCGACTCAAATCTTATCCATCAGATAACGATGCGCTTTTGAGGCGGCGCTGGCCGCTTTGAAAATATAGCGCTTGTCGTTCTTCAATGCTTTCAGCCAGGAAGCGATATAGCTTTCATGCTGCACCTCTCCAGCGATCCCCAGATCCGCCATCAGGAACGCGCTTCCCAGCTCGGCAATCAACTCTTCAAAGGCATAATCCTCACTGCCGAATCTTCCTTTCATTTCACGGTTCAGGCGATTTTTAGCACCGCTCCAGTGAACCAGCTCATGCAGGCCGGTGGCATAGAAATTAGCGGCATCGGAAAAAAGGTAGCGTTCCGGCAACCAGATTTCATCCGTTGATGGCTTGAAGAAGGCATTTTGACCTTTCTCTATGATGTTGGCACCACTACGGCAAAACAGTTTTTCAGCCTGTGGTAACGGTTCGAACATCCCGGCGGGGCTGGCTGTTTCAGTCCTCAGTGGAAGGCCGTCAATTTGTTCAACATTGAACACCGTGAAGGTTTTCAGCATCGGGATCTGGTCGATTTCGCCGTCTTCGTTTTCCTTCTCTAAGGTTGTATAGAAAATAGCTGTCGTGCCATGCTCGCCTTTACGAACCTGCCCACCTACTGCCTGTGCTTGTTTGTAGGTCATCCAGCGTGAATCACCGAAGCCCTGTTCTGACGCACTGCACCACAACAGCATGATATTCATTCCGCTATACGCGATACCGGTTGCGAAGTTAGAAGGCAACCCAGACATGCCTGGCACTCGTTGCCACGGGCAAGACCACGGTTTTACACCGGCTTCAAGCGCTGCAATGATGTTGTCGGTGACGGTCTGATAAATATCTGTTCTGGTTTGAGAAAATTTCGTTTTTGAGGAGCCTGACTGCTCCAGCGGGGATACGCTGGTCGCCGCTGCGGTGTTAGGGGCGCTAGTCTGGGTATACAGGGAAGTCATCATGGTTTTTTCTCCGTCAGTGGTGTGATTTTCGTCTTCGTATCGCCTGACGGTTCGCTTTCCCGGCATCGTTCCGGCACGCAAGGGCGCAGAATGCGTGCCATTTACCCTTGCGGGACGGGTTGTGTTGAGAAACGATTAACCGGAAGCTGATACGGGAACGGAAAGCACATGGGAGAAAAAACTGCCCCTGCATACCTGGACGTAGCGCCCCTTAGGCTGCAGCGGTGAAGTGGGTTGAGGGTTGAATTTAGCTGTATCAGTTCAGACCTAAGTTAGTAGTATTCTGAGGTAGAACACTCTCAAATCTGGCATTCTGCTCTGAGTGAAAAACGGGCATAGCATCCTCGGGATAGCCAGGAATCAGAGCTGTCCCAACACTGGTTTCGGGATGCTGCTTTTCCAGGCAGGATACTTTATGCTGGTCATAGTCTCTTTGTAGGATATAGCCATGATAACAGTAGAGAAATCAAATCCATTTTCTTCAGAATCCCATCGATTAATCGAGATGCTGTTGTAAGCATCCCGGTAAAACGAACCATCCACTTTTAGAGATCTTCCGACATACTGATTATGTCCCGTTGAGGAGATCGCTATGCGCAAAGCCCGATTCACCGAACACCAAATCATCGCCGTTCTGAAGTCCGTACCGTTAAGGATGTCTGCCGGGAGGCCGGTATTTCTGAAGCCTCGAACTACATCTATGGACTACCTCCGTTTTGCAAATACTGAATCTGGTTTTGGGTTGTTGCTTACATCTATCCGGCATCAGGAAAATCTGTGCCCAAATGGGTAATCCGCACACAATCGCCTCAACAACTGGGCGGCCTCTGAGGCCAATATAATAGTCAGGTTCCGATTGTGCAGGTGCAACCTGTCACCATTTTTCAGTACACTGCAACTTTTATGGCTGGGTACTAACTTCCAACTGCCTGATACTCGGTATCATTTCTCAGCATCGACCAGACTATTCTCGCGTTCTTGTTAGCGACCGCCACGGTCGTTTTATTAAACCCGCGCCGTTCCTTCAACTGATTAACCCACTGATGCAGACAGCCATCATTGTTATTCGTGGCAACCTTGACGACAGCGCGGGCACCATGAATAAAAAGTGTCCGCAAATGCTTGTCGCCTTTTTTCGTCATATTCATCAGCACCTGTCTATCGCCACTCGAGTGCTGTCGTGGAACCAGACCAAGCCATGCGGCAAAGTGACGACCATTTTTAAATTCAGTTCCTTTGCCAATAGCGACCACAACAGCTGTGGCCGTTTTAGGGCCAATGTCTTTAACTTTGGCAATGCGCTGACAGGCTTCAGATTGTCTGAACACAACATCGATTTCTTTATCAAAAAAGTTTATACGACGACCAAGGTCGTTAAAGAGATCAGGTAGTTTTCTTTGTCGTTGATTCTGTAAGTGGCTCTCTTTGGTTCAGATCGCTGTGAAATTTAAGTTTTGGTAAGCATCAGTTTCGTACGTAACTTATTAAAATTTATTCATTTCTACGGTGATTTATTTTGAATTCACAGTGAAATTCACATAACAAATAATTCAAGTGGATTCTCAACGCGTGGCAGTTTTACTATGTCAGGTAACGTGTTTACGGTGCAATGCAGCGGCTTGGTCATTGCGCGCTTCACACCTTAATTGGGCTATGTGCTTGGAGGGTAAATGGAATATATCGAAGTCAAAAGTAGTCAGATTCCGCTCGATTTGTTGCTCGAAGCTGATCCCTCAGAGGCAAGTATTTCTTCATATTTGTATGATTCATGGTGTTTTGCTGCACGAGACAATGGTCGTATATTGGCTGCTTGCACTGTGAAGCCACAAACGAATAGTCTTGCTGAAATATTCAATATCTCGGTATATCCAGAGTACCAAGGTCAAGGTGTTGGCTCGAAGCTTTTAAAATATGTTCTATCTCAACTACCAAGCAAGGGAATCGACCGTGTAGAGCTTGGTACCGGCACATTCGGTTATCAACTGACTTACTATCAACGTTTTGGCTTTCGAGTTGATTCGATAATCAAAGACCATTTTTTACTCAATTACCCTGAGCCTATCTTTGAAAATGGTATTCAGCACAAAGATATGCTGAGACTGTGCATACAGCTTTAGCACGCGCATAACAAACAATTTAAGAGTGATTCAGCACGCGTGGCATTTTTGACATGCAGTGATTTTTGGTATTGAAGTGCCATGCAGCGGCTTGGTCATTGCGCGTTTCACACCTTAATTGGGCTATATGGACTCCCTCTTTTGTCAACAATAGCCATCTCTGATGCCATAGAATCCCGGCTAGCAACATAAACTCACGCCATTCTGCTGTGCCCAAGGAAAGAGATCTGTGCATCAACTCGCCGACACGTTCTGCAAGGAGCAGGTTTCTTGCTCGTAACAATTGCAACGGCGTAAATCGCCCATTATCACGAGCCAAAGGAAAGAATGCCTAGCGGCTGCGTTCCCCATGTTTCACTGCATTGGTGTTACCAACGGGAGCACTTGCACCGATACGTTTCCCGCCCCAGCCTGACGATCTTGATTGTTGGTTCTGTTTTTTCTCGTCTTTCATGGCCGTGTAACTGTTAGTCGGTGGATGTACGTTCGTGAAAATTCAGGGAAGCGGTTGTTCACCATTTTGATGGTAAACGCCTGTGCGTATGAAAGACGCGTAGAATCTGGATCATATTATTTTTCACGCGGTAGGGGATGATGTAGGGGTAGTGCGTTAACACAAGCTCACGCGTTCCTAGCACACGCCCTGGCCTTCCCATTGCTGGCTGTTGCGGTAGTAATTCCGTCAACCTTTGGACTTCATCTACGAATTGGCCGGCGGCTTGTGGATCGTCCTGCGCGATATAGAGGTACTCGGCTTCCAAATTGGCCGCAGCTTTACGCAGCCATTTAATTTCCATGTCTTGCCGTACCTAACTTCCTAAACAGGTTATTCATTTCATCTGATGAGACAAAATCGCCCGCATCGGCTTCTTTAATAGCTTGCTCGATCTCTGCTATCTGCCAGGCTTCCCGCGCAAGATAGTCTTCAATGGCTTGTCCAGCCAGAAAAGAGCGGGTACGTCCCGTAGCTTTAGCCAGCGCATCAAGTTGCGCAGTTGTTTCATCATTCAATCGAACAGACATAACGCCCATGGTAACACCTCACTACATTGTGTGTTTTGTATACATTGTAGTTGCTAGGGAAAGAGGGGGCAAGTGGTCACTCAAAGCTATCTAAAAAATGTCGTTCTCTATGCTGGAATGGATTAGTCACTGGCAGTCTGTTAAGAGCGAGGTATAGTCATTCGCACCCTGAGAATCACTTAAAAGTGTAACTCTCAGAGTGTGAATGACTATAATCGGCACCAAACCGCCCATAGGAGGACCTCGTTCAGTCATGAGCGAAGAGCGTAACACCGGAACTAAGCCTCGCCTCAAAGTGCGTGAACCTGTTTTATGGGAAAAGATCATGGGCAGAGCGCACCGCACGATGCATTTTACCGGAAGGTCAGCACTTCGTGCGTCTCGGACGCGGCACGAAGTGTACGAAAACCGATAAGCACGACCATCACCATGACGAGCCCCGCGACGATGGGCACGCCGAAGCCTGCCCGTGCGCCAAAGGCGTCGATAATCCGGCCCGAAAGTGCGCTGCCGAGCGCAACGCCAATACTGATGCCGGTCGTCATCCATGTCAGTCCTTCAGTGAGCTTGGACGGTGGAACAATGATGGTGCCAAGATTCATGACGACGACCATTGTCGGCGCGAAGGATAAGCTTGCCACAAAGACCATTCCCGTCATGATATAAACATCCGGTGAGAGAATGGGCAATATCGCTGTCACTGCCGTGACCAGTATCCCTATAAGGAACTGCCTCTCAAGCGGTAAGGTAATCCTGAACGCGCCGAAAGCCAGGCCAGAGATCACCGAGCCGAGCGCGTAGGCGGCAAGGATGAAACTGGCGGCCGTTGGCCAATGTTGTGCGTTGGCGAAGGCCACGACGGCCACATCGATTGAACCTCCAATCACACCCATCGCCATAAGCGCCAGAAAGATGATACGAAGACCGGGTATATGCAAGGTCGAGCTTCCGATCCCCCTGCCGCTGCTGACCACCTTCGGTTCCGTCTGCCGTTGCAAAAGAAAGGCGGTCATGCCAATCACCAGCAGCAAGACGGCAGCCAGAGGTCCTGCTTCGGCAAAGACGCTCGTGCTCAAGGCAATGGCCAGTACTGGGCCAACAATATAGGACAGCTCTGTTAGAGCGGTATCGAGGGAAAAGGCCGTGTGCAATTGCGGCTTGCCTCGGAAAAGCTCTGTCCAGCGCGCCCTTATCATGGCCGGCATGTTCGGCATCGTGCCGGCCAGTGCAGCAAGAATAAAAAGGAATGGAGCAGCGACTTTCATATAGGCTGCAATCAGCAGCGCCAGCAGCATGACAATGCTGAAGGCGGTAATAACCGGAAGAACTCTGCTCTGGCCGTGCCGGTCAACGAATTTCGACACGTGCGGGCCGATAAGCGCGTTTGCTAACGTAAATGTGGCTGCGACCGAGCCCGCCAGCCAATAAAGACCACGCTGCTCCGCCAACATGGTAATGATGCCGATGCCGATCATCGCCTGTGGCAGGCGCACAATAAAACTCGCGAACACCAATCCCATCACTCCAGGGGTTGTCAGCATTTCGCGATAGGAATTAGCCATGATATCTCCAATTTGTATTCCGGCGCCGGGTCACATTCCGCTGATATGTTGATTTATGGCATCATTTTGAGCAACGCCTAAATTTTACCTATGGTCTTCTTTTGAAAAGCAATTTACCACTATAACATTATGTTATTTGAATCCATTTCTGGATATATTTCCCGCTGCTGGCAGCGGGGGGTCTATTTACGAACCATATCAAATGGGTAATAGCGAATTTTGCACCGGCGCCCCTTATGAGTAAGTGAACGGCGCGCGCAATGCTCACTCTCAATCACCATTGAGTTTTAAGAGTGCGCGATTGAATGCCTCAGCCAGCTGCTTACGATGGTCGATGTCAGTCATCATCGATAGATGTCCACCGAGAATGGAAACAGAATGAATATTCAAATCAGGTAATGCATCTTTCCACCCACCGACCATATCAATCGGCGGCAGATTAACGTTCTCGCGATCGGCCGCGTAAAACTGATAGAGCGGGATCTGAATTGGCAATCGCATTGGCTTATAGCCACCCGCAAGTTGTGCAAAGCGATAAATTGATCTCCATTTGGCGGTGTCCAGCAAGAGGTCTGCATTAGAATCATAGCCCCCTAGACCCTGCGCTTTTTTTATCAGTTCTTCAAATTCGGTATCATCAATATCCCTAATTAAAATATCTAATTTATGGTGCTCAGCTTCGGAAGCCATTGCTTTCGCATGTGCAATAAAATCCAGTTTAATGTTTTGATTTTTGTACGTTAACTTATTGGGCGCGGGTACATCAATGAAACCTAAAAACTCAACGTAGGCGTCTTTATCCATAAGC
Source organism: Prodigiosinella aquatilis (assembly GCA_030388725.1). Lineage (NCBI taxonomy): Bacteria > Pseudomonadati > Pseudomonadota > Gammaproteobacteria > Enterobacterales > Pectobacteriaceae > Prodigiosinella > Prodigiosinella aquatilis. Next base: position 3,013,943 of record CP128857.1, read on the forward strand.
GAATGGGCGAGGGCATAAGCGAGTATCCCGCCTGAAGAATACCCGGCGATTCTATAGGGGCCGTTGGGCTGAATTGTCTGGATGACGGGAAGCATTCTCTCAGCCATAGTTTCCAGCGTGAGGGGAGAAGGTTCACCAATAGCCGACCACGGCAGCACGTAGATTGGGCAGCTTACTCGGAGATATTGCGCCAGAGAAATAACATACGAATAATCACCTAATCCTGAGGGAACAAAAAAGATGGGTGGTTCGGTTCCCCCAAGACGCACCGGGATAGCCCTCGTATGCGGTCCCAATGGAGACTGTGCGATTTGCAAAGCAAAATTAGCCAATCGCGGGTGTTCAAAAATCTTGTTTAATGAGCAATCAAAACCGCAGTTCCTGATCCTCTGCATCAACTGCAAAGCCATGAGAGAATGACCGCCGAGGGCGAAGAAGTTGTCATGGCGACCGACCCGCTCAACCCCGAGCAACCCAGACCAGAGCGCCGCCAAAGTGGTCTCAATCTCGCCTTGCGGCGCTTCATAGGCCGCATGGGCAAAATCCTCGCCCACTGGCGCAGGTAATGTTCGCCGATCAAGCTTGCCATTGGGCGTCAGGGGTAAACTTTCCATCCGCACGAAGGCTGACGGCACCATATAATCGGGCAGACGCTTACTCAGATAATCACGCATCACCCCCGCTATCGTTAAGCCCGTCGACGTAGAGACTTCATTTACCGAGACATCAGGTTGAGTTACGATATAAGCGACCAGCCGCTTGTCGGTATCTGCGCCTTGCGCCACCACAACTGCCTCGCGAATGGAGGGATGCTCAGCCAATCTGGCCGCAATCTCATCCGGCTCAATCCGGAAACCCCGGATCTTGACCTGGTCGTCATTGCGTCCTACGAATACCACGCTCCCGTTTGGAAGATAACGGGCCAAATCACCTGTCTTAAACATCCGCGCATCAGGTATGCCGGCAAAGGGATCGGGCAGGAAACGTTCTGCCGTCAGTTCGGAGCGGTTCAGATATCCGCGCGCAACACCTGCTCCCCCAATATACATCTCACCCACCACCCCTAATGGAACTGGCTGACCATATGCGTCCAGAAGGTAAATACACGTGTTTAAAATGGGACGGCCGATCGGGACTGGGTCAAGTTCATCAGATATACAATGATGGACCGTAGCCCAGACTGTCGTCTCAGTAGGACCATACTCGTTAAATAGTTCAACAGAAGTAGAGTCTGATGTCGCTTCTCGAATGAGCTTCGCAGGACATAACTCCCCTGCTACGATCACTTGGCGTAGTTGTCCATATCCATGTTGGGCAACCTGCGGCAATACTAACCGAGCGAGAGAAGGCACAAGCAGCACGGATGTAATTTTATTTTCAATCAATAGATTGCTAATAATATTTGGATCTACTGCTGCTTTACTGTTTGGTAAACATAAGGCCCCTCCCGTCGTCAAAGTCCCGAAAATGCCGGCTACGGAGCTGTCAAACGCCATAGATGACAATAGCAAGAATCGAGCATCACACTTCGTCTCATAAACATAGGTCCTCGCCAATGTCGATGCTATTAATCCGCGATGTTCGACCATAACTCCCTTAGGTTGTCCGGTTGAACCTGAGGTATAGATAATATAGGCAAGGTTGTGGGGAGTGAGACTGCGAACCCGGGGATTAGTCTCACACTCCGCCGCCGTCCTTGACCACGTCTCATTAGGGTCAAGCACGGTATAAGACAGTAACGCCTCACCCAGCACCTTGCGTCCTGCCGCATCGGCCAGCACTAGAACCGAGGCAGCGTCGGCAAGAATGTAAGCAAGCCGTTCGCCCGGATAGGCCGGATCGAGCGGCACATAGGCCCCGCCCGCCTTTAAGATCGCCATGAGACCAACAACCATGGCCGGGGATCGCGCCACACAGATGGCCACCCGCTGGTCTGGGCCCACGCCTAGGTCGATTAGCCGGTGCGCCAGCTGATTGGCCTTAGCATTGAGCTCTCCATAACTGAGCGTCGCATCCTCAAAGATCAATGCCGTCGCTTCGGGACTGCGCGCCACTTGCTCTTCGAATAAGTGATGAATGCACAGATGACCCGGGTAGGACGCCTCTGCCGCGTTCCACGTTTTGAGCAACAAGGTGCGCTCAGACATAGGCAGAATGTCAAGCAGTTGTACTGGTCGGTCAGGCGAGTGCGCCAAGGTCTCCGCCAGGCTTTCCAGCGCCCGCTCCATATAGCAACACACCCTGTCGGGATCGAGCGACGTGACCACTTGCGTCGTCAGCTCAAGCGCCTGACCAAAATCATCCACGGACATTGTGAACGGATAATTCTGTTAAGCACGCCTATCACAGGATTGACAGCTATCCAGGGGGCTTAAGCTGCTGAAAAGTTTAAGACCATGGAACAGAACGTGGCGGGGACGCCGCAGAAGCCAGTTCGATTACCCGGTCTGGCGCAGAAATCCAAGAATATCAGCCTATAACCAGAGTTATAAAGCGCGCTCAGGGGGGAATGAGAAATACCTCTGAGGAAGTTAATGTTTTATGAAAAAAGCAATCATCTTTCTCCTTTCTTTTTATAGCTGCGCGGGATTTGCTGAGTCTCAGCAGGCACGAAGCGACTATTCTACTGAAGAAAGTCAGGCTAAAGTTAACAAAATCCTTCATACCACTTCTTTGTACAGGAAGGGCCTCAGCTATAGTGAACGCGTTGCTGAGATATCTTTCCATTTCCTCGGAACACCTTACCAGGCGCATACACTGATTGGGTCATCTTCGATACAAGAGAGGCTGGTCACTAACCCCAGTACCGTGGATTGTTTTACTTTTCTTGATTATGTTCGTTCCATGGCGCACGCCAGTAGCTGGCAAACTTATGTATCTGAACTTGTTAAGACCCGTTATACAGACGGATTGATTGATTTTACTGGCAGAAAACATTTTTTCACGGACTGGGCGGTCACATCTCCGCGAAATGCACAAGATGTTACTCAGGACATCAGCCCGTATATTATTACCGTCAACAAACAGCTAAACCAAAAGAATAAAAAGCAAGAATATGTCAAGGGTCTCGGCATTATCTCACGCCGGATAAGCTATATACCGGCATCTGCAATAGGTAAAGAGGTAATAAATAAACTACGGACAGGTGATTACGTGGGCATTTATTCAACAAAAAGAGGACTGGATGTTTCACATGTTGGGATCATTATCAAAGACCACAATAACATTTGGTTCAGAAATGCATAGTCATTAGCGAAAAACAGAAAGGTTGTTGACTCGCCTTTTATTAGATACGTAGCTACAAAACCGGGTATTGTAGTTTTACGAGAGAAAACAGATCAATACCCCTGAAAAGAGAATAGTGTGTCAGGCAATAGCGCCTTTACCCACTCCCTCAAAGGCATGGACTTCTATTTTCGCTGCGGGTAAACCGTGCTCAATTGATTGCCTGATAAATAAAGCCAGTGACTCAACCGTGGTATCACACGGCAGAATATCTACTACCTCAGAACAAAGCATGATTTCAAAGTATCCTTGAGAACTCCGCCAGGAAGAACATGTCAGCCCCTTATGCCAGTATGCTACGGCACGCGGTGAAAGTGTTGTAACGGTAACGACATCTTCCCGGCTTAACAGATAAGCGTTATTCCATCGTTTTGCCCATTCCTGCTCCCGCATATAGCTTCGCTCACCATCAACAAAAATTCTGATTGCAGAGCGATGCCCATGCGCTATTCTCTGGCAATTTCCGCGGTGTTTTTTCAGTCCATGCGAGTAATGATAACTGTCACCATTAATACTTTCCGGCCGTAACGTTATCGTTATGTCCTTTATTCCCTGCGGCAAACACGCCAGTAAATGTTTTTCTATTTGGGTTTTAAGATAATGGGAAGTAATATTATCTGCCTGGACCAGCCAGAAACTCTCCTGCGGCCCGGAAATAAAACACTGGGTCTCCCTATTCTTACGCAGCATGGCGACTTCCGTCGTAGTGCCTGCATTACTAACAATAATATGACTATTTTTTTCCGGCACAATCAGGACATGATCGGCCAGTTTATCAATTTCATGTTTGATACTTTTTTTTGCATGTGAGAAATCCATTATCATTGACTCAGCATTCAGATCTCCCTCAAGAATAATATCAACGATAAGGCTATCGCCAATCAGTCCGGCTTCCGCATCAAGGAAACTAAAATCCATGACCGTCAGATCATTAATAAAAAGTTTCACCCCACCTCTCTAATAAAACAGAAAGGCCTCTTCCGCAAAAAGGTTAAAGAGGCAAGTATGAATTTGCTACATTAATAACAAATCGTTAATAATACGGTGTGATGTTAACGGCACTAGCCGAGCCATACTCAGAATTCATTTCGCAACAACTGATAACCTTCCACCAGTTTGACATTAGTGCTGGCGACTTCTTCTGAAAATTGCAAAGAAGCGGGGTCTACTTTCGAATAACTTTTAAGATCGGAATCAGGCCCCACGCGTTCCGTTGATGGAATATAGGTATTCTCAGGCAAGGTGACGCCATCCACAACTGCATTATAGCGAATAACACAACCCGTCTGAATATGACAGTTAAACAACACACTGTTGAATCCAATAAATACCCGCTCGTCAACCTGACAGGGGCCATGCACTATTGCACGGTGGGCAATAGACGTTCCGCTTCCTATCGTCACTGGTGCGCCACTTTTTGAGTGAATAACCACCCCGTCCTGAATATTAGAGTGGGAATGGATAATGATAGGATCCATATCCCCGTCTGCATTTAGCTCGTCAGCACGGATAACCGCATAGGGTCCGACGTAAACATAATCATGAATAATGACACGTCCACAAATTACTGCGGTGGGATCGATATAGGCCTTTGTTGACACCACTGGGGTATGACCTGATGGGTTTTTACGTAACATTTTTACTTCCTTTCCAGTGAATACAGGCAACGGCATTATGGGGATGCAGGCTTTCCTGATGCTCAACCCGGATATCAAATGCTTCACAAAAGAGTGCACAACGAAAAACATTATTGAGCCGACGGGCAGCATCTTCGCAAAACATCAGATTCTGACCGTTAGCCACCGCAAACGCCTGTTCGTCGCTCCGCTTGACGACCGTTTGCACGGCTGTCCCGAGAGCAACTTCAGCATAATCAATCAGCTCAATCACAGGCAGTGATTTTGCTTCAGGATTAAGCCGGATACTCACCCAAGCCCAGCTTCGCTGGCTGTGCGGGGTTGCTGGCATTCCTTTCTCAACAAGCCAGTCCGCTATTTCTGCTGCCGGGAACCTGTCGATCCGGTTGCCAAAGTCTTTACTAAACTGCAATCCCGCAACGTGGCGGCTAAGCGCTGCGGACGCCGGGCAGGTTGACGAATAAGGGATACCAACTTTAAGAACAACCGTAAAAGATTGCCTGAGTTCGGCGCTCAGAGTCAGAGGATAAGCTTTCCAGCCGGAGTGATTAGAATTTAACGACTTACGAGACAGTAATAACTCCCCTGAAATCTCAATACTGGCTTCATCACTGCGTCCATGATGAGATGCCAGAAATGCGTTCAACACATGTTGCAATAATGCCGGTGTGATTTCCCCTTGTGTCAGTTCGTCCAGAAGAAGATAAAGGCGAGACATGTGGATCCCCTTTTCTGCTTCAGGTGAACTGAGAAGGTTTATACCAGCATTGACCTTTGCTGATACCGGCCTGCCTGCAATGTCTACCGGCAGATCAATTTGCTCCATACCAACCCAGGATAATGACTCGCCCTTGTCGTCACTCTTAGTGGACTGAATATCCGGTAGTATGCCTGGGCATAAGGTTTGTTTCGCTGTAATACTCATATAGTCCTGCCTGATCTGATATCTACTCTCATCCCAATCCTGCCCACTGCCTGAGCTACCGCTTTATTTCTTTCGGTACTGAACCTCAACCTTTTCCTCTTTTGTTTTGGCTTCAATACTTAATTCTGCGGTGGGCCTGAGTAACAGGCGTTGCAGACCGATAGGTTCGCCTGTATCCCGGCAGAAGCCATATTCTCCTTTTTCAAGCCGTATAAGCGCTGCATCATATTTCGGCAACAGGCGGCTTTCTCTGTCTATCTGTCTGAACAGCAGACGTAACTGTTCTTCACGAATGGCGATGTCACCTTCGTCACCCGTTTCTGGATTATCCTGCAGTTGTTGCTTCATCTGGTCTATATGATCAAGCACCTCCTGCCTTTCATGGCGGATAAGCCGCCGGAAGTAGTCCAGTTGCACAGGGTTCATGTAGTCTTCTGACGACATTGCCAGGATTCTTTCTTGTTCAGCGCGGGTAGGTTTAGTCATGTTCTGTACCGATAAAATTGCAACTTGATACGTTATAACATAACATTATCTATCGCTGCAAAATAACCTGTTAAGCCAGCCAGGCCACTTTCGTGGGCCAGGGATCGTGGAAAATTCCCCCCTGCAGCCACCAGCGAATTTCCTCTTCAGTGAGTAAACACTGGCGCAACGCGAGGGCGAAATCGTCAATTTCACCGCTCTCGCCAATAACAGTCAGGCGGCAGCGCCGGTCACCAAATCTGCCAGGCATTTTTGCCAATTGCTGACGGATAGCTGAGCGTTCTTCCTGTGTCAGTGAATTATCAGTGTGAGTCAGGACCCCGGCTTTCCAGTAGCTTATGAATTCGAGATTGATGCTCCCTGCTGCCTGGTTCCACAATAATGCCAGGTCATCCCTTCCCGGTAGCCAGAAAAACCCCTTGCTGCGGTAAACGCCTGCGCCCATGAAGCGATGGCAGGTATCCCACAGCCGCTGCGGATGAAATGGACGGTCATCCTCAATGACCCGCCACGAAATATCATATTTTTTGTTGGGTTCATCCGGCAAAACTGCATCAATTGCATCCTGAAGCTCATCGATAAGTAACGCCACCCGACGAAAATCGTAATCCGGCATGGAAAGCAATTCATCCAGCTGTAAATTTCCCCAGGGCACGGCCATAATTGCAACCTGCGGATTAAGTGGATGTATGGCTCTGGCTACCTCAGTAACAACATAGAAGGGTAACCGGTCGTTTTTGGTTAGTAAGAGCTTATTACAGAACATAATCTGTTCTGCCAGCAGGCTTTCCACTCCCCTGGCCCCTTTGTTGAGGTGCTCCTGGAAAACCGGAATAAGCTTCTTTCCACCGTCGTAGTCATCATTAAGCATGACCGTATCAACAAGAGACAAAAATGCTTTGAGACTTACCTGAGTGTGTTCTCGAAGATAGCGGACCAGGGGAAGAGGATGGCTGCTGCCTGACGTTTCCAGTAAAATAAAATCCGGAGACCGTTTTTCGAGCAGGTTTTTCAGCGCGGAATCCAGCTTCTGGATCCCACTTCTGCTGCTGATATTGTCTGCTGAAATACTCACAAAATTGTTACTGGCTGCATCAACGATTTCTGTGTTGGCTATCAGGACGCCATCCACATCAAGTTCACTCATGTCATTAACGATGACGAATACAGTCATTCGCCGTTTGTGTGCCTGTGTAAGAAGGTTTTTTAGCAGAGTAGTTTTCCCTGCCCCCAGAAAACCATTAAGGATAATGAGCGGTGTTCTTTTCATAGCATCAAGCCTTATGCCGCTAAACGTTAATGCAATCAAGTTGCAATAATACCGGCTTCCTGCCAAAATTCAAATGACATGACTCGGAGGGGGAAATATGACAACACCAGTAGCCAAAACGTATGACTGGAAGCAAACGTTGCGCACACATGGTTTGCGGGCAACGCTACCCACCCTTGCTACGCTGCAATGCCTTGAACATGCCAGCCAGGCCATGAGCCACGACGATTTAACTCAGCAACTGGGCGAGCAGGCTCCCGATCGTGTGACCCTTTACCGAATACTGGAGCGGCTAATGCAGGTAAATATTGTCCAGCGTTATACCGACTCGGCAAGAACTCAGCGTTTCGCTCTGACCCAACGGGCTGCCGTAGGACTTTTTGAATGCGATAACTGCCATCATGTTATTCCTATTGAGCAGGATCCGGCCCTGGAAGCGGCCATTGAATTGGTAAAATCACATCTCACTGGACATGGTATGACCGAACGGGAAATTACCCTTTCCAGTCATGGTATCTGTCCGGACTGTAATCGTACTATCACCAAATAATTTTTTTGTTATTCCGGACGACTGTTAATTAGCACCAGGCGTGTTCGTGTGCTGCTATCTAAAAATAATGAGGTAAACGTAATGATTAAACTAACAAACACGCTTGGTATGCAAAAGGAGCTATTAGTTCCGGTTAAAGAGAGCAAAATCGGCATGTATGTATGCGGCGTGACGGTTTATGACCTTTGCCATCTGGGGCACGCCAGAACCTTTGTAGCTTTTGATATGATTGTCCGCTATCTGCGTTTTTGCGGATACGATGTGACTTTCGTGCGCAACATTACCGATATAGATGACAAAATTATTCAGCGCGCCCGTGAGACCGGAGAGGACTGGCGCAGCCTGACAGAGCGAATGGTGCATGAAATGCACATTGATTTTGCAAAGTTAGGCATCCTGCCGCCAGACATCGAACCCCGCCCCACAGAGCACATTCCACAAATCATCAGTATGATCGAACGACTTCTGCATCGACAATATGCTTACATTGCAGAGAGTGGTGACGTCATGTTCTCCACTGCATCGGCAAAAGACTATGGAAAGCTTTCGGGACAAGATATTACCATGCTTCGCGCCGAGGCCCGCATCGACGTCAATGACGTATAAACGCGACCCGCTGGATTTTGTTCTCTGGAAGCGGGCGAAATCCGGCGAGCCGGCCTGGCCCTCTCCATGGGGAGAAGGACGACCGGGATGGCATATTGAATGCTCTGCGATGAACTGTCATTACCTCGGAACGCATTTCGACATTCATGGCGGTGGTTCGGACCTGATATTTCCCCATCATGAAAATGAGATTGCCCAATCCACCTCCGCCAATGATGGCCCTTACGTAAATTACTGGCTTCACACCGGCATGGTGACGGTGAGTAAAGAGAAGATGTCAAAATCGCTGCATAACTTTTTTACCCTGCGCGATATTCTGCACCGGTTCGATGCCCAGAGTGTGCGCTTCTTCCTGCTAAGCGCACATTATCGTAAGCCGCTGAATTATAGCGAGGAGAATATTCACCTTGCGCGCGCCTCTCTAACACGGCTCTACACCGCATGCCAGTTCGCTGACGGGTCTCGATCTGAACAGCACGATGCATGGCGGGCCAGATTCTGTGAGGCAATGGATGATGATTTCAATACGCCCCAGGCGCTTGCCATTTTATTTGAACTGACAAGAGAGATTAACAGGCTTTGCGGAACGAATGATGATGAAGCCGCAGCACTTGCCACCACGCTGAAATACCTGGGGAATGTGCTGGGTTTGCTTGAACAAGCATCGGATGCCTTTTTGAAAAACCGCAGTGATCTTCATCCTGCAGAACTGCAACTTATTGAAAAGTTAATTCACCAGCGCAGTGAGGCACGACGTATGGGCGAATGGGACAAGGCCGATCGTTTAAGAAATGAATTAGCAAATCAAGGTATTGAACTTGAAGATGTCGGCGAAAATACCTCATGGCGTATCCGATAAGTTGTACCTTTGGATGTAAAAAATTTCAATATGTATTGCTATATTATAACGTAACGCAAAGAGTAATTTTATGAATAAACCACGCGAAGTCGTTATTGTCGGTGCGGGTCCGGCCGGAGTGGGTATGGCGGCGCTTCTTCGTCGGAGTGCCAAACAGGATATCCTGGTCGTTGACAGTCACGAAGTAGGTGCCTCCTTTATGCGCTGGCCGGAAGAAACCCGTTTTTGTTAGCGCCAGTGATATAAGACGGTAATGGGGATGCGGATGTTTTCTTGGACGGTTTTATTGCGCGATGCCGAGTTGTCGACGGTACATTTCCGGGCTGAGTGCTCCCAGCGACAACTTGATGCGATGTTCGTTATACCATCGTATATAGGCATCAACATGCTGCATAAAGTGCTCAGGTGTCACGCCTGACCACTCATGACCATAGTACATTTCCGTTTTCAGGCGACCAAAGAACCCTTCACAAGCCGCATTATCCGGTGAACAGCCTTTACGGGACATCGAACGGATAAGACTGGCAGCATTCACACGCTTAAGCCAGCCTGGCCAGCGGTAATGCCCGCCTCGATCGCTATGGATTATTGGTCGTTCGCCTGCGGTTAATGTGCTGATTGCACCATCCAGCATGGTATTCGCCAGTTCTGCATCCGGGCGTGTACCCAACGACCAGCTCACAACTTTACCATCGAAGCAGTCGATTACAGGTGACAACCATACTTTGCCTGACGGCAACTGAAACTCCGTGATATCTGTCAGCCATTTTTGATTAGGCTGTTCCGCGTTAAAGTCTCTGGCGAGAAGATTGTCAGGTGCCGGGCCGATTTCTCCGCCGTATGAGCTGTAGCGGCGCCGACGGTTTCGACTGACCACAAGCTGTTCTTCCACCATAAGTCTGCGTACAACCTTCTCAGAGAGTCGCTGGCCTTTGTGCCGTAGCATAGCGTGCAGACGGCGATAGCCATAACAACGATAGTTACCGTTGAAGATCTCTGTTATTGCGATACGTACGGTCGCGTATTTATCTCCCGAGCGCAGAGCTGTCCGGTGGTAAAAAAAACTGCTCCGTGCAAGTTCAAGGACTCGCAGCAGCTCTGTCAACGGGTACGAGCCTCTCAGGACATCAGCGATCTGCGTCTTTTCCCTGTTTGTCAGAGTGCTGACGCTGATGCCCGGGTCTTTTTTTATGATTTCCTCCGCTTTTTTCAGGATATCGAGCTCCATCTGCTGTCGACGTATCTCCTGATTAAGTCGGTTAACTTCTTCGCGCAGAGTGTCGCGCTCTTCCGTAAGAGACGGCTTTTCATGTTTGCGCATGGACTGGTAAGCCTCATCGCCGATGATTTCATCTTTCCATTTGTACAATACCGTGCGACTGATGCCAATGTTCATGGCGATTTCTCTGGCAGGTACATGCCGTGTACAAAGCGCCATGACAGCCTGACGTTTCACCTCAGGTTCAAAAGGTGCATTTTGATTGATCGTACTGGTGAAAATAAGCCGTCTGCCGGGATGACGTTCATTAACCCAGCGAGCCAATACATCACAGCAGGGATAACCAAGAGTCCTGCTGGTAAACGCCAGGCAGCAGCCATGGTTAAGATAATGTTCAACAGCAGCCTGCTTTTGCACATCAGAGTAACGAGGCTTACGGAGTATGGATTTTGTAGCACCGTCACTCGCTTCCCATAAACGGATCCAGCGTCGTAGATTTCTTTTAGAGGGGTAACCCAGTTCACGAACTACAGGAGCCAGTTTTCTGCCGTATTTAAAGTAAAGTTCAATTGCGCGGAGCCGTTCTGCTTCGGTAAACATTATTTATCTCCTGAGAGTCCAGGAAATCGTCCGCACCCCCATAACGGTCTTATATCATTGGCGCTAACACAATAGCGTGCGGTTTGCGTACATCCACAAAGCGGCGCATTTGGAAGCCAGAAAGGCGATGATGCAATGGTGGTCGGACTATCTAGATGCTTGCGGGAGAAGTATGTTCCGCCCTATATCCGGGGCCGAAAAAACTGTTTTAGAATAACTTAATCCAGCTTGATGTCATTAATGATAAAGTGAAAGCAGATCCTACACATTCAGGATCTGCTTTTTTTGAGTTAGTAACCTGAACTTGCCATAGCTAAGATGAACCGCTCAATTCGAGTATTAAAAACTGTGGTTGATTTAAAAATCGTTAGCGACAGATCTTTGCTAACGGTATATTTTCCTGACTGTAACGTTATGGTTATTTAACCTCGAAAACTTTTTAAAGACTTCTTGTACTCATACACCGAAGCATTCATTTCTAAACGTGCCTTGTATGCTTGGCTGAAAAATCAGTCTCTATATTATTTTACAGTTTATCAATTTTTTCCGGTTACTAACGTAAATAGTATCTCACTTATCGTCTGCAAAAAAACCAATAATTTTCGTAAGTGCTATTTGTTTAAAACCTAAAAGTAGCAGTCGCTGTAATCTGACGCTCAGTTCCGTAAAAGCACGCTGTAGTGGCGTAACAACTTGCCACGTACTTTTTATTAAAGAGATTGTTAACGCTGACCCCAACAGTAGATCCCGGTAAATTAAACCTGGCCAAATCGTACTGAACTGCTGCATTCCAGATGGTATAGGGCTTAACTTTGAAGGAGTTGGCGCTATCACCTTCAGTTGATCCGATATACCGTACTCCGAGTCCAAGTGTTAATCCGCTCAGTGCGGTTTCATGGAACGTGTAATTACCCCATAGTGCCGCCATATTTTTTGGAATTTGAGAGGGCTGATTACCCTTGTACGAAGTGTCTTTTGTATATTCTGCATCTGTATAGGAATAACTTCCGATAACATCCACATTTTCAGTTAACGCCGCTTTAGTCTCAAGCTCAATACCTCTTGATCGTATTTCACCGTTCTGCACTGAATAATAAATATGCTCTGGATCTGTACTCAAATTTTTATTTTTGGTCAACTGGAACACAGATAAGGTTGCAGAAATCGCCCCATCATCAGGGATATATTTTAATCCTGCCTCATATTGTTTAGCACGTGACGCCTGGAATGTTTTACCCGCATAGTCAGTACCACTTGTAGGCAGAAAGGATTCACTGTAACTGAAATAAGGTGAAATACCGTTGTCAAACAGGTAATTAATCCCCCCCCGCCATGTAAACTCATTGTCGTCCTGCTTGGAAACAGCATTATTGTTCAGGCGATTAACAGTGTCTATCTTGGACCAGTCGTAACGGCCTCCCAGTGTTAATACCCAGCGATTCCATTCCGCCTGCTCCTGGAGATAAAGTCCCGTTTGCTCCTGGTGGTCAACCTGGCTGGTGGTACGGTAATACTGCACTGCCGTGTTACCATAAACAGGATTTATAAGATTCAGGTTCGATGCCAGACCAAAGGTATGCCAGCTATCATTTCGGGTGCGTCGATAATCCACGCCCAAAAGCAGAGTGTGATCGACTGTATCTGTAGAAAACTTGCTCTGCGCTTGAGTATCGACCGCAAAGGTCGATAAATGCTCCTTGAACGCCAATGCCCCTCTTGTTAACTGAGTAGGATCAACGGTGGAAATACTACTACCATAGATAGTTTTATAATCCATATCGACCGTTCCGTAACGCAGGTTCTGACGTACAGTCCAGTTATCGTTGATCTGATGGTCGAATGTATAACCGACTAACTTCTGGTTTCGAGAGATTTTATTATAACCCGGTTCACCATCATTAAAGCTGGTCGGCAATTTACCTCCGGCGCCGTTAGTCACAGTTCCGTTTTTAGGTAGATAACCATACCAGCCGATGTCAGGTTCATTGAGGAAACTGCTTAAAAAAGTAAAGCTAGTTTTGTCATCCGGACGCCAAGTGAAAGACGGTGCTATCGAATAACGCTTTGCTTTTTCACCAGTTTGTTGTTGATCTTGATCGCTGGCGACACCAGTCAGTCTGTAGGTTAATTCTCCGCTATCATCGGCCGCACCGCCAAAATCAAAACCGGTTTGAAAAAGATTATGGTTACCCATTTTAAACTGAACTTCACGTATGGTTTCCGCTGTAGGACGTTTGCTCACCAGAGAAATAATTCCCCCCGGATCACTCAGGCCATATAAGACAGAGATGGGACCGCGCAATAATTCAGCACGCTCCAGCATATAAGGGTCAACCTGGAATGATGCATAACTATCGCTCTGAAGTTTTAGTCCATCAAGGTAAATATTATCTGCAATCTGGCTAAAACCCCGAATATTGACTGAATTGAATCCCGTTACAGAGCCTCGGTTGTCAACCATCACCCCCGCTGAATAGCGAAAAGCATCTTTTAGCGTCGGAGGATCCAGCAGATCCATTTCCTCACGAGTCACGACAGTGATCGACTGTGGTGTTTTAAGTATCGGTGTATCTGTTTTGGTACCTGTCGCGCTGCGTTTAGCCACTATTGTGCCCACTGGCCCCCAGGCATCTTCAGAAGTAAGGCTCTGCCCATTAGTGGTAACCGTCATCGTATCTTCTGTAGTGGAAGTCGTGGGGCTGTCTGATGATACTGCGGGAAACGACAATGAACTGATAAACGCACTGATCATGACGGTAGAGGGACGTAGAACCAGAGCTTTTTGCAATTTCATTTATATACTCGTTTGGATTAAGTGAGAAATAATGTCGTGAGGTCATTTTCCAAGGCGTTCAAATAAATGCCCTATATTGAGTGGATAAATATTCCCTTATTGGATCTGACCCCGCGCCTGCCTATCATTTTCTTGTAGATGCCAAGCAACTTTCATCCCAGATACTTTTCTGAAAATAAATTTTTCTGCGAAAAAAAGACCATTCGGGATCCAGCGATGTAATCTCGCCAATACATTCAAATGAAACTCATTCTCATTAAACTACGAGAGTTAATGTTGCGATAGCGAAATACAGCCATATAGTTTTCCATTTCAGCCAAAATGTACTTTAAAAGTTTTTGGCTGAAATGCGAAATAACATGACAATTTTTCGCAATGGTTCTTCTTCATCGAAAAGTTAGACTGCCAATCAAAATGCCTGGATATGGGCAAAAATGCGCTTTAGCACAGTCTGATTTTTAAATCGATAAGGAATAATCATGTATTTACAAGACAATCACGGGCACTTATCGCTGCCCTGCTCGCAAGCCCTGTCTGTTTTCTCTGGCAAAGGTGAGCGCCTATGAGCATCGCGATGAATCGCCATGTGAAGCCAACAGTAATCAGCATGCTTGCCCTCATTGTGGTCTTCAGCCTGCTGTACACCTGGCGGATCCTCCGTAGCAGTAGCGCAGAACAGCAGACTCTGCCACCTATACCTGTAACGACGATCCGCGCAAAAACCAGTAACGTCGCAGATCAATTACAAGCCGTTGCAAGTTTGCAGGCAGTACAGGAAGTGTTGCTCGCTCCGGATACATCTGGACGTGTGACCGCCATTAACTTTGAAGCGGGCCAGTTTGTTAAGAAAGGAGACGTCGTGATACAGCTTTACGATGCTCCGGAACAAGCGGATCGCGCTTCTGCCAAAGCAAAAGCTGATTTTGCGCAACTGCAACTGCGACGTTCACAAGCATTAGCCCAAACAGGAGCCGAGTCCCGCGAACTTCTTGAGCAGCGCATGGCGGAAGCCGTCCAGACCGCCGCAGCGGTCCGGCAACTTGACGCACGTATACAGCAAAAGGTTGTTCGTGCACCGTTTTCTGGTCAACTTGGTATCCGGCATATCAATCTTGGTCAGTACCTTAACGCAGGTGATGAAATCGCCACGCTAACCCAGCTCGATCCGCTCTACGTCAATTTCACGTTGCCCCAGCAGGATTTGCCCAAGCTGACTTTAGGCGCGTCGGTGCAGGTGACGGTAGATGCAGCGCCAGGCCAGGTATTCAACGCCAAGGTCAGCACCATCGAGCCGCGCATCGACGGCGAGACTCGCAATGTGGACGTGCAGGCGCTATTGCCCAATACCGACCGGTTACTGAGGTCTGGCATGTATGTGACAGCGCGGCTGATGTTACCCGCCACTAAAGACGCTATTGTGTTGCCGCTGACGGCAATCCAGACCTCGGCCTCCGGCGACAGCGTGGTGCTAGTGCAAGGTGTCGATGCACACGGGATCGGCAGGGCGGTCGCGGTACCGGTCATCACCGGCCGCCGACTTGGCGATGAAGTCCTGGTGACGCAGGGTGTTAAGCCCGGTGACGTCGTTGTGACGGCGGGTCAGAACAGGCTGCCGCCCGGCGCGACGGTGAAGATCAATATGCCCGTGCCTGCCGCCGCAGCACCGCATGTCGCCCCGGCGGTCGCCCCCGCCGCTGACGCACAATAGAGGACGGCACTATGCATTTCACCGACATCTTCATCCGCCGGCCCATCCTGGCGCTGGTCGTCAGCCTGTTGATCCTGCTGATGGGCACCACCGCTGTATTCCTGCTGCCCGTGCGGCAATACCCCTATCTGGAAAACGCCACCATCACGGTCAGCACCACGTTTCCGGGGGCGGCCCAGGACGTGATGCAGGGCTTCGTCACTGCACCGATAGCGCAGTCCATCGCCACGGCCAGCGGTATCGAATACCTCAGTTCGACCACCACGCAGGGCAAGAGCGAGATCAAGGCGCGGCTGGTGCTCAATGCCAATGCCGACCGCACGATGACCGAAATCCTCGCCAAAGTGCAGCAGGTCAAGTACCGGTTACCAGCGGGCGTCACCGATCCGGTCATCCGCATGTCCACCGGGGGCAGCACCGCTGTGCAGTACATCGCCTTCTACAGCAAAACCCTGTCGATCCCGCAGGTGACGGATTTCGCATCTCGGGTGGCGCAGCCTCTGTTCACCAGCATTCCGGGGGTAGCCTCGGCTGACGTCTATGGGGGTCAGCCGCTGGCTATGCGCATCTGGATCGACCCGGTACGGTTGGCCGCGCACGGGCTGTCGGCCAGTGATATTTCGGCTGCGCTACGCGCCAACAACGTGCAGGCTGCTCCAGGCCAGCTCAAGAGCGCGCTGACCGTCACCAACATCAGCGCCGCGACCGACCTGCGCAGCGTCGATGACTTCCGTCATATGGTCATCAAATCCAGCCCCGGCGACGGTGTGGTGCGGTTGTCGGATGTCGCCACGGTGGAGATTGGTGGTCAGGACTACAACAACCTCTCATTCGCTACTGGCATACCTGCGATCTTCGTTGCCATCCAACCCACACCCGACGGAAATCCCCTGAAAATCGTCAGGCAGGCCAACCAACTGCTGCCGAAGATTCGTGCAATGGCGCCGCCAGGACTAACGGTAGCACCCAACTACGACGTTGCACGTTTCGTCAACGCCTCCATCAAGGAGGTGAAGCACACACTGATCGAAGCCATCGTGATTGTCATCGTGGTGATCTTCCTGTTCCTCGGCACATTCCGCGCGGTCATCATTCCGGTCGTCACCATCCCGCTGTCGCTGATCGGCACTGCGGCACTGATGCTGGCCTGCGGCTTCTCGATCAACCTATTGACGCTGTTGGCGATGGTGCTGGCGATCGGCTTGGTAGTGGACGACGCCATCGTGGTGGTGGAGAACATCCATCGCCACATCGAAGAAGGCCTGTCACCCGTGCGTGCGGCATTGCTTGGCGCGCGCGAGATCGTCGCGCCAGTGATCGCCATGACCATCACGCTGGCGGCGGTCTATGCACCTATCGGCATGATGGGTGGGTTGACCGGCGCACTGTTCAAGGAGTTTGCTTTCACGCTGGCTGGCTCGGTCATCGTCTCGGGCGTTATCGCGCTGACGCTCTCGCCGGTGATGAGTTCGATGTTGCTCAGTTCCAAGCAGGGTGAGGGACGGCTGGCGAAGCTGGTCGAACACTATATGGAATGGCTGACGGCATTCTATGGACGTTTGCTGGCCCACACGTTGGCGGCTCGCGGTGCGGTACTGCTGGTCGGCGTAGTCGTGCTGGCCGCCATCGTGGTGTTGTTCACTGGCACCCGCCACGAACTCGCACCAACGGAGGATCAGGGCGTTGTCATGGTCATCGCCAAAGCGCCGCAGTACGCAGGCGTCGGCTATAGTGCTCGCTATGCCCAGCAGATCGAAAAACTGTTCGAGTCGATCCCGGAGTTCGATAGCAGCTTCATGAATATCGGCGACTCTGCCGGCGGCCAGAACATGATGATCGGCGGTGCTATCCTCAAGGACTGGTCGGAACGCAAGCGGTCAGCCACCGAGATCCAAGGCCAAATCCAAGCGGCCGGTGGTGCCATTGACGGCGAGACGTTGACCGCCGTGCAGTTGCCCCCGCTGCCTGGTTCCAGCGGTGGCCTGCCGGTGCAGATGGTGCTGCGCTCGCCCGACGACTTCAAAACGCTGTATGAGACAGGAGAGAAGATCAAAGCTGCGGCCTATGCCAGCGGCCTGTTCCTCTACGTGCAGAACGACCTCTCCTACGACAGCTCGCAGGCGCATATCACCATCGACAATGCGAAGGCCCGCGAAATGGGTGTGACCATGCAGTCCATCGCCGATACCCTGGCCGTGCTAGTTGGCGATAACTATGTCAACCGCTTCAACTTCCACGGCCGCTCCTACGATGTGATTCCGCAGGTGCGCAGCGCCGAGCGCATGACGCCGGAAGACCTCGGACGCTTCTACGTCAAAGCGACCTCCGGCGCGTTAGTGCCGCTATCGACCGTGACCCGCGTCGAAATGCGTCCGCAGGCCAACCAGCTCACCCAGTTCGACCAGATGAACTCCACCACACTGGAAATGCTGCCGGCACCGGGCGTGAGCATGGGCGAGGCCGTGAAGTTCCTGCAATCTCAGCCGCTGCCTTCCGGTACCAGCGTGGACTGGCTCAGCAACAGCCGCCAGTTCGTGCAAGAAGGCAACCGTCTGCTGGTGTCCTTCTGCTTTGCGCTGGTGGTCATCTTTCTGGTACTGGCGGCGCAATTCGAGAGTCTGCGTGATCCGCTGGTGATCCTGGTGACGGTGCCGTTGGCGATCTTCGGCGCACTGGTGCCGCTGTGGCTAGGCTTTGCCACGCTCAACATCTACACCCAGATCGGACTGGTCACGTTGATTGGCCTGATTTCCAAGCACGGCATCCTGATGGTCACGTTTGCCAATCATATTCAGCATCACGAAAACCTCAGCCGCATTGAAGCCATTGAGAAGGCCGCGTCGGTGCGTATGCGGCCCGTCCTGATGACCACCGCTGCGATGGTCACGGGTCTGGTGCCGATGTTATTTGCTGATGGTGCGGGCTCGGCCAGCCGCTTCTCCATTGGCATCGTGGTGGTGATGGGCATGTTGGTCGGCACCTTCTTCACACTGTTCGTGTTGCCCACCATCTACAGCTTCGTCGCCAAGGATCACCGGGCGGCAGCGGAGAGCCCCCGCGCCCGCGAACTTGCCAGTACGGAGGCACCCAATGTCGAATTGTGATCTGCTTCCTGCCCACACTGATGCCATAACCATAGTTCTGCATCGGGCATTACTCCCCATTTTGCGCGCCACTTTTCTGGTTACGGCTGTCACAACCGTCATCACCGGTTGTGCCAGTGGCCCCGATTACCATGCACCGTCTTTGCCTCAAACCGCAGCAGGTCCTTTTGTCAGCAAACCGGACCATACGGATACTGCTCAATCTCTGCCAGCTGAGTGGTGGAAATTGTATGATGACCCCATCCTTAATAGGCTGGTCCAAGAGGCTCTTATGGCCAATACCGAGCTGCGTGTCGCCCTGGCTAACCTCGAGCGTGCACGAGCTATTTACAAGGAAGCACGAGGCGGCTTGATACCTTCTACCAACGTATCGGGTAGAGCAGGCTACGGACGCGACCAGACCACATGGACCGGCTCCGGTCAGGCACCCACGCAGTGGAGTTACAGCGGTGGGCTTGACGTCTCTTATGAACTCGACCTCTTTGGCCGGGTTCGACGTGATATTGAGGCTGCGCAGGATGACACTGATGCCGTCGCCGCCGACTACGATGCGGCGAGAGTTATGGTCGTCGCTGAAACGACACGGGCCTACGTGGACGCTTGCGCTCAGGGTGAATCCATTGACGTAGCACATTCGTCCATTGAACTGGCCCGACGTAGTCTGGACCTTATCAGTAATCAGGCACACGCCGGCGCGGCATCAAATCTGGATGTGGAGCGTGCCGGTGTCACATTGGCTCAGACCGAGGCCACTCTGCCGCCGTTACAGAACCAGCGACATGCTGCGCTGTTCGAGTTGGCAGCATTAATGGGCCGCACGCCATCGCAGGTACCAGCTTCTGCACGTGCCTGCACCAAAGCACCAGTGTTTTCGGGAGTGCTCCCTGTGGGCGACGGCACTGCCCTGCTGCGTCGTCGTCCTGATGTAAGACAAGCCGAGCGACAACTGGCTGGCGACACTGCACGCATCGGCGTGGCGGTGGCAGATCTTTATCCGCGAGTGTCACTGGGTGTATCAGGCAACTACTTGCGTAATGACTATCTGAAAGGCAATCGCACCTGGTCTTTCTCAGTCGGTCCACTGATCTCCTGGACATTCCCGAACATGATGGTGGCACGCAACCGTCTCGCTCAGGCGAAGGCGCAAACTGCTGCATCCTTGGCTCACTTCGATGGCACTGTACTGAATGCGCTAAAAGAGTCCGAGCAATCATTGAGTGCCTATGGTGCCGCGATGCAGCAGCGTGATGCGCTGAACGACGCACGTAATCGTGCCGGGAACGCCTTCCGGTTAGCTGAAGAGCAATACCGTGTTGGAGCAATCAGTTACCTCGATGTGATCGTAGCGCAAAGAAACCTGATAGACACAAGGTCACAGGTGGCCGCAGCTGACCAACGGGTAGGTAACGCCCGGGTAAACGTATTTAAGGCCCTGGGTGGCGGATGGGAAAAGACCAGTACAAAGTAACAACAGCCCACACCAGCGCGTTGCATGTTCTGTGGTCGCGCTGGTCCCCACTACTCATTTTCACCCCAGCAGGCTCTTCGTTGTAGCGCACAACAGAAAAGTCGAATCTGCAAAGGAGAATAAATATGGCTTGTAATGACAACCCAAAATTCATTGATCTCATTACGTCATTTGGCGATAAAAGCACTTCAACATCAAAACAACCCAGGCGCTCTAACGTCGTCGTATCTAATCCCAAGGGGAACGAAAGTCAGTCACCTCATATTCAACGTCTTGAGGCAAGCCATCTCAGGGCAACATTTTCACGAATTTCTATACTGGACACTCTGAATCAAGCTGCACCACATTGTCTTGGTGCGAGTCAATTATATCGCATCCTCAACGCGAGGCCATCTGAGCACTTAACACAAGCCACAATCTATCGGGTGCTCAATGATTTATGGGTGGCAGGATTACTTATCCGCACTGATGGGGTTCGTGGCCGTGCTACATATGCACTCAAGCCATACAAAAAATCACGGAACCAGGATAGTCTACGTTGCAAATGTGGGGAAAAACTCATTTTTATTGAGGACCCCAAATTGCATGAACATCTGCTCTCTCTTGCCGGTCAGGAAGGTTTCGAACTTGACAGCGAGCCAGTCTTCACCGTTACCATAGTTTGCGCTGGCTGCCCACGATAAAATGGGGGTTAACAGACGGCTTATCACCACCTATCTGTTGGAAGTTCTTTCTTATGTGATTATCCTCACACCCCCCCTCCCCACCATCAACCCTGAGTGCTGTGCCGGTCGTAGCAGATGCGCGTTCGCTACAGACATAGGCAATCATCGCTGCAATCCCTTCTGTCGTTGAAAAACGCTGAAGTATCGAAGAAGAGCGCACTGTCACAAAGAACGCCTGCTCAATGGATTTGGGATCAACACCACGCCCCGCCGCCACCTCAGCAACCAATGTGCCCCCCCCCCAGATGTTGTGGGCTTAGAAGCACACTGTTAACGGTGATACCTGTACCAGCAAGGTTTTCAGCCAGTCTGTGCGCCACGGCAAGTTGTGCGGTTTTGGTCATACCGTAGTGGATCATTTCAGCGGGTATCTGCAAGGCCGATTCCGTCTTCGTCGATGATGTCCTCGAACGATTTAGGTTAGAAGATACCCAGATTATTCACTAACACGTCAGTATGCGGTAACTGGTTTATCAGCGCCTCGCAACCTTCATTATGACTCAGGTCCGCGGCAATTCCCGAGACCCGCGCAATGAAGGAACTCATTCAGTATTTCACTTACTGCGCTGTCAACACGCAGGCTGTAGCCAACCCAATGCCTGCCGTTGAGCCCGTTACAAGCACACGTTTGTCACTTAACCCAAGATCCATAAATTTTCTCCGATATATATGCAAAAATTCAAATTTACCGGTCTCTGTGTGAGATGGTTAACGACATCCGGCCATCATATTGCCAATCCAGTCAATCTTATGTCAGGCAAATATGAGCTTTTCTCAAAATATGGGATGTTGTTAAGAGCGGCGCAACGTTTAATCCAAACGAATGATGCCTGGCATATAGACAGACTCCCCACCAGTAGAACCCGCCATTCGTTCAATAAGGTAACGCCCTGGCGGTTTGCCCAATGCTTTTCGGAACATGGTGACAAATCCGCTGGCATTCTCATAACCAAGCTCCAGCGCTACTGTCTGCACACTTTCGCCCTTTGTAAGACGTTGCAGTGAAAGGATCACATGCAGCTGTCGACGCCAGCGGCCGAAACTCATGCCGATTTCCTGCAACAGAAGCCTACTCATACTTCGCTCGCTCATGCCAATACGATGAGCCCATTCACCTAAAGAACATTTGTCAGTAGGATCGGCCAGCAGCATTTCTGCAAGCTGCCGAAGCCGCCTATCGCGAGGCATTGGCAAATGAAGATCTTCCACAGGGGCTAAAGACAATTCATCCAAAAGGGTTGCTATTAATCTCCCCTCACGGCCATCTGTCAGGTATAGCTGGGGAAAACCAACCACTTTCAGCAGTAATTCGCGCATCAGCGGCTCTACTGAAATCGTGCAACAGGTTTTAGGAAGCCCCGGCGCCGCGTCTGGTTCAACGAACAAACAATAACACTCAGTATCACCAGAACCTCGGGCGGAGTGAGGCAAATTACCTGGGATCCATACCGCACAGTGTGGAGGAACAATCCACACGCCATCTTCTATCTCGCAGTTCAACATACCTCTAACCGAGTAGATCAATTGTGACTTGCGATGTTGATGTCTTTCCTGTTCCCAGCCTTTAGACACCATTGAAGCCCTCATGGCGGAAACAGGCCGGGGTATGTTATCGACATCGGGTAGCACAGCAGAATCGAGTGAGTAATCTTGGCGTGACATAATCTTAATCGAACCTCGATTAACGGGGAGACATGGCAGGATTGAATAATATTATGACCAACATTCGCAATGCAGTCTAATGCAGAATCGCTTATTTTGAATTTCACATTCAGATACTCGAATCTTTCCCGGAGGGCTCGCACTGGTGGGTATCGCAACGTTGCCACGACAGCAATGGGGAACAGAAGCACAGAAATGTTCCTTTTCACTATTGTTTAATATGGTGGGAGACGATTTATGAACCAAACCAGAATAATTTTCGACTTACTTACCTGGCTTGAAAGCCACCTTACAGAGCGGTTGTCTCTGGATAAAGTCGCCCTCAAATCCGGATACTCAAAGTGGCATTTGCAAAGGATGTTTAAAGAAGTCACCGGTCACGTAATAGGTAGTTATATTCGCGCCCGCAGACTGTCAACAGCAGCCGTGGCACTACGATTAACCAACCGCCCAATTCTGGATATTGCCCTTGAGTGTCACTTCGATTCTCAACAGACATTTACACGTGCCTTCAAAAAGCAGTTTAGTCAGACCCCCGGCAGGTATCGACATTCGCCAGATTGGAATGCATACGGGCTACGACCACCTATCCACCCAAGTGATTTAACTCTTCCGGAAGCAACCTTCGTGACTTTACCGGAAACTGTGTTAATCAGTCAGACACAAAGTTATACCTGTACGCTCGAGCAGGTCACCAGTTATCAAGATGAAATGCGGCCCCATTTCTGGGGGAAATTTCTTGAAGAAACAGGCTTATCCCCCTCTGTACTTTATGGGCTACATCAGGTCCGGCCCGGGCGTGAAGGGGATAACGAACTGGAAATTTTGTATACCACTTCGGTTTCATCTTACGTGCTGACGCAGCCTGTACCTTCAACGCAAGCCATACTCCTGGAAGCCGGAGACTATGTGCAGTTCACTTATGAAGGACCGTGCAAAAATCTTCAGAAATTCATTCACCTCATTTATGGAACATGTATGCCTGCACTTCAACTCACACGCAGGCACGGCCAAGATATTGAGAGGTTTATCAACAGTGGTGAGAAAAAGGGCACTAAGCCACTAGAAATTATCCGCTGCGAATATCTGATACCAGTCCCCCCTCTCTGCAATAGCTCACATGACGGGTAACCATAATAGACAAGTAAATATCTTTCCCGTTCTGCCGTCCACTCAGTCTTAACGCTTCCGCTCATCAAGCACTGGCGCATTGAAGCACGACTTATCTCTGGGCATTTACTTCCGTTGAAATGGAAGAAATCCCGAACACGCAAGTTAATCCTGCCGCTGTATTCAGGAAGGGAGCATTGAACAGGAGCGTGAACTGGCCGAATTGAGCAATATTATGACCAACCATCGCAATGAAGTTCTATGCCCTTTTGGGTATGTTTGAATAAACCATACTGGTGTGTTGCAGCCGGAGGCTTTGCCCCTCAATGCCAATGATGTAAATGCCTTTTACTTGCCGGTGGGACTACCGACAATGACAATAGATGAAACCAAAATTTGGAAGGAATATTACTATGCGGATTGATGCTACTCAGTTCCCTTTCGTGTGGATGCAAATCGCTGCCTTTGGCAGGGATCCAGATGTATCCCCGTTTACAGAGCTCGAAGCTCTGCTTGCCCGTAAAGAGGTCTTCGTTTTCTTGAACGATGAAGGTATTGCTCATGACAAAC
Source organism: Prodigiosinella aquatilis (assembly GCA_030388725.1). Lineage (NCBI taxonomy): Bacteria > Pseudomonadati > Pseudomonadota > Gammaproteobacteria > Enterobacterales > Pectobacteriaceae > Prodigiosinella > Prodigiosinella aquatilis. The sequence continues at coordinate 3,038,521 of CP128857.1, forward strand.
ACGCGCATTCGCCTGAAGAGATGAAGCAGACTACACGCTGGATGAAAGCTCACAAGAGTGAATTACAGGCCTTCGTAAAAGCCTCAATCCATATTGAACCAAACAATGCCAAACGGATTGCTGCCAAACCATTCTCTATCGTATATGAAAAATTCTGGGGCTATCCTTTGATTATGACATCTTCGAAGGAAGAAGCTTTAGTGATAGCACAGAAATTGCTGTCAGAAGAGTAAAAAGGAGTAGACAGCGTTGTTCCGCTGATTGTAACTCGGTACTGACGACGGCGAAATAATAAAGAATGATGCATGTGAAACCATAGCTGGTATCTGTATAATTCTTTCATATCACCGTGGTCAGAACACTGACTATGAACGGAACCCTTACATTGGACTACATATTCTTAACGCCCAGCACTAATGCTTTTAAAGTTGTTTTAAAAAAACATATAGTCATAATTCGCAACCACTCAGTATTTATTTTTCTATCATCACAGATGATATAGTAAAATTCCCATCAGATAACATTATCTGTTTTTATTTTATCAAAGATATTGTTGCATGAAAGGCGTTATATTATGTCAAAAAAACATCATATTTAATTTGCAAAAAAGAGTGCCAGACTGGGTGATTATAAGGAAAAGACCGAGTGCCAAAATGGCTGAATGGTCTAATTGGCAGTATTAGTCGAATAATGATTCAGGTATGAAAGTTGAGGAAACTTGTCGCCAGAATGGGATCAGTAATGCCACTTTTTATAATTGTAAATCCAGGATACCAGGCCAACAGCGTAAAATTACGACGGGCATCTCTTACCTGACATTAACGGAGAATGTCTTGCGACACTCTCCGCTGACATTAAAACAAACAGCATTGCACGCTGCTCTTAATCACCTCACCAAAACCTACCGAAGTATGGTGTTGGTTTATTAGCGCTGATTTTCTGGGGATCCCTCAGCGCATATACCGGGGACTTGTATTTAATCCCGGAGCCTGTTCGCTGATAAACCGTGGTATATAATCTTCTTCACCTCTGCGAGCCGCCATGACATCAGTCATCGGCACTGCTCAGCAGAGCGTTTTTCTACCGAGCGTAGTCTGGACGTCATAAAGGTTGTAAGGAGCGAGTTTAGAGAAGTACATGGATGGTGATTTCCCTCCCCCCTTCTTATATCAATGTAAATACATTTAATACCCGACACAGCGGCGTGATAACCAATATTAAAAAATTGGCTACCCAATAAAACAAGCGGCCAGAGCTGAATAACTGACTGCAGGATGGAAAAAGGCATACTAGTGTGGTCTTAAGCGATGTAGTAGATATGTTTTTTCCCGTGGAATGGAGATATTTCGATCTTTGTCTCTACCCCGAACACATCCCAAAGCAGTGGCTCAGTGAGGATCACCTGTGGGCTACCCGCAGCGACGATCTGGCCCTTTTGCATCACAATCAATGCGTCGCAGAACATGGAGGCATGGTTAAGGTCATGAATAGCCACAATGCTGGTCACTGGCAGTTCGCTGACAAGTTTCATCAACTGTATCTGATGATGGATATCCAGATGGTTGGTCGGCTCATCAAGGAGGATTTCCGTCGGCGATTGTGCAATAGCCCGTGCAATGTGAACGCGCTGACGCTCGCCACCCGATAAACTCAGCCACCCCTGTTCGCTTTTGCTAAGCATATCCACGCGCTGGAGCGCGGCGGTGACAGTATCGTCATCTTGCAGGCTCCAGTTAGAAAATGGGGAGTGATGGGGAATCCTCCCCAGTTTCACCACATCGACAACGCGCATATTTGCTTCCGTCATGCCGTGCTGCTCAACAAACGCCACCCGGCGCGCCAGCTGTTTTTTGGCAATCCGAGCAATGTTTTGCCCGTCCAGCGTGACAGTACCCGAGTGGGGGCGTCGTAATCCAGCGAGGATCCGCAGAAGTGATGACTTACCACAGCCGTTAGGACCAATCAGCCCGACGGTTTCTCCACGCGAAACGCTCAGCGAGACATTGTTGACGATCGTCTTTTTACCCACCGTCCAGGTAATATTTTCAGCGGTGATACTCATCACTTATTCCTTGAGCGGTAGATAATAACGGCAAAGAACGGCACGCCAACCAGTGCGGTGACCACGCCGACCGGGAGACTTTGCGGGGCGATCAATAAGCGCGAAGCTATATCGGCCAATACCATCAAGATGGCGCCTGCCAGTGCGCTGGCGATAAGCAACGTGCGATGCAACGGCCCAAAGAAGAAACGCATGACATGCGGAACGACCAACCCTACAAAACCGATGGAACCAGCCATGCTGACAATGGTGGCGGTGATCAGTGCCGTGGTAGTGAACAGGATCAGGCGAACCCAGAGAACGGAAATGCCCAGAGAGGCGGCCGCATCATCGCCAAAAGTAAAAGCATCCAACGCTCGAGCATAGTAAAGACACACTGCAAGCCCTACCAGTACGACTACCAGAACAAGTTGAAACTCAGGCCATCTCACGCCGCTGAAACTGCCCAATAACCAGAACATCACGTCACGCGCCTGCTGCGCACTAGCGGATGTGCTAATGGTGTAAGCGGTAATAGCGTTGAAGAGCTGAGACGCAGCAACACCCGCCAGAATGGTGCGTTCATTACCGCCGCGTGCGCCATTGGTCAAAAAGGCGACAAATACAAAGGCAGAAAATGCCCCCGCAAATGCGCCAGCAGAGAGCGACACGGCACCAGTTCCGATGCCCAATACGACCACTGAAACCGCACCAGTTGAAGCGCCGGCAGAAACACCGAGCACATAAGGTTCTGCCAGTGCATTTTTCAGCAGGCTTTGTAGTACCGCACCGCAAATCGCCAACCCGGCACCGCAGCAGGCCGCAACAAGAGCACGGCTCAGGCGAAAGTCCCAAATTACACTTTCGTAAATGCGGCTAAGGGGTACCTCTGTCAGTCCGAGTTTATTACTTATGGCGTAGAACACGCTTCGCAGCGGGATAGACAACTCACCCACACTGGCGCCAATCGCGATCACCAGGAATAACAGCGCTACTGAAAGAACACTCGACGTGCCTAGCAGGAACGTCTGTCTCATCGGCTGTGCCACAGAGGTCATTTATCTAATCCCAGGCTTCTGAGCTGTTCGCCGACTTGTTCAGCACCATAGATCGTGCGAATAGTTGGGTTCATCGCCTGACCGTCCATCACAACTATGTGACCTTTTTTCACCGCATCTAGCTGACTGACGGCAGGATCGGTTTTGAGGAATTTAATTTTTTCTTCCGCGTTATCGAGTACCCAGCGATTACGGTCAAGGCTTGAAACGACAATCACGTCGGGATTCGCGGCAATGATGCTTTCCCAACCGACGGTTGGCCACTCTGTCTCTGAGGTGATGGCGTTATGGCCGCCTAACACATTGGCAATAAAACCGGAAGCACTGTTCTTGCCGCCAACATAGGCGTCAGAGGAGGGAGAAGCACTGGAGAACCAAAAAACAAACGAAAGGTCTTTCTTGTTCTTTCCGAACTCCTGGCGAAGATTTGCTTCGCGTTTTTTAAAATCGGCAATTAACGCCCGGCCGCGATCTTCTACATTGAAGATTTTGGCGAAATCTTCAATCTCTTTATAAAGAAATGTCATGTTCCACAGTTTTTGACGGCTACCGTACATATCGCCAATGCCTTTTTTGGTTGCACACATACCAGGAGACATGTAGCTATTTACGCCAACGGTGGCGAGATCTTCACGCTTGGCGACTTTACTTTCTGGGCCGAGCAGCAAAGGCAGTTGTGCGGGAACAAAATCAGGGTTTTGGGCAAGAATAGATTCAAGTGTCGGTATTTCCACCGTCAGCGTTTTGATTTTTGCATTCTGTTCAGCGAGTTGCGGCAGAACTTTAGTCGGCCAAAACGCGCTGGCGACCAACTTATCCTGCAACCCTAATAGCAGCAGAATTTCGACGGTATTTTGTCCCAGTGCGACAACGCGTTCAGGGGCTTTGGTAAACGTCTCTTTATATCCACAATTCTCAATTGTCAGAGGATACGTAGTGGCCAAAGCAGAACTGACCGAGGCGAACACCATTCCTAACACGCAGATGACTTTTTTCATTAAACACAACTCTTCAACGGAATGAATTTTAAATACGGAATCGTAATGATAATGAAAATTATTTATTATGCGATAAAAATTTACGGTCTAACGCCCCTAAGTATCAGCATAGTTATCACTCCCTTTGAAAATGAACGCTGAGGGCACGGCGTGACAGATAAAACGTGTTCCCAGAGTGTAAAGTCAATGTGCTGGTAAAATTATCGCCTCTTACAACATGACCGTCGCCGCATTGCGCAGATAGAAGGAATATCCGAAGCTACTCTCTATATATCTGACGAGATCAGGCTAAAACAGAGGTGAAACCGGTGCCGGGTAACACAAAAAACAGAGAACAATGGTCGGCGGAAGTCCTCCTCGCCGTGATAGTCGAAACCGCCACACTCAGTGAGCCGAAACTCGCTGAATACTGGGGAAAAGGCCTTTACCCTGAACAGATTATGCAGTGGAAACAAGCCTTTTTACAGGTCCCGGCTCCGGAAGATAATGCCCTCTTGAAGCAACGTCAGAAATGAATTAGCAACAGGGGAAAAGAGCTGCACCGTAAAGAAAAAGCACTGGTGGAGGCAATACCGATGCTGCAAAAACTCGGGGCTATTACGGAGAAACCGTCGGTAACGACTGACTCCCTCGCAAATCGTGTCACATCTGGCGGATAAAGGTATTTATCTTGCCAGTAAGTCGACATTTTACCGAATATTACGCCACCACGGAGAAGTGTAATGGGGGGGCCGGTATACCACATGCTGAGATCAAAATAAAAGATGCCAGGTCATCAGAAAAGATGGTTAAGCTCACTGACGGTTTCGGCCTCGTTATTACCGTAGCAAAGACTGCTCTGTATCAATATCAAACAGATGGCAGTGGGATAGATCAAAATAGAGTGGTTTTGACTCCCCGCGCGTAATCATGCGCTGAGGTTCAAATGGAATTCGTGCCACCAGATTGTCGTTACCAATGTTAAAGTACAAATAGAGCTCGTTCCCCATTGACTCCACTACATTGATAGTTTGTATGTCGATATTCTGTCTCTGGTGATCAAGAGATATATCATCTGCAACAGTAATGTGCTCAGGGCGCAACCCACACCACACCGGCAGGCCAATCTTATTCTGCACTCTTGCCGCTTTATCCGCCGGCAGTGACAGTCGGGTGCCATTCTCAAGCACGATGTAGGTTAGCGTTCCTTCGACTTCAACGGTTGCTTTAATCAGGTTCATCGCTGGCGAACCGATAAAACCCGCCACAAATTTATTAACGGGATACTGGTAAAGATTCATGGGTGTATCGACCTGGATTATCTGCCCATGATCGAGCACGCAAATACGATCGCCAAGCGTCATTGCTTCCACCTGATCGTGGGTCACATAGATCATGGTGGCAGTCTGTCCTTCGGCTTTCAGGTTGTTGTGCAACTGAGCAATACTAACGCGGGTTGATACCCGTAATTTGGCATCCAGATTTGATAAAGGCTCATCAAACAGAAATACCTCGGGCTTGCGCACCATAGCCCGACCTAGCGCAACACGCTGGCGCTGACCACCCGACATTTCCCCTGGCTTGTTATTCAGCAGGTGCGTAATTTCAAGCGTTTCAGCGGCCGCCCTGATTCGACCGTCGATTTCACTGCGATCCAGCTTCTGTTGCTTTAGGCCAAAGGCCATATTTTCATAAGCTGACATATGCGGGTAAAGGGCATAATTCTGGAATACCATGGCAATACCACGATCTTTGGGCGGCAAATCATTGACCCGTTTGTCACCAATCAGAATGTCGCCGCTGGTTACCTCTTCCAGACCGGCAATCATGCGCAATGTTGTCGATTTTGCACAGCCTGAAGGGCCGACGAATACGATGAATTCGCCCTCTTTAATACTCAGGTTGATCCCTTTTACTGCGTTGAATCCGTTCGGGTAAATTTTCTCTACATTGCGAAGTACGACTTCTGCCATGGTGTATTCCCGTTGTGACGGTGGCTATTCGCCGGTTTAATTACACGCCGCTGATGCGGACATCAGCGGCAAATTCAGCGTGGTGATGCTGGGAACACGCTATGTTTCGCCAAGGGGCTTCACACACTGACTTATGCCATGTCCAGTAAACCGGGGTTAAAATCGGCAACCGATGCCAGCACCAATCTGGCATGTGGCGCCAGTTCAGCTCTCGTTGCCGTCCCGGTTAACACACCGACACTTATCGCCCCGGCATTACGACCAAATTTCATGTCAGACACCGTGTCCCCCAGCATCACCACCTGCCCGGCAGTCAGTCCACACTGGCGGCAGAAGGCTTCCATCAGCGCCGGAGCTGGCTTTGGGGCAATGTCTCCATCGGAGTAACCAACAAAATCAAACAGACCAAGCAAATTAGCCTGTTCCAGGGAATACAGTGTTGCGGCCTTGGTGTCAGCCGTCGCAATCCCCAGCTTGAGCCCATTTTGTTTCAGTGCGATGAGTACAGCCTCGATGCCCGGCAAGGCCTGAATTAATGCCGAATTTTTCTCAACTTGTTGATTAAATAACGTTTTAACTTCATCGATAAAGCGTGTTGGCGAACAATCCGGTATGAGTATCTCAAACCAGGCCAAGGCGATATCTTCAACCGGGTTTGAGGCCAGCAAACCACTATTGTCAACCCGCTGACCCGATACACCAATCGCGCTCAGCAGGCACTCTGCGCTGATCACAGACTGGTTTGGATAACGATCTAACAACACCCCGACTACACCCAGCGAAACCTTGAGCCACATTTGGTGGAACTCCAGTAAAGTGCCATCTTTGTCGAACAATACGCCTTTAATTTCCATTTTTTCCCATTGTCTCCATCAACTCTCCCCAGGTGTTAACCTGCGGTTGAGTAAAGCGTACATGCTGTCCATTAAATACCGGGTTAACGACGCCTTCGAACTCGCCACGCGTATCCGCTGGCAAGGTGGCAAGATTGCCACGCCGAATATCAATTCTCACCCACTGGTGATGCTGCATATCAACATCAATCTCAATGCCTTTGGATGTAATCTGCTCCCGCGCAATCACCTTTCCATCGGCCACACACTCGGCATAATAACTCGCACTGCGGTCAGTAACGCTCAGATGGTAATTCAGTTCACTGCCACCCACATCCTGGCCCGGCAGGACACGCCCCTGGTTAATACTGACCCCAAGACCACACCGCCGTTCGACATAGACATGACCCTGACGCAGCCCGGTGAGGATCCCCGCACCGCTTAATCCCTGGGAAAAGACGAAAGTGGAAGGATCTCCGTAAATAGAGGGTTCAGTTGCCTGTGGATTACGCTCTTGGGGTTCAAGATGGGCATCACTGCCCCCCACGGCATAGATTTTCTGGCCGCTGTTCCATATAGCGCTCAATACCTCAAGCGCCGCTTCGGTGGATGCGGGTGATGTCGACCAGGTTGGATCGCAGCAAATTTCCAGGGTATTGACTTGCGCCAGCGGCATATCTGCAAAATGCCAGTGCCAGGGTTTCATCATCGGATGGTTGATACTGATAGTGCCGCCGCCCCACCCGGTCGGCTTGCCGTGCGGTTCCGATCCCCTGGCTATCGCTAACCCTTGACGGATCAACCCCTCACTGGAAAAATCAGCATCACGCATCGCCAGACCTATTACCGGTCCGTGAACATTGAAATGACCTTTATCAGTAGTGATCTCTATCCCCGGCAGCACCAACGTACGTCCGCCGTCAGGTAACGCCGGATGACAGATGTTGTGTTCAGTCAGGAAGATAAAATCCAACTGCTGACGCGCCATAATATCTACCGCCGCCTCCAGCCGGTTATGCCCATCAGAAAGTACCGTGTGGGCGTGCATATCACCACGGTACCAACCAGATGCTGGGTTCTTTATCGCGTGGTAGTCAAACGTAATATGATTATCCGCGTTGAGGCTGGTTACCGTCGGCACATGAATGCCGATATTTTCATCATCGGCTATTTCACTGGTTGTTACGTCAACCCGATATTGCATCGGTTTATGCCCACGATCTTCCCCCTCGAGGTTGTAGATATGCAGTTCCCACCGACCGGCCGGAATCTCACCCGCAATGCCGCCCAGGGAAGCAGTTTCGCAGCCAATCACCACTGTCTTCTCCTGTTTCTGCCAAAGCATACAGGCTCTTAATTGCAGCCGGGCATCATAGAGATAGGCATACAGGAAGCCCTGTTTGAGCGTGGTTCCTGACAAGGACAGACTCACAGTGCCTGCTGGCACATCAAACGTTTCAAGCTGATGACCGAAAGCCAGCTCACCGGAAAACGTCAACATAGTTACCTCTTTCTCGGTAGGGAAATCCGGACAACCTGTCATAGCAGGCGGTGATGTCGGTAATAGCCCAGCCATCACCACCAGCTATTTCCCAGATTAAGGGCGGTTAACGCGATCCAGCGCACGCTGAGCACGTTTGGCAGCTTGTTTCAGCGCTTTCTCAGCGGGGATATTTTCGATTTCGACTTGATCAGCCGCAATCGCTAACGCATCACCAATCTGGCCATTTGTCGGATCAAGGAAGTCTTTGCTGGCTGTCGTCGCCTGTTTCAACGGGATCAGCGCTTGTGGGTTCTTTTTGGTATATGCCTGATACTCCGCTACGTCCTTCGCGCTGTTCCGCACCGGGATATAACCGGTAAACATCGACCAGCGCGCGGTATTTTCCGCATTGGTGTAAAATTTCATAAATTCAAAAGCGCCCTTGGCAGCCTTATCATCAGTCCCTTTTGGCATCACAAAAACCAACGCTCCCGCCTGAGGTGCCGCCGGATGATTGCCCCAGCCAGGCTGAGTCGTCGCGGCAAGCCTGGTGAAATCCAGATCGCCCTGATCGCCAGAAGACCCCGTATAACCGAGTGCCTGGTTTTTCATCACATCATCAATGGTTTTGTACCAGTATTCCCAACCCTGGCCACCGTGGTGGATACGCATGATATTGTCTTTATGCAGCCATGTGCGGAAGCTCTCCCACACCGTGACCCACTGTGGAGAGTCGATCAGTACGGTTTTGCCGTCATCACTAATGATCTTGCCCCCGTTGGAAAGCGCGGCATCGATCATGTTGTCCTTGCCCCACATCGGCTCCCAGCCGTAATAGACAGTATTGCCGCTGGCGTCTTTCCTGGTGACTTTGGCCGCCACTTTAGCCACACCTTGCCAGGTCGCCAAATCGGCTGGCGTGAAGCCGTACTCAGCCAGCTTCGCCTTGTTGTAGTAGAAAATTTGTGTCGTACCGTAAGCTGGCAAGCCATAGACAGTACCGTCCGGGTAGGTCACTTGCTGACGGAAGGCACTGATAAAATCATCAAAATGGAAGGCGTTATCCATATACGGGCGAAGATCACGAACCAGTCCCCGGTGTGCCATGGATTCAGCTTGATCCGCCGCCAGCAGGGCAAATTCCGGCGCTGTTTTAGACGCCATGCCCGCCTGTAACTTCTGGAAAGTCTCGGCGTAATTACCCTGCAACGCGCCTTTGATGACATAGTCATGTTGGCGACTGTTAAATTCATTAATCAGTTTGGTCATCATCTGCTGAGGCTTGGTGCCACCTGAGTACCAGAAGTCGACCTCAGTTTGAGCGGACGCATTTCCGACAACAACCAGCGAACCCATAGCAAAACCTGTACATATTATTGCGAGTTTTTTCAGTTTCATATCCATTCACTCTTTAACACCGTTATCGGCAATGCCGGATAAAATCGTTTTTTGACATACCATGAAAAGAACCAACAAAGGCACCACAGCAATAGTGCTGGCCGCCATAATCTGCGACCAGTTAAGGCCATAGTTACCTTGCGCAATAAAGAACTGACGTATTCCTACCGCGATTAGATGCCGATCCTGAGTGGTGATAACCAGGCTCGGCCACATGTAGCTATTGTATTCAGTGATAAAGGTGATCAAGGACAGCGTCGCAATGGCGGCCTTGCACTGTGGCAAAACGATTGCCCAAAGAATTTTTAACTCGCCGGCACCATCAATGCGGGCGGCTTCCACCAGCGACGGGTGGATTTTCAAAAACACCTGGCGCAGGTAGAACACACCAAACACACTGGCGGCGCTGGAAAAAATCAGTCCGGTATGACTGTCCAGCAGCCCCATTTTGGCCAGGATGATGTAAGACGGGATATAGGTCACAGCACCGGGCAGCATGTAGCAGCCCATAACCACCAAATAGAGCAACGTTCGACTGCGAAAACGCAATTGCGTGATGGCATAGGCAAACATCGACGAGTTAATGATAACCATCAGCGTCGTGAAAAATGCCACAGTAAAACTATTGAAAATGTACTGACCAAAAGGCGCCAGCTGGAAGGTCGTTACGAAGTTTTCCCAGCGGAAATGCCTGGGGATAATGTTCAACGGATTGCTGAAAATCTCACTATTGGACTTCATCGACCCCGATAACATCCAGATGAACGGGAACAACATAATCAGGCCGGAGAAAACCAGGAAGACATGTCTGGCGATGGTCGTCGTTGGAAAAATCCTGCGACGCACCGTGATCTTTTCGCGGTCAACGGATTCGGTATCGGATAAAATTTCCCTGATTTTCCCTGACATGACTCTGGCTGAGCTCTGGTTATTTCCAACGGAAAGATCAATTGATTGCATTGTCATAACGCCGCCTTTAGTAGTACACCCAACGTTTACCCATCAAGGTATTAAGGAGGGTGAGCACACCCGTTATCAGCAGGATAATCAGTGACGTTGCCGCAGCCGGCCCCATGTTGTATTGCTCGAATGCCTGCTGATAGAACAGATAAAGCAAGGTTCTGGTGGTGCCACCTGGCCCTCCCTGAGTCAGGATCTGGAACTGGTCAAACGCTTGTATCGCCGTGATCATATTGACGATCACCAGAAAAAAAGTGGTGGGAGAAATCAGTGGTAGCGTGATTTTGAAAAAACGCGTCATCGGGCTGCAACCATCAATTAATGAGGCTTCATAGAGCGATACGGGGATCTTGTTCAGCGCGCTGATATAAAACAGCATGGTCCAGCCAATGGCCTGCCAAACGGTCACAATAATAACCGCCACCATCGCGCTATTGCCGTTTTCCAGCCAGGGAATCGGGGCAATGTGCATCCTGGTGAGTAGCTGGTTGGCCAAACCGTTCTTGGTTTCGAACACCCAAGACCACACAATTGAAACCGCCACGGTTGGCGTGATCCACGGCGAGAAAATGACGGCCCGGTAAAACTGACTGCCGGCAAATTTCTTATGCAACAACAGGGCAAACATCAATCCGAGGACCACGGTTGGAATGACCACGCCCAGCGCGAACCAGAAGGTATTGAGCAACGCCTGATGAAAACCGCTGTCTTCCAGCATGTACTGATAATTATCAAAACCAACGTAATGATAATGAGGCGAGATATAGTCCCAATCAGTAAAACTGATATAGACACTCCAGCCAAAAGGAATCAGCCAGAAAGTCAGCAGCGGCACCATCAAAGGCGCGATAAATATCAGCACCCTGATCTTCACCGTCAATGATTGAAAATTTATCTTCATGGGACGCGCTGCTGTTGTTATGTGTTGGGCATATCCTATGCAGCCTCTATGACAGACTTGTTTGTCGTGACGTTATATTTTCCAATACCAGTCATAAGATTTTATTGGGGGATGATGGTGTGAGGATCAGAAACTATAGGGGGGAATTGACTAATTTTGCTGATGTAACCAGTCGCAGAAAAAGTTCACTTTGGCATCCCGCTTGTTGGCCGTGATCAGATAATGACCGGACTCTGAAGGCATCGAACCCGGTAACGCTTCAACCACATACCCGGCCTGCAAATCTCGCGCCGCGACAAGCGAACGCACCAGTAGTATCCCAATCCCCTGCTTTACCGCTTCCAGGGCATGCAGAGAGTTACTTAATTCCAACTGAATATTGGGGGCGACAGGCACCATCTTGTTATGTGCCAACCATTGCATCCAGCTCTCTTCATAGCCTTTAACCTGAATGGCCGGTAATGAAGACAAGTCGCCTTTTGATAACGCTTCGGCATGCAGGGCTTTAAAGCAAGGTGAGCACACCATCAGCCATGACTCCTGAAACAACCGCTCAGCACGGGTATGTTCAGTTTCGATAAAACCGTTGGTAATTTCCACGTCGGCATCAGTACAAGGTTCACGGGACGGCCAATCCACCAGGGTGAGATCCAGACGGATAAAAGGGAACTTGGTAATAAAATCGTTAAGGTTGGGGATCAGCCAGTTATGGCCAATGGAATGGTTGGCCTTAACGCGCAAAACATCAGGTTGTTGCTTACCAAACAGCACTTCCGTCTGTAGCCGCAAGTGCTGCAAGGAGCCAGTCACCACCGGCAGGTATTGCTGGGCCACCGCCGTCAATACCACACCTCGCTGGCTACGCTCAAACAGGGCGCAGTCGAGATAATCCTCCAGGCTTTTCAACTGCTGGCTCACGGCGGCCTGGGTGACATGCAGCTCTCTGGCCGCCGCGCCAATAGAACCCAATTTCGCGACCGTCTCAAAAGCCACCAACGCACGTAATGACGGTAACATGTTTTTTCCCCTTATAAAAAAGCAGGGTAATTCAGCGCACTGATACTCTGATTACCAGCAGAAAGTAAGATGGATAAAACAATATCCTGTCAATCCAGGCAAATATATAAACACCCTTTCATGACAAATTGGGTATCCGCAGTTCTGAAAGAACAGTCACAGCCATATATGTCAGTCTTCACAACTGAATAGCCAGTATCAGTATTGCATGCAGTCCTCTTTCATCTGTATGCGGACATGGTCTAAAGTGGACATGGTCTAAAAAGCACTGCGCCATAATCCATGCTGACTACAATAACAAAAAGCGCAAAAACCGCGCTTACAATTGAACTTGCAGCGCTTGCCCTTACAGACGGCGCGGTCGCAATAGACCTTGCACATCGGCGCCGACAAACGCATCGGCAAACCGTTATCACACTCCCAGGCCACGCGGTAAACGAAGTTTTTCATATTCTGGATTTTGATGACCATTTGGGTCAGTTTGAGTTGAATCATCTGGAACTGGCCGATAGTCTTTTCAAACTGAACACGCTGGTTGGCATAGCGGGCCACATCCTCGAAGGCGCAATATATAACCGGGTATCCGTTTTAAAGCCGGAACAAAAAGGGAATCATAATGACTACCACCATTCCTGCTTATGCGCTTTATGGCGAACAATTTGAATTGAGCTGGGAGAATTTCTTCAATGTGGAACGTCTATCTTTCCGTTCCAGAACATTGGATTGGAAAGTGTCTTCCCACGTACACGAATCCTTACTGCAATTGCTACTTATCCAGCAAGGGGACGTTGACGTCCTGTTGAATTATACCCGTTTCAACGCTCATGCGCCGTGTCTCATTCTGGTGACCAGCGTGAACTGGTCTATACCGCCAAAACCATCAAGCAACTGGCAGCGGCACTGGGGTTCAATGATGAAGCCTATTTTACACGTTTCTTTCACAAACATGTCGGCGTCAGTCCCACACAATTTCGTGAGTTGGCCGTGCGGAAGATTGTTTTATCAGAGACTATCCCCGATGTCTCGGCCACCGATGGTCTTAAAAGCGGCTTTGCTGACGCAGAAGGATCACAACCGATAGCGCTCGCGTAATGAGGAAGTCAGTACGCCGGTTTTCGCAGAATATTCTCCGGCGCCAGTATATCGGCGTCGGAGATAAATGACGTCAGACCATATCGAACAGCTACCCATCAGCCCATTTCATAGGGACAGCAAGGAACCCGGCGTCATCGAACTTGCCGTCGCTGGCTCGCCAGATGTTACCGGCGTCAACCCGAGGCGCTGGATAATATCTTGTCGCAGCAAATATTTCTTGATTTTCCCTGATGCAGTGCGGGGAAGCTTATCCACCACGACCAGATATTCAGGATATTTATACTTGGCGACGCGCTTACGGCTGAAGAAGGCGATGACGTCCTCCAACGTTAACTTGTGGGAAGGTTCTTTCAACACCACATACGCACAAGAACGCTCGCCCAAACGTTCGTCCGGCATCGCGACGATGCCCGCCTCGCGCACGTATGGATGTTCCAGCAGAATCTCTTCCACTTCGCGGCTGCTGATATTCTCACCACCACGGACAATGATATCTTTCTTCCGGCCAGTGATTTTGATGTACCCCTCCTCATCCATTCGACAGAGGTCACCGCTGTAGTACCAACCGTCATCATCCAGCGCTCGAGCAGTCAGTTCGGGTTCATCCAGATATCCCATGAAGACATTGGGGCCACGGGAGGCTTCCTCACCTTCTTCACCACGAGGAACCAGCGAGCGATCTTTACTGACGACTTTGATTTCGACACCGGGAGCGGCGATACCATCAGTATTGATCACGCGGGACAGCGGATCGTCGAGCTTAACGACAGCATGGGGCGAGCTTTCCGTCGCGCCGTAGACGCTCAACAATTTGATGCCGACCTGTAGACAATCGCGGGTGATTTTTTTCGGGATAGTGGTACCGCCGCACAGAAAGAAACGCAGTGAAGACAGGTCATAATGCTGTTGTTGTACTGTGCATAACAAGTCATAGACAAACGGGGTTGCTCCCATGACGCAAGTACATTTTTCCCGTACCAGTAAGGTGAGGCAATGCACCGGGTTAAAAATATCCAGCAGCACACTGCGGGCGCCGATGAGAAACGGTGCGGTAACGCCATGCAAAAAGCCGGTGGCATGAGCCAGCGGCGCGGGCATCAATATCGTATCCAGCCAACTCAGATTCAATGTTGCGCAATAGGCGCGTTCGCTGGCCAGGATATTGTTATGAGTAAGCATAACGCCCTTGGGAACCCCTTCCGTACCGGAAGTAAACAACACCGCTGCCAGTTGATCGCCATGCACCTTGATCGGATATTCCAGCGGTGGATAGTCTTGCAACACCTGACTGAGCGACGTGACCGAGAGAGCGGGAGCGAGTTTATCAACCACCACCACCTGTTCCAGATACGGGAGTTGGCAACGAAGAGGCGTAATCATCTCCATCGGGCAGGTATTCTTGAATTTCGTCGGCACGAACAATACGCGGGCCTGGCTCTTATTGAGCGTCCAGATGAGTTCCGTCTCACGGTAAGCAGGCAACAGGGGAACCGAAACAGCACCGGTTTTCAGACAGGCCAGGTAAATCAGCGTGAATTCACACCAGCCGGGGAGTTGAAAAGCAACCCGGTCTCCTGGCTGAATGCCGCAGGCCAGCAGATAAGTAGCCAGACATCCTGCCGCGCGATCCAGTTCGGCATACGTATATGAGGCTCCCTGATTATCAATAACGGCGTTTTTTTCGGGAGCCGCTTTCACCGCCTGATGCCAGTAGTCGGCGAGTGAGGCATCTCCCCAGTAACCTTGTTGTCGATATAATTCCCTGCGTGCAGCGTTGAATTTTATTGTGACAGTCATTGGTTTTACTCAGTTATAAACAGTCCTTCCACCGCGTAATGCCATGCGCTCAACCCAATGATCGGGAGAGAAATACCGGCGGTTCCCAAAGAAATGTCTCACGCCTGGATTCCACCCTGTATCCCGCATTTACGTGAAGGCATAACGTGGCACTGCGCCGTATCGACAATCGACGATACGGCGGACAATACCTATCCTCTTTATCGAGGGACGTCCGCTTTCCGGCGGAGAGAATTAGCCGAAACGGAACTCAATGCCAAAGGTGCCCTGCGGATATTCCCATTTCTTGAGGATCGTATCGCCGCACAGCACTCGACACGTGCCGCATTCCAGACATCCCGCATAGTCAAAGTGAATATTGCCTTCGCTGTCCTGCTTGTAGAGACCTGCCGGGCAGGCGTTAATCAACTTGCGGAATTGTTCCCTATCCGGATCATCGGCCAGGACAATATGCGGGTTGCTTTCGTCCACCCGGAACTTGTTAACCCCCAGTTTCACGTCCACATTTACCGTATTTTCACTGCTCATAGCGCACTCGCCCCCTTGATGCCATCCTTCAGCAGATTCATCAGCCCGACCTGTTTGGCCCGGCGCAATATTTTCGATCGCACGGGTTGGCTGGGGCTGCCATCAATAATGAACATATCGGTCATGATATCGGCGATCATCCGCGGATATTGGGTAAACATGCGCGGATTTTCCATCATCGCTGGCACCTTGCGATAGCGGTGCATATCCTGTAGCACAAAACTTTGCTCCAGTGTTTTCCGGTAACGCATCAATTGGTTGGCGGAAAAGTCCTGATGGTGTTTCGCGTCGATAGCGGTCAGGGCGGCGGCTTCCGCTGAAGCGATAGCCAAGTCCATACCCCGCACGGTGTAACCCAGATTCAGGCAGAGTCCCGCGGCATCCCCGACAATCATGACGCCGTCATCCACCAGTTGCGGCACCATCTCCAGACCACCTTCCGGCACCATGTGCGCAGAATATTCCAGCATGGTTCCGCCCTGAATAAGCGGACGAATAGCGGGATGCTGTTTAAAATCCTCCAGCATCTGCGGTACGCTTTTGGTAGCATGCGCCATGTCGCCCAACCCGCAGACCAGTCCCAGCGAGACAGAATCCCGATTGGTATAAAGGAATCCGCCGCCCATCAGACCGTTAGACGGCGAACCAGCGAATAGCCAGGCAGCCCCCTCGCCAGCAGGAAGGTTAAAACGGTCCTCTATCAGGGATGGCGACAGGGATATCAGTTCTTTCACGCCGACAGCATAATGATGAGGCGCTGATATCGGCACCATTCCAATAGAACGGCCAAGAAGCGAGTTAACGCCGTCGGCCAGAATAACGATGTTGGACTCCAGCGACTCCTCACCGGCCTGTACACCAATCACCCGATTACCATCCCTGAGCAGCGAATCGACCCGGACACCAGGGATAAACTGCACACCAGCCTCTTCCGCTTTTTCCATCAGCCAGGGGTCGAACCGGTTACGCAGTACGGTGTAAGAGGCTTTCAATGGTATATCCGGTTGCTCGCTATGGAAATCCAATGTGACGGCGCTTTCATCGGTGAGAAACGAGATCTTCTCTTTGGTGACTTTGCGCTCGACAGGCGCTTCTTGCGCAAAGCCCGGCATGATTTTTTCCAGACTGTGTGCATACAGACGCCCGCCGGTCATATTTTTACTACCCGCAGTGTTGCCACGTTCAATGACCAAAACATCCAGCCCGGCTTTCGCCATGACATAACCCGCCACACAACCGGCTACGCCAGCGCCGACCACGATGGCATCAAATTTTTCTTCCGACATGATTTCGGCTCCCTATCCCGCCACGATATCCGTCATCTTCTACGTTGCAGACGTCTTCACTTCCTGCAATGCGTAATCAATTCGATATAACGTGGCGGGATTTGTGTCATTAACGGGTCAAGTGCTCAATAAGGGCGGGAACCACTTTATAGATGTCCCCAACCAGGCCATAGTCGGCATATTTGAAAATAGGCGCATTCTTGTCTTTATTGATGGCGACGATGGTTTTAGCACCGTTGCCCCCAACCATATGCTGAATCTGGCCGGAAATACCCAGCATCAGATAGAGATCGGACTTCAGCAGCACCCCGGACACGCCGATGTAACGTTCACGTTCCATCCAGTGTTCACCTTCCGCGATCGGACGGGAACAACCGACTTCCGCCCCGATCGCCGTCGCCAGTTCCTGTACCATGCGCAGGTCATCCTGAGAGACCAGGCCACGGCCCACACCAACGACACGTTTGGCTTTACTCAAGTCGACACTGCTCAAGGATTTGGCACGACGCTCTTTACACAAAATTTCCTGACGTGGCGTGACATAAGCGGCCTGATAGACGGGGCAGTCATGGGAAGGATTAGCCGCGATAGGTTCTATTACACCGGACGCCAGAGTGATAATGGCGATCGGTGTGTTGATTTTTTCACTACCGAATGCCAGCCCCCCGTACATACGGTGTTCGACACGTGTGCCTTCATCGCTGACCGTTAATGACGTAACGTCGTTAACCACTGCCGCATCAAGCAAGATACTCAATCTGGCGGCCAACGCTTTACCACGTTTCGTCGCGGATAGCAGAATCAGTGTAACGGACCGAGACTGAGCGGCTGGTTTCTCCACAATGGAAGCCACGGTTTCAGCATAGTTTTCTATACGCTGCTGAGCGGACTTTTCCCCCAGCACATAAAGCATATCCGCACCCAGCGACTTAACGTCAGGCACAGTATCAGCATCCTGTACCAGTACGTTGACATGTTCACCCCACTGGCGTGCGCCAGCCAACAATTCGGCGTAGCGATCGATATTGTCGCTGAACACCCATACATTGGTTAATTTACTCATGATGATTTTTCTCCATCCCGGGTTAGTTCAGCACTTTTTTCAGGTGTTCCGCCAATTCGCTAATCGCTTCTGGCGCATCACTTTCAATGATGATGTGTTTACGCTCTGCCTGCGGTGGCACATGGATATGGGTCAGTTCGGTAAAAGGCGGCGTTGGCGTCCAGCCAATATCGGCGGCCTTCCACTGCGTTACCGGTTTTTTCCCGGCGCCGAGGATAGCTTTCATCGACGGAACTTTGGGAACATTAATATCTGAAGTAACACAGAGCACCGCCGGAAGCGGTAATTCCAGAATTTCCACTTCATCTTCCAGGGTACGTTCAGCCAGAATATGGTTATCAACCACCTGAATATTGCTGACGGCATTAACAGTGGGAAGTTGCAACATTTCGCCGACAAGCAAGCCGACCTGTTGGGCATATAGATCGCCTGAACCTTCGCCAAACAGTATGAGATCGAAGCCGATTTTACTGGCGGCGGCAGCCAACGCTGCGGCGGTATCTTTAGGGAGCGAGTGTTCCAGATATGTATCCTGAACCAGGTAAAGCGCATGTGGACCGCGTGACAATACGTCTTTACGCACCTTGGTATTTTCCAGTAACTTGCCGCCCGCACTGAGCGCCATGACCTGACCATCAGTGCCGGCCAGTTGGGTGGCCGCTTCGATGGCATTCAGGTCAAACTGACTGATTTTGGCATCAGCGCGATCAAAATTGAGCGTCCGCTCTGCGGTAACCACAATGTCTTGCTCTTCGGGTACCAGCTTGAAGCAGGTTATAATTTTCATGGTATCTCCTATCGGCAATAACAGATATTTGAATTAATGATGAAAGTTTGCATACCTGAATGGTAATGACGCAACAGGCTAATACAACAATTCAGAGAGATGCCAATCGCTGGCAATAAAGGAAAAGGAGATACTTTTTGTTGATTCATATTTTTCCCCGGTTAAAAATATATATCCACTTAATATATGAAGTAAGTTTCTTTACTTCCCTAATGGCAGTTTCTTAGATAAAAATCATTTATCCCACGTATCTCAAGGAAGTAGACAAAATTCATGGTGATATATTGATACGGCTCCGAAGAAAAAACGACATGATAATATGTTTTAGTTACCAACTATCTTGCAAAAAAAGCGTTATCTAACACAATCCGGTAGCTATTTATTTTTATCCCACCCGATAAATTGATGCATAAAATAAGGAAAATATTAAACACGAGACTAATGCGCCAAAAAAGATAAAAAAACAAGATGTGACGCACATCATAAATATGATTATTTCTGTTGAAAAAAACATTATTAAATTCAGTTAAAAATGAAATTACGTTCATATTGTAAATTCAATGTGTCAAATATGTATATTATTGATTAGCTCAATGTGTAGACCAGAACCAATAAATTGATTAATTTCTGTAACAGTGACATGTTTTATAGTACGTCTGGATCGGCGTACTATCTTGCATGACATACAAACAATCTTGTTTTCGTGCGCCAGGTTCATGTTATAACTATCTTCGCTTACTATATATATCTTAAATAATTCGAGTTACAGAAAGGCAACAACCGGGCCAATACTCAAGCAATAGCATAGTAAATAAGTAAGTAAGCGACTGGGCAGCCAACGCTTCTGCGACGTGAAGCATGAGGTATGTCGTGCCACTCAATGGTTGGCTCAGACCTTACGGTTCAATGTGGAGGTAGTCATGTATCAACGCTGGTTTGACAATAAAACGAATGCCATATTCGAAAATGGACTGACACCTAAACTCTCTCGATATGTTATTAGCGACGATCCCAATTGGGAATCCGGTCATCATGTACATGAAGTGGAAACCGAACTGATCTATGTAAAAAAAGGGCTTGTCAATCTGACGATTGATTCATCGAACTATATTGCTCAGGAGGGCGACATTATTGTCATCGAACGCGGTTGTTTGCACTCCGTGGCTTCTGATGCCACATTACCCGCAACGACCTATACCTGTGCAGTTTATGATTTCAAGATTACGGGTCTTGAGGAAAATAGGATAATGCAGCCAAACTCATGTCCTATTGTTTCAATAGCAAAAAATAAAAATGTTATAAAAAATATTTTCCATGAAATCAGTATGTTATTACCTCAGCAAATGAATGGTCTCTCATCACCAGTCTATGATGCATTTGGTTATGTTCTCACCGTCATGTTTTATGAGAACTTCAAGAGTGCGTATAGAACTGACTCAGGACATATAATAAAAGATGTACTGGTAAAAGACATCCTGGTTTATTTAAACAACAATTACAGAGAAAAAATCACCTTAGATCAACTCGCAAAAAAATTCCGTGCCAGCGTCAGCTATATCTGCCATGAATTCACCAAAGAGTACCATATATCACCAATAAACTATGTTATTAAACGCCGAATCACGGAAGCGAAGTTTTCGTTAACTAACACAGAATTATGCCTGAATGAAATTTCTTTCAGGGTCGGATATGAGAATGTCGATCACTTCACAAAATTATTTATTCGGCATGTGGGTTGTTCTCCTTCTGAATACAAAAAACAGTTCAAAAACGATCTCAATGGGCTGGAATATATAACAGAGTTTGGCGAACGCCCAGAAGTGTTAATTTAAGTTTATACCCCAAATAATTCGAGTTGCAGGAAGGCGGAAAGAGAGTGAATCCCGAGGAGCTTACTCAGGTAAGTGATTCGGGTGAACGAACGCCGCCAACACACCTGCAACTTGAAGTATGGCGGGTATAGTGATAGATATTCCAATGCTAATATCACCCCCGACCTTTCTCTGCGAAAGGGAAACCGGGGAATCTATTAATAGTAAAACGCCTGAATTTCTCAGTAATTTGAACCCGTTCACCTCATCGGGGATGAACGGGGATGGCCCAATACGACTACTTATTCTGATAATCTTTCAGAATCTGGCGCCCGGCAATATAGATCATGATTTCATCGGTGCCACCGCCAATTCGTTCACAACGAACATCGCGCCAGAAGCGGGAAACGCGGGCATCATCCGTATAACCCAATCCACCCATGATCTGAATTGCGTCATCAATCACTTCAAGCGCGGTACGCGCACAATACAATTTACAGAGTGCGGCACTGGTTCGTAATGATTGATGCATATCGGCTTGCCATGCCACTTTCAATACCATGTTGCGCATGTTTTCGATTTTTATCGCCATTAAAGCCAGTTTTTCCTGAATCATCTGGTTATGGCCGATAGGTTTGCCAAACTGAATGCGCTGGTTGGCATATTTGGCCGCATCTTCAAATGCACACTCGGCAAAACCGGTACTGCGGGCAGCATTGATAAGACGTTCCATTTCAAAGTTATACATTACATTCAGAAAACCCATGCCCTCTTCACCGACCATGTCGCTTTCATCAACCTCGACATTATCCAGATAGACTTCACAGGTGCTCAGCATATGCCAGCCAATTTTATGCAACGGGTTGATTTTGATGCCTGGACTGTTCGATTCTACCCACCAAAGCGTGAACGCTTTTTTCGGATCTTTTGGTTCAGGATCCCGCGCCAGCACCAACATGTAAGGGTATTCTTTGGCTCCGGTAATAAAAGTCTTCTGACCATTCAAATACACTTTGCCGTTCTTGCGAGTGTAGGTTGTTGTCGCGCTATTGTTGTCTGACCCGGCACCAGGTTCAGTGAGTGCCAGCGCATAAGCCGGGTCGCCGGTGGCCAATGTGCTTTCCGCCGTTTTCCGCAATTGTTCTGGCGAACCGAACCTTCTCATACTGTGAATACATTGCCCGTTGGTGATCAAAAATGCGGGAGCACCACATTTTGAGACTTCCATCAACGCAAGCATCTGTGTCACATAATCAGCCGGAATACCATTATATTCCTCTGGCACACCTAATAGAGAAATACCATTGTCAGATAACGCCTTCATGAATTCTTTGGGATAAGTTCCCGTTTGGTCGCATGTTCTGAAATATTCTTCAGGAAAATTATTGGTAATAAGTTCCCGAATACTTGCCAACAGCAACTCTTGTTCTTCGGTTAAACCAAAGTCCATATTCTGTACTCCTATTATTTATCTACTTCAGGTAAAACAAATCCCATGACTTTGTCATAAAACATTCTTTCATCCATCAGTTTCAAGTCACTGGATATGATTGGCTTGAAGTCCATTTGAGATAGAATATCTTTTTCCAGATCAACACCGGGCGCAATTTCAATCAAATGTAATCCATCTTCTTTTAACGTAAATACCGCGCGTTCAGTGATATAGCGAACATCCAGCCCACGCTTCAACGCTATTTTTCCACTGAATGTTATTTCTGGTATCTCTTTTATAAATTTTTTGACTTTCCCTTCCTGAACAATTTTTAGTTTTCCTTCACTAACTTCTGTTTTTAAGCTACCCGCCGTCAATGTTCCGCAGAATATAATTTTCTTCGACGTCGCACTGATATCAATAAACCCGCCCGTGCCCATAATTTTCCCATTGAATTTATGAACACCGACATTACCGTGCTGGTCTATTTCAGCAAAACTTAAATAACAGACATCCAGTCCACCACCATGATAGAAGTCAAACTGGGAGGTCATATCCAGAATAGCGCGGGTATTAACATTAGCGCCGAAAGCGACCCCCTGAGTGGTAATGCCGCCAATAGGGCCGGTTTCTACCGTCAATACGAAGTCATCAGCACAGCCCTCCTCTCTGGCAACCAGACCAATGCCGTCAGCAATACCAACGCCTACGTTTCCCACGGCCCCTTTGCGCATTTCAAACAACGCACGCCGTGCAACCAGTTTGCGCTGATTCAGTGGAATATCCATTCTGGTACTGTCGTCAAGCACAAAATCACCAGAAATAAACCGATTAACGGGCGCACCGCCATAAAGCTGCGTCTGAGCCGAATCGACAACCACAATATCGACAAGGTAGCCAGGGATCCTGACTGATTTGGGATGAAGCGTCGCTTTCTTGACCATCTTCTGCACTTGCATCATCACAATACCGCCATTGTTATGCACGGCTTGCGCGATCACTAACGCGTCCAGATACATCACTTCATCTTCAAACGAGGCATAACCTTCGCTATCACATGTCGTGGCGCGGATAAAGGCAACATTAGGTGCGATGGCCTTATAGAAGAGATACTCCTGATTGTCGATTTCAATCAGTTTGATCAACTCTTCTTTGGTCACTTCATTGAGCTTCCCGCCTTGCTGTCGTGGGTCAACAAACGTACCGATACCGATATCGCTCAAAACGCCGGGTTGATGGGCGGCTGAAGCCCGGATAGTCTGCGTCAAAACACCTTGCGGGTAGTTATAGGCGATAATCTTGTTTTGTTCGGCCAACTCGGAAATACGTGGCGATTGCCCCCAATGGCCGCAAAGCGCCCATCTCACCAAACCTTCCTGGGCCAGTGGACTAATTCCTTTTTCTGCCCGGTCACCCAACCCCGTTGGGCTGATTAAAGAAAGATTTCGAGGCGATTGTGTATTTTTATAACGTTCAGATAAAGCCGTAATTAATGTTGTAGCTTCAAGAATGCCGCCACCAGCCCCCAGGACACAAAGTGTGGCTTCATTCGGAATATATTTCACAGCGTCTTCAGCAGACAACACCGGGACTCTGCCATTAATTTTTTCCGGTTTTTCCAGTTTCATAGGTGCTCCTAATCATGATCGAGTTTATTTTTCTCAATCACCTAAAAATATAAGACACTTCACTACAGCTTAAATAACTGAAATAATCTATACCCGTCATACTTCAAGTTGCTGGTGTGTTGGCTGCGCTCGTTCACCCGAATCATTTATCTGAATAAGCTCATCGGGATTTACTCTCTTGCCGCCTTCCTGCAACTCGAATTATTTTGGGTATATATAGCCACGAAAAATGTTATAAAAGTGCCTACCATTTACTTAAATGATTATTTTATACACCCAATAAACCATCTATTGCAGGACATTAATACACCTACAGACTGAGTGACCATATATATCTATCCAAGAACCACGAAGGTTCTCGAATAAATATTCGACCACAGATTGTTTTATGACTGATGTAATATATTTAAAACCGTTCTTAATTCTTTAATTGCTATCTGCCCAGGAGCAGACGCTTTTTTCAATGCTCCGAATGTTGCTGCTGACCCAAAGACTTCACCCGATAAGCGAGAAATAATACCGGATTGCGACATAGACATCGTAATAATGGGGCGATCCGCATATTTTTCACTCATTTCCAGTGTGGCTGACAGCAACGTCACCACATCGGTCTTGTTCTGTGGCATCAGGGCGATTTTGGGAATGTCCGCTCCCAACGTCTGCATTTTGCACAAACGCTTGATAATTTCGTCTTTAGGCGGCGTTTTATGAAAGTCATGGTTGGACATAATGACTTTCACCCCTTTGGCGTGAGCATGTTCTATTGTGGCACTCACCAGTTGATCGCCGGTAAACAGCTCCAGGTCAATCATATCCACCAGACCGCTATCAATAACCGCTTTATTCAGGGAAATGTATTCATCGGGCGCGATGCTTTTTTCACCCCCTTCTTTTGCGGTACGGAAGGTAAAGAGGATCGGTTTGTCGTGAATAATACTCCGGAGTTTGCGGGCGGCATCGATAACGCTATCGATATGTTTCACATCATCAAAATGATCAATACGCCATTCCAGGATATCAAAGTCAAAATCTTTGTAATATTGCGCTTCCGACTCAACCAGTGGCCCATTTTTTCCCATTAATGACACAATGATTTTCGGCGCGCCTTCACCTATTACCAGATTTTTCACGGTTACGGTTTTCATTCTTTTCCCTTACATTAATGCGTTATGGTAGACATCAGCCAGTGTGAACACGAACAACACCCAGATAATGTTGCTGGCAACCTGGACGAGTAGTGGCCCGTTCCGTTCAGGTCCCATACTGTAGCGACTGGCAACATAAAATAATCCAAACCGGATTACTATGCGTTAAACCCCATGGCCTTTTTAATATATTCCAACGGAAAATCTTTCCCCGTCCAAAGTTTAAACTGTTCTGCGCCTTGCCATAATAACATTCCATAGCCATCGACCGTTTTACAGCCGGCATCCATTGCCATTTGCAATAGCTTGGTGATATGCGGGTTGTAAACGCACTCGGAAACCAGCAAGTCTGGACGCAACATCGATTTGTCACTGACGATACATTCATTTTCCAGCGGTTTCATACCCAATTTCGTACCATTGGTCAAAATATCCGCGCTGGCAATGGCATCGGCAAACACTTTCTGGTCAGCCAGATCATGAACCGTAATAGTACAATCAGTGTTGTCATTCACCCGTTTTGCAAAGGCAACCGCTTTTTCATAGAACTCATCCTTGCGGTTAAACAACATGATTTCCTTAATTCCTTCGATTGCAGCCTGGGCGCCGATAGCCGTAGATGCGCCGCCAGCGCCGACCAACACCATTTTCTTACCTTTAATATCAAAGCCGCTTTCTTTGATAGCCCGGATATGCCCGGTACCGTCGGTGTTATAGCCGGTAAGATAACCATCATCGTTCACAATGGTATTGATGGCGCCCACCAGTTTGG
This sequence comes from Prodigiosinella aquatilis, assembly GCA_030388725.1. Taxonomy (NCBI): domain Bacteria; kingdom Pseudomonadati; phylum Pseudomonadota; class Gammaproteobacteria; order Enterobacterales; family Pectobacteriaceae; genus Prodigiosinella; species Prodigiosinella aquatilis. The sequence continues at coordinate 3,064,506 of CP128857.1, forward strand.
CGGCTGGGGTTAACTCATTCACATACTCACAAGCCAGTTGCTTATTCGGCATGGAAACACCGGTACCACGCATTTTTAACGCCTTCAGCCCTTCGATTGCTTTGCCAAAACGCGTATTGTCAACTTCGAAAGCCATATAGGTATAAGGTAAGCCAACTTTTTCCAGTGCCTTATTCTGCATTTCAGGTGATAAACTGTGTCTGATGGGGTAAGCCATTAATCCAATCAGTTCATATTTTGCAGTTACATCCATTAGAAACTCCTTAATTTATTCTCTCAATTTAACGCAAAGTTCATTAAAAACGTATTTCTCATACAATGCGTTATTTATAAATGCAGTGGTTTTCTGTCTTCTTTTCTTATTATAAAAAAGCGCTCTCCCAACCGCACATCATTAGCTGGTATATTGAATATTTTATAGTAACGAACAAAAACAATTATCGCGGTGATAAAGGCTAATATAGCGAATGCGACATCCAGTAATATAATGTAATTCAATCCGATTTCTGATAAATACCCAGTAATCAGTGGAATAAGGAAGTTTGACAACCCGCCCATCAACATATAGAGGCTCGTCACCCTGGCCTTACTTTTTGGGAAGAATTCGGACATGACGGAAACGCCGAGTTGCAGCAACCCACCGGCGGCGGAGAAACCAATGATGAAGGAACCAACATTACAGACGAGCGATGATGGATACAGATAGATCACGATACCGGCAGCTACGGCTAATCCAGAATTGAACACATTAGCCCAAACGGGACGGACCATTCTTTTTAACAGCAAGGCAAAAACGAACACGCACACTAACGAGCCTATACTGTAGTAAGAGATTGTTTTCAATGCGTCAGCTTCTGCCATACCCGCATAGGCCATTGCATATTTGGGCATCCAGACAACAATCACATAAAACGTTGAGAATATGGCGACACCAAACACAATTGAGGCGACCCCTTCAAGCCATGCCAGCGGCTTTTGGTTCATCTGTGGCAAGTCTTTGGTAATATTGGCGTCAACCAGCTGGCTGGGGAACTTACTCTTAAGCAGTAGTAACGTGACAAAGATAAATAGAATACCTGGGATGATGATACCGTAGCCATACCAAATATGATTCACCAGTAAATAACCGACTAATAACGGATAGAACATCTGACCGAAAGAGACCATAGCTTTGATCAGAATGACCGCAGAACCGGATGTTTTGGGGTAACATTCCATTAATGCCGGGTATGCACCGGTATCCAATGCCGCATTCGCTACACCGACACAGACGGCCAGAATAAATGCAATGATCAAGTTAGGGCTGGCGGGAATACCGAAGAAGAACACGATATATAAGATGACACCCAGCAGGATCACGAAACGTCTACCAAACTTGTCAGATATTACGCCGAAGAATAGGATACTGATCAGTCGACCCAATCCTATACCTGAAATCAGGTAGGCAATACCGGCATTATCGGTGCCAAACTTTGTGGCCAAAGGAGTCATATTCTGTGCCAAGGTAATGACACTGACGCCATGAAGAAAATAGCTCAGATATATACCTATGACAGCTAATAAAAATGGCGCATTGAAGGCCTTATTCTGGCTCATTCTTTTCTCCGTTTATAGTTAATGTTTTTATTACTCATTTCCTGATGTCTTACTTCACATTTTTGTTCTTTATTTTTACTGACTTCATATATTTTATAAAATTCCACCAAATTAATATTCGTAGTTAATGTATAAAACAAAGGTAACAATTAATACGTAATATAAGGTTTTTATTGTCAATTTTATTGCACGCAGTCAAGGAAGGGAGTGCCGATCTTTGTTGAGGATTTGTTTGTTATTTTACAAAAAATAACACATTATACAGATGAAATACCATCTCGTGACACACCAGCATAATAAATAAATACTGAGAGATGGATCAAATTTATTTTTTGTTCCCGAGTAAATAACATAAGTTTTTTTGTAAAATAGGCTAAGCAGGGGGAAAAATAACATTTTCAATGTAAACGAATAAGCATCAGGCTGCATCTTTTAACTAACCGTGACACCCGATAGTAGACGATACTTACCTTTTTCATGTTTATGACAATTATCAATTAACAACTTAGCTACGTTTCTTCCCGGCATAAAGTGACAAGAGAACATGTTATATTGCATCACACCATAATAATTTTGCACACCGCGACAAGATAGTATGGTTTTTACTGCGATACTCATTGACTCCATGTAAGTAGGCCCACACGACATAATGTGATTTAATCAGCGACATCTTCCTCTCGCTTGCAGTATGTTGATATTGTCGGGCCACAAAAATACACGCTTCACTAACTTCATGAGATGTAGAATGAATTTAAAACAATTGCACTATTTCAAAAGACTGGCGGAAAGACAACATTATACGGAAGCGGCATCAAGTCTGTATATTACACAACCTTCATTGAGCCACGCTATTTCCGAGCTGGAAAAAGAGCTGGGTGTAACTCTGTTTGAAAAATGCGGCCGAAATGTTCGCATAACACAATGTGGGAAAACCTTTCTGCCCTATGTAGACAATGCGCTTCTTGAACTGGAGAAAGGCCGCATTGCATTGCAGAATGATTAGACTTGAGATAAATGACAGGGAATAAGTGAGATAATTATGGGAAGAACTGGGTCAACATGGGAAGATACTGGATGGAATGTGCAATAACCTTACAGTATGTGAAAATCAGACCGGCCCGAAAAAAACACGTTCGCACCAGTCTGGATTGTTATTTTACTCCCTTGTTCCGGCATCGTCATCAGGTTCACCATCAAACAGCTTACCCTGCATCCGATCCAGTTCTTCTCTTTTTACCCGCTTCACCACGCTGTAGATCCACTGCAGCGAAACGCCAAACTTGCGGGCCAGTTCGTGATGGTTACGCCCGTCGAACTCCAGAAAGATTTCCCGGTCGCGCTGGCTAACCTTCCAGACCATGCCCATCGGGAAATACACGTTCTGCCCGCCCCAGACCTGCATCATGCGGTTGGCTACTGCCTCGCCGATTTGGTCAGCCACTGCGACGTCAATCACGATGATTTCACGCACCGTTGTAGCGGTATGCTGGGCAAGTTCAACCAGCAATTCAGGCCCCTTACTGCGAAACTGGCTATAGTCGCTCATGATCGTTTCCCCGTTGTCCGGTAATGCCACTTTTTGAGCTTCTCAATAACACTGCTGGCCTGTTCCGAATTCAGCCAGCACAATCCGTCAACACCGGTTTCCCGTTTCACCCAACGTGCCAGCGAGAGTTCAGAACTGTCACGGATAACGCCCGCCGCAGCCATATCCAGCCAGAGAGCGCGTATTTTGCGGGACTGTGGATGGTTATCCAGCGCAATACCGGTTTTGGCGTTTCCGGCAGGCTTAACCCTGAATCCTTTCTTTTTCATGGACTCCAGAACTTTGGTTAGCTGCGGAAGATCCATCCCTTTGGTTGAAGCCGTACCGGTTAACCCCTGCAGCATCTGGCGGTAGGTATCTTCATCCATCTGGAGGTCGCTGCGGGCAATATGGATGAGTTGAATAAGACGCTGTTTAGTCATCATCGCAGCTCCTTCTACCTGCGCCACCGATATAATCGACATATAAAGGAAGCGCTACAGGCCAGCACAGGAACATAACGGCCCAACTGATCCAATGACTGGCTCCGGTGTAACGTGAATAAAACCCAGAGCGCCGGTGCAATTCAGCAGTACACCAGCCCACAAAACCATACCAGAACAAGGCACAAACAATTGTTTCAGCGATCATAATGAATCCCGCCCCAGTTAATATGAATGTTACGGGCCGTAATAATTGGGTTGTTATTCCACCATGCACCTGACATGTAAATTTTTACCTGTTCGCGCCCGGCGATAACGCCAATTTGAATTCCCGGCCTGACATTCTTAAAAAAGGCGCGAGCAAAAAGGTATTTGACAGTTGTACGGCAAGGTTTTGACTCTTTCTTCTTGCGAAATAACATCATCACTTCCCCCCCAGTTTCCGCTGTTCATGTCCGTTTACTGGCTGGTGCAGCCTGATGTTCTCGCCTTCTCTGTAGCCAAGGTGGCGGGACATGTCTGCGTCACGTGATTTCCCGGCTTCACGGCCCATGGTTGTACCTGATTCCGGGTATTTCTGCTCAAGCCAGAGTTTAGCCAGCTCCCGTTCCTCGCGGGACATAGCAAATAAATGAACTTCGCTGCGCACGGCCAGAACCCAGCCTTCGGCAAATTTGTCACCACGGCTGGTTTTGGTTTTGTTCTTGATCCTTTTATTCTGCTGGCCGATATAGCTTTTACGTGCCGCTATTAATTGTCTGGCCAGCACCTCCCATGTGTATGAGGACAGTTCGACACGGTCTTTATTACCGTAAAAACCTACGCCGGGATTAAAACCAGAGTGAATAATAGACTTAACCCCAAATGCCGTCTGGATGATGTCCAGCAGTCCCAGCATATAGCGCGGGGGATTAACGCTGCCTGCGGCCCAGTAGCGACTGATGCTTTCATCAATATCACTGAGTGCGAGGTCAGCCTGAGTGATGTTATAGGCCTGCATCAGCTTCTGGGCGCGTTGCAGGGCCAGCGCAGCTTCATGGGGATTGTCGGATTTGGCCAGCGCCAGCAGTTTTTTTAACTTCTCCAGCACCTTTTCATTATTCTGCTGCATAAGTCACCCCCAGACGTTCGGCGAGGCGTTCCAGCTTTTGCTGCTTATGATAGTCAATCATCAGGCCCATTCCGTTGAGGCGGAACTGTTCAATCATGATTTCAACGTCAGCCAGTTCGGCGGCTTCTTCCATCAGCTTCAGAGCCTGTGCTTCAGGGCCAAAGGTTTTCAGGGCCAGACCGTATATAGTGGAGCGGTTATATAATTTCATGCCTTTCATTGTTTCGCCTCGCAGGGGATGAACTCCATGGCAGGGACTTCCACGTAGTAATGCTGGCTGCAGTGAGGGCATACCAGCGTGACGAGAACCGCAGGGACACGGTATTTACCGGAGGTAATGACGCTGGCCTCGCTGAACTTCATGGTGGTAATGCCTTTCTGGCAGTTGGTACATTTGATGGACATGTTTAATTCCTCAAAGCTGTTTTCGGCGTGCAGAAACCCACGGCGCTGACGCCGAAATAAAAAGAAATTGAATTAAAATTAAATGGCAGCGATATCTAACGGGATATTAATTAGCTTCCCGTGTTTGTTTTTCTCTCGAAAATTAATATAGGTTTTGGACATGGCTACCTGCAGTGATTCCGATATCGCCTCCATCGCCCGGTTCCAGCGTTCGTCCTGAATTTTGACCCGGCGCAGGGAAAGAATACGCCCGGTGTTAAGCTGACCCTCTTTATCAACCTGGAAGGCATCACCGATGATGGCCCGCAGATTAGCGTTCGCGCCTTCAGACCACTCGGTGACGCACTCGTCAATCAGGTCTTTGGCTATCTGCAGCTCAGGCCCGAAAGTCAGGGTTTCCTGCACACGGATAGTGATTTGTTCACTGCCGTCAAAGCTGCTGAATGTTACGTTACCCTTGACCCCGCCGCGTGTTCTGCCGTACTTCTCAGCCACCAGGTCAAGCCAGGCATAGCACTCATCAAAAGCGCGCTGCTTGAAGTCGCTGAGGTCAGCACTTTTGACCTTAGCTGCCGCGACCTGCTCTTTGACAAAGGAATCCATCGCCAGATCGTAATCGGACACCTGCGCAACCGGCACCAGACGACCTTTACGGTCTTTCATATATTCGTCTTTATTTACTTCGCTCATGTTGTTCACCTTATTGTTAATGTAATGACTCTGACCAGGTAATCCTGCAGCCATACAGTTCAAAGAAACCCTGACGAAAACGGCCTGAGCCATTGTGGCCGAAATGGGTATAGCTCGCTTTCCCCTGTTCCAGCAGGCGGAGGCAGTGACCGTTCTTAGCGATACGGATAACGGGCTTACTGCCTACAATCATGATGCTCTGAACTGTGCTGTTCATGGCATTCAGCGCTGTTATGGCAGACTGCAAATGATGCAGCTGTTGGTTGATATCAGTGATGGCCTTCATTGTTACACTCCCTTAACCACGTCGGAGTTGACCTGCGGAACCCCGATTTCTGCAGCCAGATTCATGGCAGCGATCGTCAGGTTACTGACGGCCAGCGGATACAGCAGGCTGACCAGACTCTTGCGGTTGCTGCCCAGATTGCTCAGGCGGGCGCGAATGGCGTCCACCGCGCTGGCGTCCATAACGTCGGCCAGCTGCTTACCGGCGCGTTGCAGCTTGAACGTCAGAAACTCTTCGAGGCTATTGTCCAGTGGCAGCAGTTCAACCACCTCGCAGCGCTGTACGACTTCACGTACCTCCATGTTGCGTTCGGAAAGCTTATCTGCCAGCTCCGGCTGGCCAATCAGCACGATGGACAGCAACCGTTTAAAACCGGACTCCAGCTCAAAGAAGCGTTTGAGGTGCTTCAGCGTCGGGATGGGCAGACTGTGAGCCTCCTCAATCACCAGAACGTGGCTGAAACCCGCCTGGCTGCTGTCTTTCAGGACGCGGTGCAACTGGCGGAAGCGGGCGTCCTGGCTGCGTTTGATGCTCTCCAGTGGTGCGATGGTGCTGATGATGGCCTCGGCGATAGCTGCCGCCTTCAGGGTTTTGCCCTTCACGTCGTTGTCTTCCATGGCGATGATGTATGGCTCGATAACAATCACCGGCGCGTTCTCGCGGTTGACGCGTTCAATCAGGTCGCGGCGCAGCGTGGATTTACCCGCGCCGGACTCGCCGATAACCGCCAGAAAGCCACCGTGGCGGGCGGTCTGGAACAGCGCCTCACGCACGTAGCGGATATCCGGTGTGGTGAACACATCGTCCGCGCCCTGCATGGCTTCATCGGCGAACGGGTCACGGAAAAGGCCAAACGCTTTTTTGGTTGCTGGAAATAACACCTGCTTTTTGAGTAACATGTTCTCTTCCTCACTGAGGTTGGTTTTATCGTTAGTACCCGCTGTACGGGGCGTGACAGCGCCCTGTGCAGCATCAAAACTCTTCGCTGTATCAATCCCCTGACTTTCCAGCCAGGACGCCAGACGCTGGCGCACATCTTCCGGACTGGTGCGGGGCCATTCGTTATGGTTCACAATCTGGGCCAGCGTGGCCTCGGAAACGGCGACGGCTCTTGCCACCACCGCCTGCGGGATGCGGGCCTCTTTCAGTTGTTGCTTCAGTACCAGCATGCCTTCCTCCTCAGTTACCGTTAACGATGCTGATAACGCTGTTGCAGGCCGGAGTGGTCAGGGTGACCATGACCTCATCCAGCGTGGCTTCCGGTACGCCATCCGGGTACTGCGCCGTTAACTGGCGGTAATGTTCCGGCGTCCAGGTGTGGCCGTTAGTGCTGAACTTCTCGCGCAGGGCTTTCGCGGCCTCCACATGGGTCAGCGGACGCTGCTCAATACGCGGCCCGCGCACGTCTGAAGCCTGTCCGCGCTTCGATAGGTAGGCAGGATGATTATCGCGCTCAATATCCAGATAAGGGTTGAAGCGACCACCGAATGGCAGGGCTTTGTCTTTTTTCGCCGCGTCTGTCTCTTCCCGGCAGGCAGTGCCGTAGGTGTGCTGCTCCACCTCATCGCGATTCGTCTGGGTAACGGTCTCCGGTAACAGGCGGTACTCCTCACCAATCACCGGCGCACTGGTGCTGTACTGCCAGAGTTCATCTTTCTGTATCGCGTTAATAACGTGGAAGGTTTCAAAACCTTCATCATTGATGATAACGACTCTGGCCTCCTCATCTGACCAGGGATTACGGGCAACCAGCACCTTGTCACCGACGAATACACCAGGAACGTCAGACACATCGTATTCCTTGCCTCTGAAAGGTACGCGCAACTTGCCGGTAACGGTGCGTTCTTCAGGTGCAGAGATGGCCAGCTCCCTGCAGATTTCAGGTGCCGGGGCTTTTACCAGTTGTTCTTCGGTAATTCTCAACCAGGCATCGGTACGCGACATACTGTGGCGGCTGTGTATCGCCGTGCGGTTAAACTTCATGCGCCAGAGACGCGCCAGTCGGTTCAGTTCATCAATATCATCCACCCTGAGAAAGCGCAGGCCGCCCTCGAACTTGCGTTCGATGATGTCACGGGCCTTTTCCACAGAACCGGTGGCACGGGCGTTATGGACCTTATGCTGAATGGTGCGGATGCCCATAGCCCGGCACATATTGAGCAGTGAGGCCGAGACCAGCGCAGAGCCGGGGTCGGTAAACAGGATCTTCGGCACCCCGTGCAGTACGTCGGCGCTGCCGCGTTCCTGCATGGCATTAATCATTACCTCCAGAAAGTTGACGGCGCTTTCACCACCGAAGCGGTACTCGACGTAAATCCAGCCTGTGGTGTGGTCGGTGATTTCAAATGACCACACGCGGTCATTAACGATACGGTCAAGGTTGCGGGGTTTGTTTTTGTTGAACTCTGCTGCGCTCATGACGCGCAGCCCGGTATCCCCCTTCGCCTTTTTGGCCGGATTTTTGAGGTAATACAGCACGCAAATAGACGCATCCAGTTGCCAGACGTGGTTTGGGTACAAGCTGGCCAGCTCCAGCGCAGGAGATGGTGCCCGCAACTGGTCGGGGTGCATACGATGCTGGCGGAGGGCACGACTGATGGCGTCAATTGACAGCGGGAAAAATTCTCCGGTCTCAGTATCGGTTCGACCAGCAATAATCAGACCGTTATCGCGTAATCCGTCCACAATATCCTCCAGGCTGTAACCTTTTTTACCGTTACCGGGGCGCGGGGATGCCAGCCACGCCCCGGAGATGGTCAGCATCTCATCGTGGGTCAGTGTCGTTTTACCGGCATCGGAGCGCTGTTTGCGTGGTCTGCTCATCCGTACCCCTTTAAGCTTTTTCAGCAGGGTAGCGCGTGACATCTGTAGTTCTTCACACGCCGCCCGGTATACCGCCTCTTTTTCACCGTGTCCGGCTGCGTCAGCGGCGGCGGCTATGCTGACGAGCCGTTGCGTCAGCGCCGGATTCATGAATCAGCCTTCGCTTTTTGTTGCCATTGCTTCCATTTCTCACTGTTCTCCTGAAGTTTCTCCGCAATCTCAACAGCCCGTTTGTTGGCAGAACGGCGATAGCGTTCGTTTTGGATATAGTGAATTTTTTCCAGAAGTAACGTTTCCATTACGGTGGCAAATGCAGGCGCATCGGGTGCTGAAATCCTGATTTCTCCAGTACTGGTCAGGATGCAGAATCCCGCCATCAT